>CAMZIX010000095.1 GCA_947307375.1 uncultured Clostridia bacterium | reverse complement strand
CGCATCCGCTTGACGTGCGGGAGGTCACAAGTTCGAGTCTTGTATCGTCCACCAATAAAAAACGACGTGTTTCAACACGTCGTTTTTTTGTATCCCGTTTGCTGCGCAAACAGATCCGTTTTGTTTTTTTATCGCTTTTTGATTCACGCCTGTTTCTTTTCAAAGTCGCAGAGCAGCCAGCGGAAGCCGCCGGAGGGCAGCGTGATCCGGAACTTGTCGGCCGCTTCCCCGCTCAGCAGATCGGTATATTCGCCGAGCTCGTTGACGGAGACGGTCTTTTCCCACTCGCTGAAGTTAAAGAGCCCCAGCAGCTTTTCGCCCTGGTAATAGCGGCCGACGCCGAGCACGCTGTCGTCCCGGACGTCCAGGATCCAGACGTCCGCCATGCCGTCGAAAACACGATGGTCGGCGCGCAGCTCCTCCAGCCGCCGGATGCCGGTGAAGATCCTCCCCTCCGGCGTGTCCGGGTCATGCCGCTTTTCGGCGGCCTCCCAGTCCATGTCGCCGCGGTGCAGATAGCGGCTGTCGGCGGCCTTGAGCGGGTCGCCGTGATAGCCGTAGTCGTTCTCCCGGGCGATCTCGTCGCCGCTGTAGAGCACCGGGATGCCGCTGAGCGTGAACATATAGGCATGCAGCGTCAGATCCAGGCGCAGCGCCCAGTCGAGCTTGTAGCCGTTGCCTTCTCTGCGCGCGGACTCCACGCCGCAGAGCGAGGCCGTCGTGCCGCAGAGCCGCGCGTCGCCGAGGCGCGGATCGTCGTTGTAGAGCTCGCCGCGGGGGGGACTGCCGGACCATCTCCCGGTCAGGTAGTCGTTGAGGAACTTCTTGTGGGGCACCTCTTCCATGCCGAAACGGTTGAGGTATGCGTAATCCAGTCCCCAGCCGACGTCGTCGTGGCAGCGCAGATAGTTGAGGAAGCCGTATTCCTTCGGCAGCGCGAAGACCTGGCCCAGCTGGTGGCGCAGCAGGTGCACGTCCTTCGTGGCCACGGTGTGCCAGGTGCTAGCCATCGTGGTGACGTTATAGAGCAGATGGCACTCCGGCTTGTCCACCGTGCCGAAATAGGGCACGACCTTGCTTGGCTCCATCACGACCTCGCCCAGCAGCAGCGTTCCCGGGCAGACGATCTCGCAGACGATGCGCATCATGCGCACCAGATCGTGCACCTGCGGGAGGTTGCGGCAGTTCGTGCCGAGCTCCTTCCAGATGTAGGGCACGGCGTCCAGGCGGATGATGTCCACGCCCCGGTTGCAGAGGTAGAGCATGTTTTCCGTCATGTCGTTGAACACCGCCGGATTGGCGTAGTTCAGATCCCACTGATAGGGGTAGAAGGTGGTCATGACGACCTTGCCGGCCTCTTCGCACCAGCTGAAATTGCCCGGCGCTGTGGTCGGGAAGACCTGCGGCACGTGGATCTCATATTGATAGGGAAGCTCCCAGTCGTCGAAGAAGAAGTAGCGCTCCTGCATGGCGCGGTCGCCGGCGCGGGCGGCCTTCGCCCAGGCGTGGTCCTCGCTGGTGTGGTTCATCACGAAGTCGAGACACAGGGAGATGCCGCGCCGGTGGCACTCGTCCGCCAGCGCCGACAGGTCCTCCATCGTGCCGAGCTCCGGCTGCACCTTTCGGAAGTCGGACACGGCGTAGCCGCCGTCGCTGCGGCCCGCGGGGCTCTCCAGCAGGGGCATCAGATGCAGGTAGTTGACGCCGCAGTCCTCGATGTAATCGAGCTTTTCCCGCACACCGTTCAGCGTTTTGGCAAAGGGACCGACGTACATCAGCATGCCCACCAGCTCGTGCCCCTTGTACCAGGAGGGATCGCTCTCCCGGGCGGCATCCAGCGCGCGCAGCTGCTCCCCGCGCGCATCCCACATGCGGCGGAGCATGCCGGCAAAATAGGACCAGGCCTGTTCGTCGTTGTGATAGAGCTTGAAAAAGAGCTGACGGAGCTCCGTCTCGTGCCGTGCAAAGCGGGTGCGGAAACCCTTGCTGCCATCCATCTGCGCCATTGCCTGATCCTCCCGTTTCTCTGTCGACCCCGCAGGTCGTTTTTCGATCAGTAAAAATATAACATAAATCGCCCCGCTTGTCGACAGGAGAAATGCGGCCGCGGGAAAGAAAACAGGAGCCGCACGGGGGTGCGGCTCCTGCTGCGTCCGGGGGCTTATCTGTCCCGCTCGAAGGTGATCAGCAGATGGATCCACCAGTAGGCCCAATAGGTCACGCTGACGACCCTCCAGCCGCGCTCGGCCATGTCGTTCATGATGCACTCGGCCTTGGGCTGGCTGCACTTGATCACTTTATACTCTTTCACGGTTGTTTCCTTTCTTACTCGACGATGTTTTTGACCGTCTCGGCGTCGAGTCCGCTGACGGTAACGTTGCGGTTGACCTTCGCGTCGTAGGTCTCGGCCCGCATGACGTCGACCAGATCCAGGCCGGTGACCTCCTTCATGGTCTCGATGGTCCGGGCGAGCACCGAGGGCACATAGCCGCCGACGCTGTTCACGCCGGGCTCGCCGCTGCCGCCGTCGATGATGGTGACCTTGTCGATGCTCTCGAGAGGCTTGGCGATCGCCGCCGCCATCTCGGGCAGGGCGTTGACGATCATTTCGATCATGGCCGCCTGACCGTACTTTTTCATGGCCTCCGCCTTCTTCTCCAGCGCCTCGGCCTCGGCGATGCCCCGGGCCTCGATGGCTCTGGCTTCGGCCTCGCCGACGGCGCGGATGCCCTCGGCCTCCTGCGTTTTGGCAAAGAGCTCGGCCTCCGCCTGGGTCTTGCGGGCGAAGAGCTCGGCTTCGGCCTGGACGCGCCTGGCCTCGGCGGCCTTTTCGCGCTCGAACTTCTCGGCCTCGGCTTTGCGCTGGCGCTCGAAGAGCTCGGCCTCCGCCTTCTGCTGGCGGGCGAACTTCTCGGCCTCGGCCTTTTTCTTGATCTCGGCCTCGAGCGTCTGCTCGGTGACCTCGACGTCCTTGCGGCGCAGCTCGATCTCGCGCTCCTGTTTGGCGATGTTGGCGTTGGCGGTCGTGACCTCGATGGTCTTGCGCTGCTCCTGCTGCTGGATCTCGTAGGCGGCGTCGGCCTCGGCCTGCTTCACGTCGCTTTCGCGCTTGAGCTCGGCCTGGCGGATGCGCAGCTCGTTGCGGCGGGAGGCGATCTCCGTCTCGGCGGCGACCTGGGCCTCGTTGGCCATGCGCTTGGCCTCGGCCTCGGCGATGGCGACGTCGCGCTCGGCCTGGGCCTTGGCGATGGACGCGTCCTTCTGGATCTGGCTCATGTTGTCCTGGCCGAGGGCCACGATCAGGCCTTTCTCGTCCTCGATCTTCTGGATGTTGCAGGAGATGATCTCCACGCCGAGGGCGTTCATGTCGGTCTGCGCCTTGGCCTGGACCTCGTCGCCGAACTTCTTGCGGTCGGTGTTGAGCTCCTTGAGCTTGACCGTCCCGATGATCTCACGCATGTTGCCCTGCAGGGAATCGGTCAGCGCGACGGCGATCCGATCCTCGCTGAGGTTCAGGAAGTTCTTCATCGCGATCTTGATGCCCTCGGGGTCGGTCTTCAGCCGGACCTTCGCGACGGCGTCGATGTCCACGCCGATGAAGTCCTGCGTCGGGACATAGCCGTTGGTCTTGATGTCGATGCTGATCTGCTTGAGCACCAGCGTGTCCTTTCTCTCGAAGAAGGGCAGCTTGATGCCGGCGCGGCCGATCAGGATCTTCGGCGTCTTTTTGATGCCGGAGATGATGTAGGCCTTGTCGGGCGGAGCCTTGACATAGCCGCTGATGAGGATGGCAAGCAAGGCGGCAGCCGCCGCGGCGAGCAGGATGTAGGTGCTGGATTCCATGGGAACCTCCTTTCTCAATCTTCGCCGTCCCCTGTTGGACGGCCTTTGTTCCCCTGTGCTTCCATGATACGGCCTCCCCTGCTCTTTTTCCATGACGGCCGGAGCATAATATACGCCGATAATTCTTCCAAAACGGCAAATTATCGTGTATACTGTTGTCATCCAATCTTCGTCCTGGGAGGCCGCCATGGGAAAGCGCTCGACAAGAGAAAACAAGAACGTCTATCAGCTCAGCCGGGAGAAGCTCGGCTTCACACGGGAGGCCGCTTCGGAGGCGCTGGTCTTCCTCAGCCCCGAGCGGATCGAGAAGATCGAGAGCGGCCGGTCCGCGCCGCATCCGGACGAGGTGCTGGCCATGGAGAGCTGCTACCGGAACCCGGAGCTGAGCAACTATTTCTGCACGCACGAGTGCCCGATCGGCATGAAGTACGAGCAGGAGGTGCGGCTCAAGAACCTGGCGGAGGTCACGGTGGAGACCCTGGCCGCGCTCCACGCGATGGAGGAGGAGAAAAACCGCCTGATCGGCATCTCCGTCGACGGCCGCGTCAGCGAGGCGGAACGGGAGGACTTTGACCGCATCCTGGACAAGCTCGAGGCCCTGGACCGCGCCGTCCGAGCGATGCGGCTCTGGCTGGAGCACGCAAGGCAGAGCGGAAAAATCGACGGAGACGAATAATTTGTCTTTTCATGCGCGCGCAGGCGTGATACAATAAATAAAAAACGGCGAACACCGACATACAAAGAGGAGGCTGAATCATGAGTACAATCAAAAGAATCGGCGTTCTGACCAGCGGCGGCGACGCGCCCGGCATGAATGCGGCCGTCCGCGCCGTGGTCCGCACGGCGGCCTTCTACGGCATCGAATGCATCGGCATCCGCAGAGGCTGGCAGGGGCTGATCAACAGCGACTTCATCAAACTCACCAGTGAGAGCGTCGGCCACATCCTCTCCCGCGGCGGCACCATCCTCTACACCGCGCGCAGCAAGGAGTTCATGACCGAGGAAGGCCGTCAGAAGGCGGTCACCACCTGTAAAATGCTGGGGCTGGACGGCATCGTCGCCATCGGCGGCGACGGCACCTTCCGCGGCGCGCTGGAGCTGTCGCGCCTGGGTGTTCCCGTGGTCGGCGTGCCCGCCACGATCGACAACGACGTCGGCTGCACCAACTACACCATCGGCTTTGACACCGCCTGCAACACCGCCATCGA
>CAMZIX010000094.1 GCA_947307375.1 uncultured Clostridia bacterium | reverse complement strand
GAGGGCCGCGTGCTGATCGACGGCCGCGACGCGCGCGAGCGCAGCCAGCTCTGGCTGCACTCGGCCATCGGCTACGTGCTGCAGACGCCGCATCTCTTCTCCGGCACCGTGCGCGAGAACCTGCTCTACGGCAATCCGAACGCCACGGAGGAACAGATCGAACGCGCGCTGGAGCTCGTCTCCGCCACCGAGGTAGTGCAGCGCCTGGAAAAGGGCCTGGATACCGACGTGGGGGAGGGCGGCGACCTGCTGTCCACCGGCGAAAAGCAGCTGATCAGCTTCGCCCGCGCCATCCTGGCCGACCCGAAGATCCTGGTGCTCGACGAGGCGACGAGCTCCGTCGACACGATGACCGAGCAGAAGATCCAGCACGCCATCGACACCATCGTCCACGGGCGCACCTCCATCGTCATCGCGCACCGCCTGTCTACGGTGCAGAACGCCGACTGCATCCTGGTCGTGAAAAACGGCAGGATCGTCGAGCGGGGCACGCACCGCGAGCTGCTGGCGCTGAACGGCTACTACAAGCAGCTTTACACCCGCCAGTATGAGGACGAGGCGACGCAGACGATCCTCGCCTGATACGCATATCCCCGATTCCCGCCGGGAATCGGGGATATATTATGTTTATAATAATATGTAAATCATATTACGTAAATTAAGTTATGTAAATCATATAGCGCTGCGCGGCGGCGTTCACCTTGACATTTCCGGCCGCTTGCGGTACAGTATCTGCGTTTTGAGAGGGGAGAGAGACATGAGGTTTTTAGAGCTGTTCCTGATCGCCGTGGGTCTGAGCATGGATGCCTTTGCCGTTTCGGTCTGCAAGGGACTGAGCGTGCGGAAGGTGGAGCTGAAGCACGCGCTGCTGGCCGGCCTGTATTTCGGCGGCTTTCAGTTCCTGATGCCGGTGATCGGCTGGCTGCTCGGCGTGCGCTTTGAGCACCTGATCCAGAGTGTCGATCACTGGATCGCTTTTGCGCTGCTGGCTGTCATCGGTCTGAGCATGATCCGCGAGTCCCGCACGAAGGCGGAGGAACTGAACGACGACTTCGGCTTCAGGACCATGCTGCTGCTCGCCGTCGCCACCAGCATCGACGCGCTGGCGATCGGCGTGACCTTCGCTTTCCTGCAGGTCAGTATCCTGCCCGCGGCCGGACTGATCGGCGTGACGACCTTTCTGCTCTCGGCGCTGGGCATCTGGATCGGCAGCGTGTTCGGCGCGCGCTTCAAGTCCGGCGCGGAGCTCGCCGGCGGTGTGATCCTGATCCTGATCGGCCTGAAGATCCTGCTGGAGCACCTCGGACTGGTGGAATTTCCCTTTTGAGGAAAAATCTTAATATTCTGAAAAATGGCTTAACTTTATTAAGAATGCGCGGAAAGGATACAAAAAAATCTTAAGTTGCGGTATACTGTCACTAACGAGGAACTCTCTGGTGCAGAAGAACGGGGGGATGCCGGTGGACGGGACGCAGAAAAGGCCGCCTCGGGCAAAAAAGAAACTTTGGCTTCTTCTGACTGTGATACTTCTGGTCGTTCTGAGTTTGATCTTCCTGGGGTCGCGGATGCGGCAGTGGATCCAGGAGCGCGAAAGGACGAAGCTGCTGACGCTGGTGAACCGGGAGTATCCGGTGGAAGACGATTATAACGTGGAATTTACGCTGCTGGGCGAGGGCCAGATGGTCGACTCCCGCTGCGTGGACGATCTGGAGGCCCTGATGGAGGCCTGCCGCCGCGCCGGCGGCAAGCCGGAAATCACGGCCAGCTTCCGCACCTGGGGCGCGCAGGAGCGCGTCTACGAGGAGGCGCTGGCCTCACTTCTGGAGAACGGGCTCAGCCGCGAGGAGGCGGAGCGGCAGCTGGAGCGGAAGATCGAGCAGCCCGGCTTCAGCGAGCATCAGCTCGGCCTTGCGGTCGACTTTGCCGAGCAGGGCAGCGAGCTGCCGCAGGAGCTGCAGACGGCAACGGTGACGATCCGCTGGCTGCAGGAAAATTCCTGGCGCTACGGCTTCATCCTGCGCTTCCCGGCGGACAAGACCGGAATCACCGGCATGGACTGCCGCCCCTGGCATTACCGCTATGTGGGCCGGGAAGCCGCCGCACAGATCCACGAGCTGAACCTGAGCCTGGAAGAATACATAGAGATGTTTTACTCGACATGAAACACTCCCTCTCGGATAACCGAAAGGGAGTGTTTTTTTTATCGTTTTCTGCTTTTCTGCTTCGGTTCCGGCAGCTCGGGGAGCATGGCCAGCACCAGGCTGCGAAAGGCTTCGCGGTCCTCCAGCAGCGAACAGGGGAGCATGAGCTGTTTTGAGCCCTCGTAGGGGACCACGGGCTGTGCGTCCGGCAGAGCGCTGCGGCTCGCGGGGGTGATTTTCACCAGCAGCTCCTCCGCGTCGTACAGGCCGCCGAAAACACGGCCTCCGACGTAGAACAGATAGCCGCCCATCATCGGAACGGAGCGCAGACCCGGCAGGCCGTCGAGCTGGTCAAGCACGAAGGCCGCCAGTTCCTTGTTGCGCCGACTCATCGGCCTTACCTCCGGACCAGCAGGATGCCCATCGCCGGGACGCTGACGGCGCCGCTGACGGTCTCGCCGCCCTCGGGGTATACCTCGTCGCCGTTCATCAGCAGCGTAAACGTGCCGTCCGGCAGGGTGTATTCCAGCGGGCTGTCATTCGGATTGATGACCGCATAGGCGATCTCCTTGCCGTGGTAGAAATAGGTCGCCCGGATCTCGCCGCCCTCGAGCAGCTCGGCCTTGACGTCGGAGCCGGTCAGGAAAGCGTTGGCCCTGCGCATGGCGATGAGGGCCTTGTAGTAGTCCACCATGGCCATTTCGGCGCTGTCGGGGCTCAGGACGCCCCAATCGATGTTGTTGACCTCGTCGGAGGAGGCGTAGCTGTTCGAGTCGCCGCCCTTCGAGCGGAGCATCTCCTCGCCGGCGAGGAAGAAGGGCGTGCCCCTGCTGATCATCACGATGCCCGCGCCCAGACGGTTCATCGCCTGCAGCTCCTCGGGACTTGCGTTCGGACAGGTCATCTGAAGCTTGTCCCAGAGCGTGTTGTTGTCATGCGAGGACATGTAGTTGACGACCATGGCGTGGTCGACCTTCCAGCTGGCCCCCGCGGCGGACACGCCGCCCTGCAGGCCGAAGATCACCTTGTTGCCGGTCAGCTTGCCGACCTTGCCGTTGATGTAGCCCGCGTCCTTGGCGTCGAACACGCTGCCCTTCAGACCGTCGCGGATCGCGTCGTTGAAGACGGCGATGCTGCCGATGCCGCCGTTGGTGGCGGTCACCTGGCGGATGTTGGCCTGCGTGGCCTGGAGGTTCGGGTTGAGCGCGCTGGTGCCGCCGGTCCAGCCCTCGCCGTAGAGGATGGCCTTGGGATTGATCGCGTGCAGGGCGCTCTCGATCGCCTGCATGGTCTCGATATCGTGCAGGGCCATCAGGTCGAAGCGGAAGCCGTCCACCATGTACTCAGAGGCCCAGTAGCAGATCGAGTCGACCATGTACTTGCGGAACATCGCCCGGTCGGAGGCCGTCTCGTTGCCGCAGCCGCTGCCGTTGGAGGGCGCGCCGTCGTTGGTGAAGCGGTAGTAGTAATAGGGGACGATGCGGTTGAGGTTGGAGTCAAGGCTGTAGGTGTGGTTGTAGACCACGTCCATCACGACGCCCATGCCGTTGTCGTGCAGGGCCTGCACCATCTGCTTGAACTCGTTGACGCGGACTTCGCCGTGGAAGGGATCGGTGGAGTAGCTGCCTTCCGGCACATTGTAGTTTTTCGGGTCATAGCCCCAGTTGAACTGCGGCGCGTCCGAGCTCTCATCCACGGTGGCGTAGTCGTAGACCGGCTGCAGGTGGACGTGGGTGACGCCGAGCTCCTTGAGATAATCCACGCCGACGGAGACGCCGCTGCGGTTCTGCAGGCCGGTCTCGGTGAAGGCGAGATATTTGCCGCGATACATCGAATCCTCGATGAGGTTGGAGAAGTCGCGGACGTGCACCTCCCAGATGACCGCCTGCTCGTAGGAGTCGATGCCCTGGAAGTATTCGCTCTCGCGGAAGCCGCGGGGATCGGTCGTGCTCAGGTCGATGACCATGCCGCGGTTGCCGTTGACGCCGGCGCTGCGGGCGTAGGGATCGACGGCCTCCAGCGTGCCGAGGGAGGTCGTGACGCTGTAGGTGTAATAGGTGCCGTGACCGCAGTCGGCCTCGGCCGACCACACGCCCTTGTCGCCGGGCGTCATCGGGATCTTCTCATAGGCCTCGCCGCCGTCGCCGGCCTGGAAGAGGTTCAGCACGACCTCGCTCGCGGTCGGCGCCCAGACCTTGAACACGGTCTTGTCGCCGTCGATCACCGCGCCCAGATCGTCGCCGTCATAGACGTATTTGTCGATGAATTCCTGACTGTCGAAGAGCCCGGTCGGCACGGCGGCCGCCTTGCCGTAGCCCTCCAGCTCCACGCTGTAGGCCTTGCTGAGATCGAGCGGCTCGGCCAGGGTGATGACGCCGGTGACGACCTCGTTGTTGAGGCTGCTGAGAGAGGCGATCGCCACAGCCTCGTCGCCGCAGAACACCTTCACCTCGTCGAGCGAGGCGATGCGCTTGGCCGGGCTGATGAAATACTGGATCTCGGTCGGGGAGAGGATCCCCGCCATCGTGAAGAGCCGGATCGGAGTCAAGGTTTTTCCACCGTCCTCGCTGACATACTGCATTTTATCGCCGGACTTGAGATAGATCACCGTCTCGTCGCCGGTCAGGACCGCGAAGCGGTCCTCGTCATAGTCCTTGGTGGCCTCGCCCCAGGAAGTGCCGCCGGGTTCGGAGCACTCGCGGCGGACGATGAAGCCGACCTCGCTCACGTCCTGCGGGACGTTGACGACGACCTTCGCGCCGTAGGGGCACTCATGGAACAGCTCGCCGTGGCCGTCGGCCCCGGGGAACCACATCCAGACGTCGCAGTTGTCGTACTTGCCGCTCGGATGGTTCCAGTAGAGCGTCAGCTGCTTTGTGCCGTCCTCGCGCGGGATCGTGTACTCGTCCGCGGCCGGCGCCGGCGCTTCCTCGACGGGCGCTTCGCCGCCGGGCAGGG
>CAMZIX010000093.1 GCA_947307375.1 uncultured Clostridia bacterium | reverse complement strand
TGCGCGGCGAAGGCGTCAACCGCCTGTCGATCGGCGTGCAGGCCTCGGACAACAATCTCCTCAAGCTCATCGGCCGCCGGCACAACTTCCAGCAGGCGCAGAAGGCCGTGCAGAACGCCCGGGCAGCCGGCTTCGACAACATCAGCGTCGACCTGATGTACGGCCTGCCCAGCCAGACCAAGAGCGACTGGGCCGAGACCCTGGCCAGGATCGTGGAGCTCCACCCGGAGCACATCTCCTGCTACGCGCTCAAGCTGGAACCGGGCACGCCGATGTACAAGGCCTACCATGACTCCCCCGTCCTGCCGGACGAGGACGAGCAGGCCGACATGTACTGCTATGCCGCCGAGATGCTGGAGCGTTACGGCTACCGGCAGTATGAAATCTCCAATTTCTGCGCGCCGGGCTTCGAGAGCCGCCATAACCTGAAATACTGGCGGCTGGACGATTACATGGGCTTCGGCCCCGGCGCCCATTCCAGCGTCGGCAATCTGCGCTACAGCTTCGTCAAGGATCTGCGGCGCTATATCAGCGGGGTGCAGCGCAAGCTCAGCATCACCGACGAGTACCAGGTCATCGACCCGCTGGAGCGCGCGGTGGAATACATCATGCTCGGCATGCGCACCACCCGCGGCATCTCCGAGGAGGAATACCACATCCGCTGCCAGAGCAACTGGAAGCCCATCGCCCGCACCCTGGAGGCCTTCCGGGAGAAAGGCTGGACCGAGCTGGAGAGCGACGGCCGCTGGCACTTCACCGTGCCGGGCTTCCTGATCTCCAACACGCTGATCGGCATCCTGCTGGAGGCGCAGGCCAGCGGCCGCATCGAAGGCACGCCCTGGCTCTCCGACGCCTACGAAGCGGAAGAGAAGATCCACGTGCCGAAGAGCGAGGAAGAACTATTCGCAGAACTTTATCAGCAAACAGTCAGTGAGGAATAAGCTGTGGAAAAAGAGAAAAAGACAATCGACAAGCCCGCTGAAGCCCCCGAAGTGAAGGCCGCGGTCAAAAAACCGGCTCCCCGCCGCTCGAAGAAGAAGCGCCGCCGCGCCGCCCGGATCGGCCTGGCCGTGACCATGTCCGTGCTGCTGATCCTTCTGGTCGGCGCCGCCGTGGCCGCCGTCATCATGGGCCATCGGATCCTCAACAGCGACAAGACCCTGCCGAACGTCATGATCGGCGACGTCGCCGTCGGCGACATGACGAAAGAAGAGGTCGTCAAGACGCTGCTCGACAACGGCTGGGACGAGGAGAACGGCGGCACGCTGACTGTGACGCTGCCGGCCGATATCGACTTTGAGCTGGATTATTACGAGGCCGGCGTCAGCTTCACAGCCGAACAGATGGCGGACTTCGCCTATACCTACGGCCATGACGGCAGCGATATGGAGGCCCTGATGGCCTATATCGACGGCATGTCGAACCTGGTGGACGTATCCGATCAGGAGCTGACGATCAACGAAGACTATATCCGCGAAAAGGCGGAGGACGGCGCCACGCGCTTTGAAGTGCGCACCGCCTTCGGCGAATACAAGCTCGATCCGAAAAAGAGCGTGATGACGCTGCTCAAGGGCGGCGGCCAGATGACCATCGACCGCGACGCCTTGGTCGAGCAGGTGACGCGCGCGCTGCTGCGTCACGACAAGGAGCTCAACTGCAGCTTCGCCCGCGAGGCCGTCACCACGCCGGACTTCAACATGCTCTACGACCAGCTCCACGTCGAGCCGGTCGACGCCTACTATGATCCGGTCAACGACAAGATCATCCCCGAGGTCGAGGGCTTCACCTTTGACCCGGAGGAAGCCCGCCGTCTGTGGGAAGAGGCCGAGATCGCCGGCCCCGTGGTCATCCCCATCCAGTATCTGCACCCCGAGGTGACCGCCGGAGAGCTGGAAGAGCTGCTCTTCCGCGATCTGCTGGGCGCCCGGACCACCTACTACTGGGGCAGCACCCGCGCCCGCATCAACAACATCTCCCTGGTCGCGCAGAAGATCAACGGGCTGATCCTGCTGCCCGGCGAGCAGTTCTCCTACAACGGCTTCGTCGGTCAGCGCACGGAGGAGGCCGGGTTCCAGTCGGCCGCCGCCTACGACAACGGCAAGGTCGTCTATGAGATCGGCGGCGGCATCTGCCAGGTGTCCTCCACGCTGTATAACGCGGTGCTCAGCGCCAACCTCCAGGTCGACGATCGCACCTGCCATTACTTTGAGGTCACCTATCTGCCCAAGGGTCTGGACGCCACTGTCAGCTGGCCCGGTCCGGACTTCAAATTCACCAACAACCGTCCTTTCCCGATCAAGATCGTCGCCATCAGCAACGAGCGCTCCACCAGCATCACCTTTGAGATCTGGGGCAGCAACGTGGACGGCACTTACGTCGTGCCCGCCTCGTCCTGGTGGCCCTATTACGACACCACGCACCCCGAGGTGCAGATCGGCTGGAAGGCCGTGAGCTTCCGCGACCTGTACGACAAGGACGGCAATCTGATCTCGCGCACCGAGGAGGATTACAGCACCTACTACTTCCACGAAGAGGACATCGAATGGCCCGAGGAGACCCCGAAGCCGACGCCCACGCCGAAGCCCACGGAGAAGCCGTCCGAGACCCCGAAGCCCACGGAGAAGCCCGTCGAAACGCCGAAGCCGACCGAAAAGCCGGTGGAGACTCCGGCGCCCACGCCTGAGCCGACGCCGGTCCCCACGCCCGAGCCGACGCCGGTCCCCACGCCCGAGCCCACGCCGGTGCCGCCTCCGGATCCCACGCCCGAGCCTCCGCCGCCGGACCCCGGCGATGACGGCGGTGAATCGTAACAGGAGAAGCAACAAGACATGGATAAAAAGACATTCTATATCACGACCCCCATCTACTACCCCTCCGCCAAGCTGCACATCGGCCATGCCTACTGCACCGTCGCCACCGACGCGATCGCCCGCTACAAGCGGCTGCGCGGCTATGACGTGATGTTCCTCACCGGCACCGACGAGCACGGCATGAAGATCGAAGAAAAGGCCAAGGCAGCCGGCGTCACCCCGCAGGAATTCGTCGACCGCATCGTCACCGGCGATCACGGCGTGCTGGATCTGTGGAAGCTGATGAACATCTCCAACGACCGCTTTATCCGCACCACCGACGACTACCACATGGAATCCGTGCAGCGGATCTTCCGGAAGATGTACGAGAAGGGCGATATCTACAAGGGTTCCTACAAGGGCAAGTACTGCACCCCCTGCGAGAGCTTCTGGACCGAGAGCCAGCTCGTCGACGGCAAGTGCCCCGACTGTGGGCGCGAGGTGCACGACGCGGAGGAGGAGGCCTATTTCTTCCGTCTCTCCAAGTACGCCAAGCCCGTGCAGGAGCTGCTGGAGGGCGGCGAGTTTCTTGAGCCCGCCAGCCGCGTCAACGAGATGGTCAACAACTTCATCAAGCCGGGCCTGGAGGACCTCTGCGTCTCCCGCACCAGCTTCACCTGGGGCATCCCGGTGGACTTCGATCCCGGCCACGTCGTCTACGTCTGGGTCGACGCGCTGTTCAATTACTGCACCGCGCTCGGCTTTCTGAACGACAAGTACGACGACTTCGACAAATACTGGCCCGCCGACGTGCACATCGTGGGCAAGGAGATCGTCCGCTTCCACTCCATCATCTGGCCCGCCATGCTGATGAGCATGGAGCTGCCTCTGCCGAAGAAGGTCTACGGCCACGGATGGCTGATCATTGACGGCGCGCGGATGGCCAAGTCCAGGGGCAACGTGATCGATCCCTATCTGCTGGCGGACAAATTCGGCGTGGACGCGCTGCGCTTCTTCCTGCTGCGCTCCTTCCCCTTCGGCTCGGACGGCAACTTCACCAACGAGCTGCTGATCTCCACGATCAACACCGACCTCGCCAACGACCTCGGCAACCTCGTCTCCCGCACGACCGCGATGGCGGAAAAGTATTTCGGCGGCACGCTGCCGGCCGAGCGCGAAGCAGATCCCCTCGACGACGAGCTGATCACGATGATCCGCGAGACCGCCGGGCGCTACGCCGCGCAGATGGACAAGTACCAGCTCCACCTGGGTCTGGAGGAGGTTTTCCGGCTCATCCAGCGCGCCAACAAGTACATTGACGAGACGGCGCCCTGGGTGCTCGCCCGCGACGAGGCGAAAAAGCCGCGTCTGGCCGCCGTGCTGTACAATCTGCTCGAGGCCCTGCGCGTATCGCTGACGATGCTGACGCCCTTCATCCCCGAAAGCTGCGAAAAAGCCTTCGCGCAGATCGGCGCGGACGAAGCGGCCCGCTCCTGGGACAAGGCCGGCGAGTACGGCGTGCTGCCCGCGACCATCAGCGTGCACAAGGGCGAGACGCTCTTCCCGCGCATCGACATGAACAAGGCGCTCGAGGAGCTGGAAGCCATGAAGGCCCCGAAGGGCCCGCAGGTCAAGCTCGAGCCGGTGCTGCCGGACGTGACGATCGACGACTTCGCCAAATGCGACATGCGCGTGTGCAAGGTGCTCGCCTGCGAAAACGTCAAGAAGAGCGAAAAGCTGCTGAAGTTCACGCTGGACGACGGCAGCGGCACGCCTCGCCAGATCCTCTCCGGCATCGCGAAGTTCTACAAGCCCGAGGAGCTCGTCGGCAAAACCGTCGTGGCGATCCTGAACCTGCCGCCGCGCAAAATGATGGGGCAGGAATCCAACGGCATGCTGCTGTCCGCCGTGCGCGAGGTCGACGGGAAAGAGGAGCTCAAGCTCCTGATCCTGGACGACTCCGTCCCCGCCGGCAGCCGGCTCTGCTGAAATCCGTTTTCATTTTTATAATTTCGTGCCCGGGTCACCCCGGGCACGGTTTTTCTTCTGCCGCCGTCATTCTGAGGAACGCCGCGACGAAGAATCTTTCCGGATCCTTCGCCCAACTCAGGATGACGCTCCTCACTTGCTCCCTCTTTCCCGTCTCCTAAGCATGAAGCACTGCGCACTAAGCACTTGATTCTGTAACAATTTGCGTGTATCATACATGGGAAGCTATGACACGGAGGCTCTTATGACGGAACAGAAAGGCCAAAACTATCTCCACGGTGCGGCGATCCTCACCGCGGGCGTGATCATCATGAAGATCCTGGGCTTCCTGTACA
>CAMZIX010000092.1 GCA_947307375.1 uncultured Clostridia bacterium | reverse complement strand
ATCTGTACACCGCGCCCTCCTTCTACAGCAGCATCCGCGGCGCCTTCAACAAGGGGGAACGCCTGACCGTCAACGAGGTCAACGGCGACTGGGCCACGGTCATCATCTACGGCTATCCCGGCTATATCAACATGGCCAACATCAGCCTGGACAGCGACCCGAAGCCGGCTGAAACCTCCGCGCCGGCCGCGACCCCGGCTCCGACGCCGGCGCCGACGCCGACCCCGGCCCCCGCGTCTTCGGACGGCACGAACGCCGTGCTGTGCAAGGACGACGTCTATCTGTACACCGCGCCCTCCTTCTACAGCAGCATCCGCGGCGCCTTCAACAAGGGCGAGCGGCTGATCGTCAACGAGGTCAACGGCGACTGGGCCACAGTCGTCATCCAGGGCTATCCCGGCTATATCAACATGGCCAACATCAGCCGGGACACCGACCCGAAGCCGGAGGCTACGCCGACCCCGGCGACTCCGGACAGCAAGAGCGGCTATGTGAACGCGTACCATGTGCATCTGCGCAGCGAGCCCTCCACCAGCAGCGCGATCAAAGGCATCTTTGACAAGAACGCCGCGCTGACGATCACCGGCACGACCGGCGACTGGGTGGCGGTCACCATCCAGGGCATGTCCGGCTACATCTACAAGGACTATGTGTCCGTCAACGAGACCCCGGAACCCACGCCTGCGCCGGAACCCACGCCCACGCCCGCGGCGACGAGCGGGGAAGAGGGCTACATCAAGGGCAACAACGTGCGCATGCGCTCCGAGCCCTCGATGAACGGCGAGATCCTGGGCGAGTATAACGCCGGCACCAAGCTGACCATCACCGGGACCTCCGGCGAGTGGACCGCGGTCATCCTGGGCGGCAAGGCCGGCTACATCTACAGCACCTACGTCGGCAGGGGCGAGATCACCGTTCCTTCCAATCCGGTGGACGCCTATGACGAGGGCGTGCAGATGGCGCAGTTCGCGCTGCAGTTTGTGGGCTATCCCTACGTCTGGGCGGGCACGAGCCCCGACGTCGGCTTCGACTGCTCCGGCCTGGCCTGCTACACCTACCGGCACTTCGGCTACAACATGTACCGCGTGGCCAATGACCAGACCCGCAACGGCGTGCATGTGGACGCCAGCGATCTGCAGCCCGGCGACCTGCTCTGCTTTTACTCGGGCGGCAGCTATGTCGGCCATGTGGGCATCTACATCGGCGACGGCAAATTCGTCCACGCCTCGACCTACACCACCGGCGTCATCATCTCCGAGCTCAGCGGCTACTACACGACCCGCGGCTTTGAGGCCCGCCGCATCGCCGGCACGGCCAAGGACGGCCCCGGCGACTACTGATCCTGCAGAAAAAACCACCTCCGTACGGAGGTGGTTTTTTTCTTCGGAAACACGCGCGGGGGCTTGCCTGCGGGCTGCGCTTGCGGTATCATGGGAGCAAAGGAGGCGAGACCATGACAAAAAGGAAAAAGCTGGCGCTGCTGAAGAAGGGCGCGAAGCTCCTGGAGCCGGTGCTGCGCGAAGAAGCGGCGCTGGTGCCGACGGCGGGCAGGGTGCTCAGCAGGAAGGCGTCGGAGACAACCGCGCTGCCGCTGCCGCTGAAGGAGCTCAAAAAGCTGGGGCTGATCGCCGGCGGCGGGCTGCTCGGCGTGACGCTGCTGGGCGGCGCGGTGCGGACGGAGAGCTATCGCATCGCCGTATCCCGGGAGCTCAAAAAGCAGCTCAAGCCCATCAACGACAAGCTCGACGCGCTGGAAAAGGAAAACGCCGAGCTGCGGAAAAAGCTGAAATAAGAAAAGAAAAACAAAAAGCCGTGCGGCGGAAAACCGCACGGCTTTTTTATCCAAACAGGCTCGTCTGTTCGTATTTCTCCGGGAACTCGCGCAGATAAGCGAAGCAGGCCTCCGCGCCTTCGAGGATCCCGTGGGCGGCGCAGGTCTCGCGGATGAGGCGGCAGAGCGCGGCGTTGTTGGGGCTGGGCAGCTCGTAGGCCAGGCCGTAGCGCTCGATATAGCGCTCCTTCAGCCCGGGGAAATGCCGGTCGAGCGCGGCGAAGAAGTACTCCCGGTCGCCCTCGCGCAGGGTCAGGCCCATGCCGAAGTGGACGACCCCCTTGACGCCCGCCTCCACGCACAGGTCGAGCAGGCCGCGGATGTTTTCCTCCGTGTCGTTGAGAAAGGGCAGGATCGGCGAGATCCAGACCACGGTGGGGATGCCCTCGTCGCGGAGGATACGCAGCGCCCGCGCGCGTTCGGCGGTCGTCTCCACGTTCGGCTCCACGATGCGGCAGAGGTCCTCGTCAACCGTGGTCAGGGTCATCTGCACGACGGCCTTCGTTTTCCGGTTGATCGCCTTCAGCAGGTCCAGATCGCGCAGGACGCGGGTGGATTTGGTCTGCACCGCGGCGCCGAAGCCGTAGCGCTCAATGAGCGCCAGACAGCGCCGGGTCAGGCCGAGCCGCAGCTCCAGCGGCTGGTAGGGGTCGCTCATCGCGCCGGTCGCGATCATGCAGGGGCGGCGCTTGCTGCGCAGCGCCTGCTCCAGCAGCTCCGGGGCGTTCTCCTTGACCTCGATATCCTCAAAATCGTGGGTGAAGCCGTAGCACTTGCTGCGGCTGTCGCAGTAGATGCAGCCGTGGCTGCAGCCGCGGTAGATGTTCATGCCGTTCTGCGCGGACAGAATGCCCTTCGCCTGTACAAAATGCACGCGCTTCCCCTCCTTTTCTCCATTATACCCCCGTCGTCCGGCGGCCACAAGACGATTTCGCTGGATTTTTTCCCTGTTTTATGCTAAAATTATTCTGTTATGCACGATTGGAGGGATCCCCATGGACGAGGCGACGACCAAACGAATCGAAAAGCGGATCATCGACCGCTTCGGCATCCGCTATCTGCGCGCGGAAAACGGCGAGGCGGAGGCGGAGCTGGAGCTGCAGGACCTGGATCTGAACGCGATGGGCCTGCCCTTCGGCGGGATCCTGTTCAACCTGGCCGACTGCACGGCGGGCGCCGCGCACCGCAGCCTCGGCTGCATCGGCATGACCATGACCGGCGAGGCGCAGTTCCTGCGCGGTACGCGCGAGGCGAAAAAGCTGCTCTGCCGCGCGAAAAGCCGCAAGGCGGGCAAGAGCGTCGGCTTTGTCGACGCCTCGGTGGAGGATGAAAACGGGCTGGAGCTGGCGGTCTTCCGCTTCAGCTTCATGAATTACAAGGGCAGCCTTTGAGGGAGGGGAGAGAGTCATGGAGCTGAGGGAAAAACGCGGCCTTCCCGGGAGCGTGCTCAAGTGGGTCGCGATCGTCACGATGCTGATCGACCACATCGGCGTGACCCTGGTGCTCGGCTGGGCGAAATACCGCCACGCCTGGGGCGCGGGCATCGAGAGCAGAACCTTCTATTACGTCATCCGCGGCATCGGCCGCCTGGGCTTCCCGCTGTTCTGCTTCCTGCTGGCGGAGGGCTTTTTCCACACGCGCAATCGCTGGAAGTATCTGCTGCGCCTGTTCGTCTTCGCGCTGATCTCCGAGGTCCCCTTCGACCTCGCCTTCAACGGCGCCTGGCTGGAGTTCGGCAGCCAGAACGTCTTTTTCACGCTGACGCTCGGCCTGCTGGCGATCATGCTCTGGGACGGACTGACGCGGGGCGGCGAGAGCTGTCCGCCCTGGCGCGGCCTGCTGGCGATCGCCTGCGCGGTGGCGCTCGGCGCGGCGGCGCACTATATGGAAACCGACTACGGCGCGATGGGCGTGGCGCTGATCCTGGTGATGGCTCTGCTGCGCGACCGCCCCTGGACGCGCGACCTGGCCGCCGGCGGCGTGCTGGCCGCGATGATCCCCTTCGGCTCGCACTGGATCGAGCTGTTCGGTATGCTGGCCTTCCCGCTGTTCCATCTCTACAACGGGCAGCGCGGCCGCCAGAGCAAGTACTTTTTCTATGTTTTTTACCCGGCGCACCTGCTGCTCCTGGCACTGATCGCGAGGCGGCTGTTCGGGACCTGAAAAAGCCGAAAAATTCAATTTATTTCACAAAAATGATTGACTATTTTTGTGAACTATGCTATCATTCAAATTTGCGAGGCCTTATTGCGCCCAATTGCAAAAATCGATAAAAAAGCAGTGTTTTCGCCGCTTTTTTATATAGAAAATAACGAAAGAAAGGAGGAAAACAATGCCCACTTTTAACCAGCTGGTAAGGAAAGGCAGAGAGCAGGTCAGCTACAAGTCCACGTCTCCCGCGCTGCAGAAGGGAATGAACACCCTGAAGAACCGCGAGACCGATCTGAGCTCCCCCCAGAAGAGAGGCGTCTGCACGGCCGTGCGTACGTCCACGCCGAAGAAGCCGAACTCCGCTCTCCGTAAGATCGCCCGTGTCCGTCTGACCAACGGTTATGAAGTCACCGCATACATCCCCGGCGTCGGCCACAACCTGCAGGAGCACTCTGTGGTCATGATCCGCGGCGGCCGTGTGAAGGACCTTCCTGGTGTCCGCTACCACATCATCCGCGGCAAGCTGGACGCTCAGGGCGTCAACGGTCGTATGCAGGCCCGTTCCCGTTACGGCACGAAGAGACCCAAGGCTGCGAAGAAGAAATAATCACGACTTTACGCGGCAATAGCCCTGCCGTTTATCATACTTTTTTTGTGTGGATAAACCTCGGGGCGCAACGGACATTTGCATATGTTCGAGTACCTGTGATTCCATTTTTTAATGAAGGAGGGAAGTAACGTGCCCAGAAGAGGTAATGTTCCCAAAAGAGAAATCTTGCCTGATCCTGTTTATAACAGCGTTCTGGTGACCAAGCTCATCAACGGTGTTATGCTCGACGGCAAGAAGGGTGTTGCTCAGAAGGTCGTCTACGATGCCTTTGACATCATCAAAGAGAAGACCGGCAAGGAACCCCTTGATGCGTTCACCGAAGCGATGAACAACATCATGCCCGCCCTGGAGGTCAAGGCCCGCCGTGTCGGCGGCGCGACCTATCAGGTCCCCATCGAGGTCCGTCCCGCGCGTCGCCAGACCCTGGCTCTGCGCTGGCTGGTGGACTACTCCCGCAAGCGCGGCGAGAAGACGATGAAAGAGCGTCTCGCCGGCGAGATCATGGATGCCTGCAACAATCTCGGCGCATCCGTCAA
>CAMZIX010000091.1 GCA_947307375.1 uncultured Clostridia bacterium | reverse complement strand
GACCGCGCCGGCGGCCGCGGGTGTCTCGCTGGCCGATCTGATCCGCCGTCCGCAGCTGAACTACCGGGATCTTGCGCCCTTCGACCCGGCGCGCCCGGCGCTGCCGCACGCGGTGGCCGAGGAGGCGGAGATCATGCTCAAGTACGAGGGCTACATCCGCCGCCAGCTCCGGCAGGTGGAGGAATTCACCCGTATGGAAAACCGCCCGCTGCCCGCCGACATCGACTACGACGCGATCGGCGGCCTGCGCCTCGAGGCGCGCGAGAAGCTGAAACAGATCCGTCCCGAGAACTTCGGCCGGGCCAGCCGCATCTCCGGCGTATCCCCGGCGGATATCTCGGTGCTGATGATCTACACGGAGGGCCGCCATGACTAAGGTCGTTCTGGGCTTTTCCGGCGGCGTGGACTCCTCCGTCTGCGCGGCGCTGCTGAAACAAGAGGGCTGCGAGGTCCGCGGCCTGTATCTGGACATCGCCGGCGAAAGGGCGCGGCAGGACGCGATCGACACGGCGGCCTTCCTCGGGATCGAGCTGCGCGTGCTGCCGATCCGCGCCGAGCTGGAGCAGAAGGTCTGCGCGCCCTTCGCGGCCTCCTATCTCCGGGGCGAGACCCCGAACCCCTGCATCCTCTGCAATCCGGCGGTCAAATTCAGGGCCCTGCTGGAGGAGGCCGACCGCGTCGGCGCGGAGAGGATCGCCACCGGGCACTATGCCCGCGCCGAGGGCGGCGCGCTGTACAAGGGCCTGCCCGCCAATGACCAGAGCTACATGCTCTGCCGTCTGACGCGCGAGCAGCTCGGGCGCGCGGTCTTCCCGCTCGGACGCTATGAGAAAAAGCAGGTGCGCACGATGGCGGAGGAGCTCCGGCTCCCGGTGGCGCACAAGCCGGACAGTATGGAGATCTGCTTCATCCCGGACAAAAACTACATCCGCTGGCTCGGCGAACGCGGCCCGCTGCCGCCGCCGGGGGACTTCGTCTTCCACGGCGCCGTCGTCGGCCGGCACGAGGGGATCCACCGCTACACGGTCGGCCAGCGCCGCCCCGGCCTGTACGAGGGACGCAAGCTCTATATCAGCCGCATCGACGCGGCGAAGAACGAGATCGAGCTGGCGCTCTGGGAGGAGCTGTTCCGGACCGAGGTGCGGGCGCGGGACTTCAACTGGCTGATCGAGCCGCCGCTCGGCCGGAGCATCCCGGCCACGATCCGCGTGCGGCACACCAAGTGGGAGGAGCCGCCCTGCCTTGCGTCTGCGACGGAGGACGGCGGCATGACGGCGATCTGCGAGACGCCGGTGCGCGCGCCGGCCGCCGGCCAGTCGGCGGTGCTCTATGACGGCGAGCGCCTGCTCGGCGGCGGATTCATCGTGTGACGCTTGTACGCGCCTTTCGCGTATGCTATACTAAGAAAAAACCCGATCGGAGGAGCAAACATGGCAAAGGAAAAGAAAGCGAAAAAGCAGATCCTGTGGAAAGACCGGAAGCGGACCTTCCTCGGACTGCCCTGGAGCTTCACCAGATACCGCCTGACCGACGAGAGCCTGACCATCGAGACCGGCTTTCTCAACAGCACCGAGGACGAGGTGCGGCTCTACCGCATCACCGACGTGACGCTCAAGCGCAGCTTCGGCCAGAAGCTGCTCGGCATCGGCACGATCCACTGCGACAGCTCCGACGTTACGATGCAGAACTTTGACATCAAGAACGTCAAAAGGCCCAAAAAGGTCAAGGAGCTGCTCTCGAAGCTGGTCAACGAGTCGCGCATGAAAAACCGCGTCTACACCAGCGAGAGCGTCAACGGCCATCCGCATGCGTTCGAGGGCGATATGCCGCCGCATGAGCACGACGAGCCGGACGCGGCGCCGGACAGATAAAGGGCGCCCTGTCTCCGCACCGAAACAGAAACAGAACGGAGATGACGCAAATGGATCCGATCCTCAGCTATGTGCTGATTGCGCTGGCGGGCTATCTGCTCGGCTCCGCCAACCTGGCGTACTTTATCGCGCGGCGCCGCGGCTTTGACATCCGCCGGACCGGCACCGGCAACCCCGGCGCTTCCAACGCGATGATGCTGCTGGGCTGGAAAACGGGCATCCTGGTCGCCCTGCACGATATCGGCAAGGCGGTGATGGCCACGCTCGTCTGCGGCCTGCTGTTTCCCGAGCTCCCGTTGAGCCGGGAACTCGCCGGGGCCGCCTGCATCCTGGGCCATCTGTTTCCCTTTTATCTGGCCTTCCGCGGCGGCAAGGGCTTTGCCTCCGCGCTGGGCATGATCGCTGCGCTCAACTGGCGCTTCGCCCTGGTCCTGGGCGTCGCCATCGTCGCGGTGGTCCTGATCACGGACTACATCGTCGCCGGGACGGTGCTCACGGTGGTCTCCTATCCGGTCTACTGCTTCGCGACGCGCCAGCTCGTCGCCGCGGCGCTGCTGGCGGGGATCGCGCTGATCATCCTCTTCAAGCACCGGGCCAATTTCGTCCGCATCTGGAAAGGAACGGAGGTCGGTCTGCGCCGCGCCAACCGGGGCGAGCTGCGCGTGGACAAAGAGTCATGAGGATCCTGTTCGTATACGGCCGCCTGCGCGGGCGCGGCCCGAACGAAGCCCTGGCGGCCGCGGCGGAGGAGCTGCGGCAGGCCGGCGTGGAGGTCGAGGTCTTTTCCCCGCTCAAGACGGAGTCGCTGCTCTGTTCCGGCTGCGGCGCCTGCCGCGGCGCGGGCCTGTGCGTCGCCGATCCCCGCGGTCATGAGTTCCTGAAGGCCGCCGGCTCCTGCGACGGCTTCCTTTTCGCGGCATCGGGCGGCCTGCTGGGCCTGGATATCGACATGAAGAACCTGCTCGAGCGGGCGGCGTCTCTGACGAAGCGCCGGGACAGCGATCCGCTGGCCGGCAAGGCGGCCGCGCTGCTGTTCTGCCGCCGCGGCGGCCGGAAATCGGCCGCGCAGCTGGCCGAGCTCCTGCAAAAGCTTGCTCTGCACCTGCCGGAGAGCGGGGAAGTGCCCGTTTTCCGCGGAGACGAGCCGACGACGGCGGAGACGCTGCTCGCCCTGGCCCGGGAACTGACAGGAAACATCCAAAGGAGCTGATCTGATGAAAAAGACCATGCCGTCCCCGGACGCCTGGCTGCGCGAGGCAAAGGCCGATCCCTCCGCCGCCGGCTGCGGGATGTATCTGATCCATAACGGCACCGTGCGGCAGAGCGCGAAGGCGAAGGTGCGGCAGGGCGCGGAAAACACGAAGCCCGTGCGCGGCATGCGCTTCGGCTATGACGCGGACAAGGCCGCGCGCGTTGTCGAGGAGGCCCGCGCCATGCCCGGGATCGGCTATGTGCGCGTCTGGCTCAACGAGGGCGAGCTCGCCCTGGGCGACGACATCATGCTGGTGCTCATCGGCGGCGACATCCGCCCCCATGTGGTGGATGCGCTGCAGCATCTGGTGGGCAGGCTCAAGAACGAGTGCGTCAGCGAGCAGGAGATCTTTGACACGGCGGAGGGATAATCATTCGCCCGCATGAATAAAGCGACGATCCGCGGCTTGGCTCGCGGATCGTTTTTTGCGTTTTTTCGGGAAAACAGGCCGGTCGAAGCGGAGGAGAATTTGCAATTCTATGCAAAAAAACCCAGATTTACACCCCTGCGACAGAAAGAAACAAAAACTGAAACGACACTATATTTTGTGGTCATAATGGTTACAAAGCGGATTTTATTCCTACATTTAGCGTTTAACTCTTGACATTGGCCCAAGATAGAGCTAATATAACTCACGAACGCAACGAGAGGAGGAACACCATGCTGATCTCCGGTCTCCAAAAGCTGACGCTGCTGGATTACCCCGGCCATGTGGCCTGCACGGTGTTCACCGGCGGCTGCAATTTCCGCTGCCCCTTCTGTCACAACGCGCCCCTGGTCCTGCCGGAACGGATCGCGGGCGACCCGGACGGGGAGGAGACGGTGCTGCAGTTTCTGAAGAAACGGCAGGGCATCCTGGACGGCGTGGCGATCACCGGCGGCGAGCCGCTGCTGCATCCCGACATGCCGGACTTCCTGCGAAAGATCCGCGACCTGGGCTATGCGATCAAGCTGGACACCAACGGCTCCTTCCCGGACCGTCTGATGGAGCTGGTCGAGCTGGACCTGGTCGACCGCGTGGCGATGGACGTCAAAAACGGTCCCTCGCTCTATGCGAAGACCGCCGGTCTGCAGAAGCTGGATCTCAAGGCCGTCGAACGCAGCAAAAACTTCCTGCTCCGCGGGCGCGTGGACTATGAGTTCCGCACCACGGTGGTGAAGGGCCTGCACACGGCGGAGAGCCTGAAGGAAGCGGCCGAATGGATCCGCGGCGCCGCAGAGTACTATCTGCAGCAGTTCAAGGATTCCGGCGATATCATCGATATCGAGGGGCTCGGCGCGTTCAGCGACGCGGAGATGCGCGACCTGGCCGCGCAGCTCCGCCCCATCGTCCCGACGGTCCGGCTGCGGGGCGTGGAAGAAGAAAACCATACCAAATGAGAGAGGATAGAGAGACATGTATCAGGTAGTAAAGCGCGACGGACAAGTCGTAGAATTCGACATCAAAAAGATCGCGGCGGCCATCGAAAAGGCCTTTGACGCGACCAACACGGAATATAACGAGAGCGTGATCGATTTCCTGGCGCTGAAGGTCTCGGCAGACTTCCTGCCCAAGATCAAGGACGGCAAGGTCGCGGTCGAGGACATTCAGGACAGCGTGGAGGCCGTGCTCTCCCGCGGCGGTTACGAGACGGTCGCCAAGGCCTACATCCTGTACCGCAAGCAGCGCGAGAAGATCCGCAACACCCGCTCCTCCTTCCTGGACTACAAGGAGACCGTGGACAAGTATCTGAAGATCAGCGACTGGCGCGTCAAGGAGAACTCCACCGTCACCTATTCCGTCGGCGGCCTGATCCTCTCCAACTCCGGCGCCATCACCGCCAACTACTGGCTCAGCGAGGTCTATGACCAGGAGATCGCCAACGCCCACCGCAACTGCGACATCCACCTGCACGACCTGTCGATGCTCACCGGCTACTGCGCGGGCTGGAGCCTCAAGCAGCTGATCCAGCAGGGCCTCGGCATCCCGGGCAAGATCAACTCCTCCCCGGCCAGCCACCTGTCCACCCTCTGCAACCAGATGGTCAACTTCCTCGGCATCATGCAGA
>CAMZIX010000090.1 GCA_947307375.1 uncultured Clostridia bacterium | reverse complement strand
AATACTGGAACAGCATCCTGCTGGTGCTGCCGATCGTGATCTTCCAGGTGGCGATTGCCTCGGTGGCGGCCTACAGCTTCACCCGCTGGCGCGGCAGGATCCGCAGCGGCATCTTCTTCTTTTACGTGATCCTGATGCTGATGCCCTACCAGGTCACGCTGGTGCCGAACTACCTGGTCAGCCAGTGGCTCGGCATCATCAACACCCGCTGGTCGATCATCCTGCCCGGCATTTTCGCGCCCTTCTCGGTCTTTTTGCTGACCAAGTTCATGCGGCGCATCCCCTACGCGCTCATCGAGGCCGCCAAGGTCGACGGGGCGGGGGAGTGGCAGATCTTCACCCGGATCTGCCTGCCGCAGTGCCGCTCGGCGATCTTCTCCATCGCGATCCTGGTCTTCATCGACTACTGGAACATGGTGGAGCAGCCGCTGGTGCTGCTCAAGGATGCGGATTCCCAGCCGCTGAGCGTGTTCCTCTCCAGCATCAACGCCGGAGAGATCGGCCTGGCCTTCGCGATGGCCACGGTCTATATGATCCCCTCGCTGCTGCTCTTCCTCTACGGCGAAGCCTACCTGGTGGAGGGCATCGCGAATTCGGGTTCGGTAAAAGGTTGACATAACAACAAACTGCGATTGGAAGGTTAACATAATTTCCTTGCCCGCAGGGGCAGAGAGGACGGAAAGTCATGGAAATGAAAGTGAAGGACAGATCCTGGGTCAAGAACGCGGTCATCGTGTTCCTGGTGATCCTTTTGATCCTGACCTTTTTCTCCAATACCATCATGAACCGCTCCCTGGCGGAGGTCGCGACCCAGAGCGTGACGAGCGGCTCCATCACGGCCCGCGTCCGCGGCAGCGGTCCGGTGATCGCCGCCGGCGCCTACGAGGTCAAGGCCGAGCAGACGCGCGAGATCCGCGCCGTTAAGGTCAAGGCCGGCCAGGAGGTCAGCGAGGGCGATGTGCTCTTCATTTTCGGCGAAGGCAGCAGCGAGGAGCTGGAGCAGGCGAAGGAGTCGCTGCGGCAGCTGGAGCTGAGCCGCCAGCGCGCCGGCGCGAGCATGCCGAGCTACGACTACTCGCTGGACGAGCGCAAGATCGAGCAGCTCGCCGAGCAGCTGGATGAGGCTCTGGAGGCCGAGGCCCTGGCCTATCTGGCGCTGGAGAACAACGGCAACATCCCGGCCAGCGTCCTCAACGAGGCCAACGCCAAGGTGGAGGCCATGAAAAAGCGCGTGGACGAGGCGCGCACCGCGCTGACCGACGCGCAGGCCGCCTTTGCCGACAAACAGGCCGACGCGCAGGCGCGCGTGGACGAAGCGCTCGAACGGCTCAACGAGCTGATCGACAATCCGCCGGAGGACGAAGAGGAGAGCGACTACCAGCGCCAGCTCGACGAGGCCGAGGCCGCCCTGCAGGCGGCGCAGATGGCGCAGGCCGCCCTGGATCCCTCGACGGATCCCGGCATCCGGGCGGCCCAGGAAAAGCTGGATAGCGCGCAGACCGAGCTGGAGATCGCCGAGCAGGAGCTGAACGATCTCGTAAGCACGGCCGGCGCCTATGCCGACGCCTACGCGGAGGCGGTGGCCGCCCGCAAGGCGGTCGAGGACGAGCTGTTCACGGCGGAATATCAGCTCAACCAGCAGAAGATCTCCAACGGCAAGGCCGCGGCGAGCACCTCGATCGAGATGCAGGATCTGGATTACCAGATCAAAAAGGCGAAGGAAAAGCTGGAACAGCTCACCGGAGAAGAGGGCGAGGAGGTCCTGGCCAAGGTCTCCGGCATCATTGAGAACGTCTACTACACCGCCGGCAACACGCCCGCCAAGGGCGACACCCTTTGCACGATCCAGGTCCCGGATCTCGGCTACACGCTGTCCTTCTCCGTGACCAACGATCAGGCGCGGCGCGTGCGCGTGGGCGACGAGGCGACGGTGTCCAACTACTGGTGGGGCCGGGAGATCCACGCCACGCTCAGCGGCATCCGCGCCGATCCCCAGAATCCGCAGAACAACAAGATCCTGAGCTTCGACGTCAGCGGCGACGTCAACCCCGGCACCGAGCTCACGCTCGCCGTCGGCTCCAAGAGCCAGGGTTATGATACGATCATCCCCAACTCCGCGATCCGCTCGGATACCAACGGCAGCTTCGTGCTGGTCGTCGAGGCGAAAAACTCGCCGCTGGGCAACCGCTACTACGCCAAGCGCGTCGAGGTGACGGTCCTGGCCAGCGACGATATGAACTCCGCCGTGTCGGGCGAGCTGAGCTACGGCGATTTTGTCATCACCACCAGCAGCCTGCCCGTCAAGAGCGGGGACATGGTGCGTATGCCGGGCTGATATGAAAGAGCTGTTCATCAAACACAAAAAAATCGCCTGGCTGATCCTCTGCCTGCTGCTGACGCTGGGGGCGCTCGGCTGCCTCTGGCGCATCCACGCGCTGAGCCGCTCGCTGAGCGCGCAGCAGGCCGCGGAGCGCTGGCAGGGCGAGAGCGGGCAGAGCTTCGCGCAGGTCTCCTGCTTCGTCCCGGTGGACGAGGCGCTCAGCCAGAACCAGATCTACGCCTTCCGCGCCAAGATGCTGGAGGAGCTCAACAAGGCCGCCCTGGATACCGAGGGCAGCGACGGGCTCTGGCGCGACGCCTGGTGCGCGGTAGGCAAGCTGCGCATTTCCAGCGAAAAGGCGGGGGGAGAGGCCTCGGTCATCGCGGTCGGGGGCGATTTCTTTCACTTCCATCCGCTCCGCCTCCTCAGCGGCGACTATCTGCGCGAGGACGATCTGATGCACGACCGGGTGCTGCTGGACCAGGAGCTGGCCTGGCTGCTGTTCGGCGGTACGGAGCTGCAGGGACTGGAGATCAGGATCAACGACCGGATCTTCCACGTGGCCGGCGTGATCGAGCGCGAGCAGGACGACGCCAGCCGCCGCGCCTATACCGCGGGCCAGGGCCTGTACATGAGCTACGACGCCTTTACCGCGCTGACCGGGACCGAGAGCATCACGGCCTATGAATTCATCCTGCCGGAGCCGGTCAAGAGCTTTGCCGCGAATATCGCCCGGGAGAATTTCCCGATCGGCCGCGGCGAGGTGCTGCAGAACACGGGGCGCTTCTCCTGGGGACGTCTGTTCGGACTGATCCGCAAGCTGGATGAGCGCGCCATGCAGGGCATGGGCATGATCTATCCCTATTGGGAAAACGCGGCGCGCGTGAATGAAAACCGCTGCGCCCGCCTGCTGCTGACGGCGATGCTGCTGCTGGTGCTGCCGCTGGTGAGCCTGCTGGTCTTCCTCCAGCACGGCCTCAAGCGCGGTGCGGAGCTCTTCGGCGAAAAGCTGTTCCCGCGTCTCAGGGACGGGGTGGAGGAGGCCCTCCGCCGTCCGGCCCGGCGACGCTGGGAGAAACAGCATCCGGGGGAGAAGTAGCGTTTCGTGCGCAGTACATAGTGCTTAGGAAAAGGGCGCAAAATGATTTTGCGCCCTTTTTTTGTTTTTCCTCTTTAATTCCTATAAAATTTGTGGTATATTGGCGGAGACAAGAGGTGAACAGGATGAATATTACCAGCAAGGGACGCTATGCGCTGCGCGTGATGATCGATCTGGCGCAGCACCCGGACGAGGGCTTCGTCTCGCTCAAGACCGTCGCCGAGCGGCAGGACATCTCGATGAAATACCTGGAGATGATCGTCAGCTGCCTGAAAAAAGCAGAGCTGCTGGAGAGCACCCGCGGCAAGGAGGGCGGCTACCGCCTCAGCCGCAGCCCGGCGGACTACAGCGTGGGGGAGATCCTGCGCTGCCTGGAGGACAATCTTGCGCCCGTGGCCTGCATCAAAGACGGCGAGATCCAGTGCGACCGGGCCGCCGCCTGCATCACGCTGCCGATGTGGCGGGAGCTGGACGAGCTGACCAACGCCTACCTGGACGGCGTCAGCCTGCAGGACCTGCTGACGGGAGAAAAATGGCAGGCGGGGACTTGACAAAGCCGGGGGATATGATATAATTCCCATCGGAATGATAGGAAATAAGAAAGGACGAGAGACCATGTTTGTCTATGCCGATAACGCGGCGACCACCTGCGTCAGCAAAACGGCGCTGGAGGCCATGCTGCCCTATTTGACGGAGGACTACGGCAATCCCTCCAGCCTCTACGCCTTCGGCCAGAGGGCGAAGGAAGGACTGGAGCAGGCGAGGGCAGAGGTCGCCGCCTGCCTGAACGCCGACCCGAAGGAAATCATCTTCACCTCGGGCGGCAGCGAGGCCGACAACCAGGCCATCCTCTCCGCGGCCCGCAACGGGGCGAGGAAGGGCAAAAAGCACCTGATCTCCACGAAATTCGAGCACCATGCCGTGCTGCACACGCTCAAGCGCCTGGAAAAGGACGGCTTCGAGGTCACGCTGCTGGACGTGCATGAGGACGGCGTCGTGCGCGTCGAGGACCTCGCCGCCGCGATCCGGCCCGATACGGCGCTGGTGACGGTGATGTTCGCCAACAACGAGATCGGCACCGTGCAGCCGATCACCGAGCTCGGCGCGCTCTGCCGCGAGAAGGGGATCCCCTTCCACACCGACGCGGTGCAGGCCGCCGGCCACATGCCGATCGACGTGAAGGCGATGAACATCGACATGCTGTCGATCTCCGGCCACAAGTTCCATGCGCCCAAGGGCGTGGGCGCGCTGTACGTGCGCAAGGGCATCCTGGTCAGCAATCTCATCGACGGCGGCGCCCAGGAGCGCGGCAAGCGCGCCGGCACCGAGAACGTCGCCGGGATCGTCGCGATGGCCGCGGCGCTCAGGGAGAGCGTCGAGCACATGGAGGAGAACACCGCGAAGATCATCCCGATGCGCGACAGGCTCTTCGCCGAGCTGTCGAAGATCCCGCACAGCAGGATCAACGGCAGCCTGGAGCACCATGTCCCCGGTACGGTGAACATGTGCTTCGAGGGCATCGAGGGCGAAAGCCTGCTGCTGATGCTGGACGACCGCGGCATCTGCGCCTCCTCGGGCAGCGCCTGCACCTCCGGCTCGCTCGACCCCAGCCACGTGCTGCTGGCCATCGGCCTGCCGCACGAGGTGGCGCACGGCTCGCTGCGGCTGAGCATCGGCGAGTACAACACGCCGGAGGAGATCGAGCACATCATCGAGGCCGTGCCCGAGGTCGTGGCCTATCTGCGCAATATGTCCCCGG
>CAMZIX010000089.1 GCA_947307375.1 uncultured Clostridia bacterium | reverse complement strand
TCGTCGCGCAGATCAGACGATTCAGGCTGCCCTTGTCAGTGGCAATCCCGCGCGCTTCCAGCTGCCGCACAACCGGCCCTTCGTGCACGGTCGGGAGCTGCTCGACGCCCTGCCGCGCGTAGGAGCGATGGTCGATCCGGCAATCCAGCCCCTTTTCCTCGAACTTGCGGTTGCACAGCTCCGCCCAGCTCTGCCGCCAGGCCTCCAGCTGTTCCGGGCTGCCCCAGTCGGTGGTCGGCACGGCCTTGAACTCATAGTCGCCTTTGCCGTTTGGAATGCGGCTGCCGTGCTCGTCCAGCAGATACTGCCGCCGCTGCTTGTTGCCCCAGCTGCCGTCCGGGTTCAGCGGCCGGATCGGGCAGAGCACATGAAAGTGCGGGTTCCGGATGCCGCCCTCGTCCGCATCCTTTTCGTGGATCGCGTAATCCACGATCATGCCCCGGCTGACGAATTCGTCCTGCAGGAACTGCCGCACCAGCTGCTGGTTCTCCTCCATCGGGAACTCGTTTTGCAGCGCGATGTCGAAGCTGTAGGCAAGCTGCGCTTTCGGGTGCTGCTCGATCTTTTCGACCTCGTTCCAGAGCGTTTCCCGATCGGCGAGGCGCGGCGGCGCGTGCGGCGGCAGCAGGATCCCGGAGCAAACCACGCCGCTCTTGCGCGTGTAGTTCGGGCTGTCGCCGTAGTAGTCGCTGTGCAGCTTTTCTCCGGCGCGGTAGGCCGCGGCCGCGATCGCCGACTGTCCCGCGCTGCGCTTGATCTGCGTGACGTGGAAGTGAAACAGGGAGATTATTCCTCACCTCCCCTCGGGAGCAGCGGAAGGACGGACGGAAGGGAGAGGATTTGCTCCATCAAAGAGAAGAAGTCCGCTTCGTCCATGTCCTTCGTCTCGGGCGCGAGGCACTCGATGGCCGCGCCCTTCGTGATCAGCCGGTGCGCCCGTTTCTGCCGTTCGCCCTTTTCGAGATAGGCGATCCGGTTGTGCAGCAGCTGCTGCGCGTGCCGCAGCTGCTCGAGCTTTTTCAGATCCTTCGCCTGCTGCTCGCGCAGCTTTTCCAATTCTGCGTTCATGCTTCTATCCTCCTGCAGACCGTTCAAACGGCGTTTTTGACCTTCGGGATATCCCGGCTTGTCCCCGGTCGCTTCCGCGTCCCGGAAGCCGCGGATCTGCTTGCTTTTTTGCGCTCTATTTTTCGACGCTACAGGCTCGTTTCCTGCGTGCGTATTCCGCCTGCTGCCGACGCTTCACTTTCGCGGCGCAGTCCGCACAGTATTTGCTCCGATTGGAGGCGGAGTAGTAGGTGCTTCCGCACACCTCGCAGCGTTTTCGCTCGCCTTTTTTGATCAGCTCCTGCTCGAGTCCTCTTTCACCCGGAAGAACTGCCACGAGAAACCAGCGGCAGATCAGCGAGCGCGTGATCAGCTGCGGGCAGGGGCAAGGGTCCAGCCCTTCCAGCAGGATGCAGTTGCCGTCGATATGATTGCAGCATTGCTTCTTCACCACCTTTTTCACTTTGCTTGCCTGCTCCGGCGTCATTCGTAGGATCTCTTTCAAGCCATTCCTCCTTTTGCGCTCTGAAAAAATGCCTCTCACCTATAACGGTTTTTGAAGGCAGTTTTATAAGGTTTTTCATAGATCGTTTACATTCACTTTCAAAAAAGTCCCTCTATATTAGGTAGAGATAAAATGAACCGTTTTTACAACCAAACCGGCAAAAAATCGCTCGACAGGTTTCGGCATTCCGCATTCTCTTTATTCAGTTTTCAATCGGGTTCCCTCACCTGATACAAAAAACACTTCGTTTATTCCCTGCTTCTCATTGTCCCCTCAATAAATAAAAAACGACGGGAACCCTCGAAATCTCCCCCTTGGCTGAGAAATATTTTTTGCCGCTTTGCCGGTTGGTTCCTGCCCGAGGTTCGCTCCGACGTATTCACGCTCGATCGCGGGCCAGGCGATGTCATGGCGGTCGTATCGTGCCGACAGCGGCTATTCAATTGTTGAAGATGATTTTTCGATGATCATCTTTTCAACCTCCTTCACTTAGCGCCGCGAATACGTTGTTTTTGTGAGGTGTTTTTCTGTAAACTTTTTGTGAACGAGCCAAAAAGCAAGTGATATCAATGAAAAATTTTTTCATTTTTCTTTCTTCGGATTGCGAATTTTGGGTGAATCTGATATGATTTCAAAAAAGATCAACTTGCGATAGGATGATTGCCATGAAGTTTATTCGAAGCAGAGAGCTGAAACTTTTCAACGCGACATGGGACAGGATCATTCACAGCTCCGCCCGGCCCGGCGAGCTCCAGTCCGTCAAGCTCTGCGGCCCGAGGGGCAGCGGAAAAACGTTTTTCGTGCAGGAGCTTGCCCGGACGCAGAGAGGAATTACCTACATGAGCTTTGCGGGAATGAGCGCGGAGGACGCTTTGCGGAAATTTGCAACGCTCTATCTGCCGGAAGATGCCTCCGTTACAAACTGGACAGAAGCTGCCGAAGCGTTCACTGCGCTGCGTCATCATCGACGGACGCTGCTTGTTTTTGAAGACGAGGTAGAAGAGCTGCAGCAGGAATGCAAAAAGGCCTTCCTGTCGTATACGCGGCAGAAAGGCCTCTTCCGTATTTGTGAAATCGGGCAGAGCGTCTCTCGCAAGGAAGAGTTCTGTGTTCCGATTCCGTTTTTCACAATTGCCGATTTCTGCGAAAACCTGTCCGGGAGCCGGGCGGATATCATGCGGCTCCATGCGCTGACCGGCGGTATCCCGGCCGTCGCAAAGGAGTTGGATGCAGAGAAAAGTTTTGAAGAAAACGTGCGGCAGCTGCTCGCGTACGATTCTGCCTTTTCGGCGTATCTGCCGGAGCGGATGCGGCTTTTCTTTCGCACGCCGGAGAGCTATTACCCGTTGCTTCGCAGTATGGCGTTTGGGCACCATCGGCTGAGCGAGATCGCGAAGGACGCAGGCTTTGCCAACAACAAATGCGGAAAGTATCTGGACGCGCTGACCGACGCCGGGTTTGTTATTGCACAACACGACGGCGGCACTTACGCGAAATACGATCTGGCCAACACGTACTATACCGCGTGGTGTCGGTACGCTTATCTGCGGAAGACGGAGCAGATCATACGGCCGGAGGAACATCTGCAATTTGTTCTCGCTGATCTGGACAACGCGATCGCGCTCCGCTCGTTTCATGAGGCCTGTCTTCGCTTTCTTGGCGACGGAGAAAAAGCAAGCTTGAAAGCTCAGCGGAGGATCCCGGTGGAGATGCCGGACGGAAGCCGCGTCATTTTGTACTGCCGGGAAGATCCGTTGTCACGCACAGAGGTTACCGTCTTTCCGCAATCGCTTTCGATTCGTTTTACAAAAAAGGAGCTGCAAAAAATCCTGAGCGCCGTCAGAGCACTGGATCCCTTTGTCGATGCGGAAGTCACGATCTTCAGTCCGGAGCGCTTCAGCGACTGGTGCGTCCACGAGTCAGCAAGGCGCGGCTATCTGCACGAGGTCACGATGGATCGGCTGAGATATTGAGTGGCAGGCAGCATCATGTTTTAGCGGGATAGCTGCGAAGCAGCGCAAGGGGTTGCAGCCCCTTGGACGGAGCAGCGCGACGCAAAAAAAGAAACGCTTAGGCGTTCCATCATGCTCCGCAAGACGCACAAACGGGCCAGCCGAAGCTGACCCGTATAGAAGTGCGCCCTTTGGGAAAAGAATGCTTGGCAATCCAATGCCTTTTGCTGCTTTTCGTTTGTAATAGTCCCGGTTATGTGGTAAAATACTTGTAGATCATCACAACGGGAAGGAGTTGAAATTCATGCCGGAGCAGGACAGATGGCAGCTCGAATTAAGTGAATACATCCGCCAGGGCGAGCCGGAGCGCGCCGAAAAAAGTGCTGCCTGGCAAACGGCCATCGGACTCCAGGCCGTGGACGGACTGAAAACTTCAACCTATTTGTTGGAGACCGCGAAGGCGCACATCGAAGGCGACATTGACATTGTCGGCGCGCAGCAGCGCATCCAAAGCTACTACAAAGAACAGGCCAACCGCAAGGCGGTGGAAGACGGCACGATGGAGGCGGATATCGTTTCCGCACGGATCACCGAACTGCTGGGAGAAAAAACTTTTCAGTTTTGCTGTTTCGGACAAGCTCAGTCAGACCGCGCCCATTGATACTGCCGAAGCGTCCAGAGTGCTGGCAAAATATGTCGCTGAAGTGGTGGAGCGCGGGCTGGACAATCTGCGCGACAATGGCGGAGATTTGAATGACCAGGTCGCGCTGGCCAACCAGATTATCACAACGATCCAAGCGGAAACAAAAGATGCTGACTTCAACTCGCTCTCGGTTGCAGAGCGGGCGGAGCAGCTTCTTGCGCTTTTTGACCGGCAAAACAGCATCTGGGCGGTAGACGAAAAGGCCCAGGTTGTCCGCCCGGAGACCTCTATTGCACAATCCAGCCTGTTCACTGGTGCGGTTCACGAGCCGCAGATGTACACGGAACTGAAAAAGGAGATCGTGTCCTGCAACCGGATCGACATGCTGGTTTCCTTCATCAAGTGGAGCGGGCTGCGTCTCATTATGGACGAATTGAAGACCTTCACTCAAAACGGCGGCGAGCTGCGGATTATCACAACCTCTTACATGGGCGCGACAGATGTGAAGGCGATCGAAGAGTTGCGCAAGCTCCCCAATACGCAGATCAAGGTCAGCTACAATACGAAGATCACGCGTCTCCATGCGAAAGCGTATATCTTCTACCGGGATACCGGTTTTACGACGGCCTATGTGGGTTCCTCCAACCTTTCCAATGCTGCCCTAACCAGCGGCCTGGAGTGGAACACAAAGATCACAAAAAAGGATCTGCCGGAAACCATCGACAAGGTGGCGGCCACCTTCGAGTTTTACTGGAACGACAAAGAGTTCGAATACTACGATGAAGGACAGCGGGAGCGCCTTGCCCGTGCGCTGCAGGCGGAGAAGTATTTCGACAGCAACAACGACGAGATCTTCAATATGGAGATCCGGCCGTACTCTTATCAACAGGAGATCCTGGATAAGCTGGAGGCGGAACGCACCGTCCGTGGTTATACCCGGAATCTTGTGGTTGCCGCAACTGGCACAGGCAAGACGGTGGTTTCTGCGCTCGACTACAAGGCGTTCCAGAAAAAGAATTCTGGCAAATCTTGCCGGCTGCTGTTCGTAGCCCACCGGGAAGAGATACTCAAGCAGAGCCTGTACACTTTTCGGGCTGTGCTGAGAAATGCCA
>CAMZIX010000088.1 GCA_947307375.1 uncultured Clostridia bacterium | reverse complement strand
AGCGCGAACAACGCCTGCATCGGCGGCGCGCTGATCCCGATGCTGACGCTCGGCGTCCCCGGGGACTCGGTCACGGCGATCCTGCTCGCCGTGTTCACGATCCACGGGCTGCAGCCCGGCCCCACCTTCCTGATGACGGGCGCGGACAGCTTCCACGCGATCCTGGCCGGCGGTCTGCTGGGCAGCGTGTATCTGCTGCTGCTCGGCCTGCTGCTCGCGCCGCGCATCAGCCGGGTCATCCGGGTGCCCCGCCGCATCCTGCTGCCCATCGTTGCGGTGCTCTGCGTGATCGGCGCCTACGCCTGTCAGACGCGGCTGTTCGACGTCGGCCTGATGCTCTTTTTCGGCGTGCTCGGCTTCCTGCTGCGCCGCCGCGGCTACAGCGTCGCTCCGCTGACGCTCGGCCTCGTGCTCGGCGGCATGATGGATGCGAACTTCCGCCGCGCCGTTTCCTTGGCCTCCACGGCGGACAGCCCGCTGGCCGCGCTCTTCGGCCGCCCGATCACCCTGATCCTGCTGGCCCTGACCCTGGCTGCGATCCTCGCCAGGCTCCCCGCGGTCAAAAAGCGCCTCTCGCGGCGCAAAGAACAATAAAGCACCGGGGCGATCCGAAATCGGATCGCCCCGGCGCTTTGCTTGGGTTGTTTACTTGAAGTATCTCTCCAGCAGACCCTTGAAGGCCTTGCCGTGACGGGCCTCGTCGCGGGCCATTTCATGCACGGTGTCATGGATCGCGTCGAGGTTGTACTTCTTGGCGAGCTTGGCCAGCTCGAACTTGCCGGCGGTGGCGCCGTTCTCGGCGTCGACGCGCATGGCCAGGTTCTTCTTGGTGCTGTCGGTCAGCACCTCGCCCAGGAGCTCGGCGAACTTCGCGGCGTGCTCGGCCTCCTCCAGACCGGCCTTCTCCCAGTAGGCGCCGATCTCGGGATAGCCCTCGCGGTAGGCCACGCGGGCCATCGCCAGGTACATGCCGACCTCGCTGCACTCGCCCTCAAAGTTGGCGCGCAGACCGGAGATGATGGTCTCCTTGACGTCCTCGGGCACGTCGGCGCCGAAGACCTTGCCGACGCCCAGCACATGCTCGGCGGCCCAGCTCAGCTCCTCGGCCTGCAGCGTGAAGCGCTCGCCGGGGACCTTACAGACGGGGCATCTCTCGGGGGGCGTGTCGCCCTCATGGACGTAACCGCAAACGGGGCAAACCCATTTCTTCATATCAGTATCCTCCTGTCAAAATAATTTTTTTTCAGCTTTCGCTTATGCTTACTTTACCATGAAGCGCCGGCTTTGTAAAGGAGAAACTACGGCTCCGCCAGCGCCAGCAGAGCCGGTGCGCTGGCCTCTCCGAAGAGCCGCACCGCGGCCAGAGCCTCCTGCAGGGTGTTGCCGCTGCTGCCCACCTCGAGGATCAGCGAGCCTCTGCTCAGATGCTGGTTATAGCGCTGCGGCACCAGCTCCACCGGCCGCATCAGCGTCGGATAGTCCCGGTTGACGGCGTCCTGCAGATACAGCGCCAGCGCGAGATTATCGCGCCAGTTCGGGTGCTCCAGCCCGCTCGCGTCGCTGCCGCAGAGCAGCATGAGCTGGCTGGCGACCGTGCCGCTCTCCTCCGCCATGATCTTATAGACCACGCCCTCGCTGCCCAGCGCGTCGCGGTGCATGTCGATGACGACGGCGATGTCCGGGTACTCGGCCAGATAGCTCTCGATCGCCGCGCCCGAGCGCCCGTAGGAGCCGGTGTAGCTGGGGTAGTCGTAAACCCCGCGGTCGTGGATGACCCGCAGGCCGGCCGCCTCATAGATCGCGCAGAGCTCGTCGCCGACACGGATGATATTGTAGCGCGCGTCCTCGGTGCGGTTGGTGTCGCTGGGCTCATAGCGGTCGAGCCCGGCGGGCGTGTAGGCCTCGCTGGAGTGCGTGTGGATGATCAGGATCTGCGGCCCCTCCGCCGGGAGGCGCTGCGGCGGCCCCTCGGCCAGGATGCCGCCGATATCCAGCTCATAGACGGTCCCGTTTCGCACGGTCAGTCCGCCGCTGATCGTCGCGGCGCGGATCTCGCTGCCATCCGGCAGGGGCGTCGGCTCCGGGGGCGGCTCCTCCGCGGGCGTCGGCGCCGGAAGCTCGACAGACGCCGACGGCTCTTCCTCCGGCGGCGGGGGAGGAGAAAACGTGTGCCGCGGCGCGGGCAGATGCAGCGTGGGCAGCTCCGTGAGCGCGGGAGAGACGGATGGCTCCGCCAGCGCCACGTTTTTCATCCGCTCCGCCTCCGGGACTGCCGCGGCCGGCAGCGCGTGCTGCGCCGCCCAGAGCAGGGCGAGACTCATCGTCGCCAGCAGCAGCCCGGCCATACCCCTCCCACGCCTCATCACAACACCGCCTTTCACGCCTTCCATTATCCCCGCCCCGGCAAGAAAAAGCCCCCGCAAGCTGTCGAGCGCCGCAGCGGATGCCCCTTGCATCCCCGGCGCATTTCGGGTATAATTCTGCCGTACGGCAGTCTTTGCCGTGGGAGAGGATCTGCGAATGAACAGGATCGGCAAACGCGCGCTGTGCCTGCTGCTGACGGCGTTTTTGCTGCTGGCGCTCGGCGCCTTCACAGCTTCGGCGAAATCAAGTGAATATCCCTCGGTGCGCGTGTATGCGGACGGCCTGCTGACCGGGCGCGCCTATCGCTACGGAGAGGACGTCTACCTCTCCGTCGGGGACGTCTGCCGCTTTTTGGGCCTGGACGCTGTGGAAATATACGAGCGCGAGAACTATGATCTGAGCCTGACGGCGCCGGGGCTGTCGCTCGAGGCGCAGGTCGGACGCATGTACGTGCAGGTCAACGGCCGCTGGCTGCTCAATCCCCGCGGCATTCTGCTGACGGAGGGCAGAGCCTGGTTCCCCGTCGACATGATTGAAAAGATCTTCAATCTGCGCACGGAACTCTCGCCGGAAAAGGACCGGCTGGAGCTGAATCTGCGGGAGGCGGAGCTGCTGCCCGGCGGCGAAACCTGGTATGAGGACAATTTCGGCAGGGAAAACCTGCTCTGGCTCAGCCGCCTGATCGAAGCGGAGGCCAGCGACCAGCCCTTCGCCGGCCGGGTCGCCGTGGGCAATGTGGTGCTCAACCGCGTGGCCAGCGACAAGTTCCCGAACACGATCTTCGAGGTGATCTTCGATACGAATAACGGGGTGCAGTTTGCCCCGGTCTATACCGGCGCCATTTACAAAAAAGCGGGCGAACTGTCCGTGATCGCCGCCTGCATCTGCCTGGAGGGCTACCGCATGGTAGGCGACAGCTTGTATTTTGTCGCGCCGGCGCAGACGGACGACAGCTGGCTGCGGAACTACTACGTCTACGTCACCTCCATCGGCTCGCACGACTTTTACATGTAGGACACGGGAGAGAAGCATGACACTGGAAACATTGCTGCGGGAAGGCTTTGCGGAGCTCGGCCTGCCGCTGGACGATCAGGCGCTGCGCCGCTATCGCGTGTATGCGGACAGGCTGGCAGAAAAAAACGCCGTCATGAATCTGACGGCCATCGAGGGCGAGGAAGACGTCGCCCGCCTGCATTTTCTGGACTGCGCCGCCCTGCTGAAGGGCTTTGATCTGGCCGGCGGGAGCCTGATCGACGTGGGTACCGGCGCCGGCTTTCCCGGCCTCGCGCTGAAGATCGCCTGCCCGGACCTCCGGCTGACGCTGCTCGACAGTCTGGAGAAACGCATCGGCTTCCTGCGCGAATGCTGCGAAGAGCTTGGCTTCGACGACGTGCGCTGTGTGCACGCCCGGGCCGAGGAAGCGCCCGCGGACTTCCGCGCGGCCTTCGATTTCGCAAGCTCCCGGGCGGTGGCGCGCCTGCGCGTGCTCTGCGAGCTCTGCCTGCCGCTGGTGAAAAAGGGCGGCCTGTTCCTGGCCATGAAGGGGCCCGACTGTGAAGAGGAACTGGACGAGGCGAAAAACGCCCTCCGTCTGCTGGGCGGCAGCGTGGAGCGGGTTTTCGCCTATGAGATCCCCGGCGCCGGGATCCGGCATACGGCGATTGCCATCCGCAAGACCGGCGACACCCCGCCCAAATACCCGCGCCCCTGGGCGCAGATCAAGAAAAAACCTCTGTGAAAGGATTTCACAGAGGTTTTTTAGTGCTTAGTGCTCAGTGCTCAGTACCAGCTCGGCCAGCTCCTCCGGCGTGTCGACCAGCAGCTCCGCGCCGGCGGCGAGCAGCTGCTCCCGGTTGCGAAAGCCCCAGGTCACCGAGGCGCAGCGCAGCCCGGCGTTCGCGGCGGTAAGGAGATCCACCTCCGAATCGCCGACATAGAGACAGGCCTCGCGCGGCAGCGCCATCTGCGCCCGCACGGCCTCCAGCATATCCGGCCAGGGCTTGCGCCGCACGCCCTCGTGCTCGCGCTCGCCGACGGCGCATTCCGCCAGACCCGGGAAAAAGTCTTCGGCCAGGGCGCGCACGGCGGAATCCGGCTTGTTGGAGACGATGGCCTGCCGGACGCCCGCGGCCTTCAGCCGCTCCATCAGCGGCAGGATGCCGGGGTAGGGCCGGGTCAGGATGCGGCAGTGCGCGTCGTACCAGGGCTTGTACCAGGCCAGCACCCGGTCGATCTCTTCGTCGGAGGCGCCTTCGCCCAGCGCCAGCTCGAGCAGGCGGCGCGAGCCGTTGCCTACATAGGCGCGCACCTGCTCCAGCGTCAGCGTGGGGCGGCCGAAGGCCGTCATCGCGGCGTTGCAGGCGTTTTTCAGATCCTCCAGGGTATCGAGGACGGTCCCGTCCATGTCGTAGAATACGGCCCGAAAGCGCATAGGAGTCTCCCTTTCACGTCGTTTGCTGAGAGTATAACGGAAAGGGCGGAGCCTTGTCAAGCAGGGCAAAATATGATATAAAAAAGTGAAATCAAGCAGGGGCGCTGTGCCGCCCCGGAGGACGATATGAGACAAGCCTGGAAAGCTCTGGCGCTGCTGCTGTGCCTGACGCTGCTGCTCGGCGGCTGCGGGCAGCCCGAAGCGCAGCCGGAGCCGCAGCCGAGCATTTCGATAGAGCAGCGCCCGGAGCCGAGCGCAGAGCCAAGCGCAGAACCGACGGCTTTGCCGACGGAGACGCCGGGACCGAGGGAACTGACGCTGTGGCTGGCGGAGGACGCGCCGCTGGCCGAAGCCATCCATCGGCTGAGCGCGGAATATAACGCGCAGCAGCCCGCCTGGCCGCTCCTGCTGCGCAGCTTTGCCTCCGAGGAGAGGCTTGTGGCCGAACTGGGCGAGACGCAGCCCGATCTGCTGCTCTGCGGCGAGCGGACGGCGGCTGCGCTGGCGGCCTCGGACGCGCTGGGCTCGCTGGCCTGGCCGGAC
>CAMZIX010000087.1 GCA_947307375.1 uncultured Clostridia bacterium | reverse complement strand
CGCACGCGGATCACGTCCCCCTGCTCGATCGTGACCTCGATGGCCGTGCAGAAGCCGGCCAGGGCCTCGTCGATGGAGTTGTCGACGATCTCATAGACCAGATGGTGCAGGCCGGAGGAGGAGGTGGAGCCGATGTACATGCCGGGGCGCTTGCGCACGGCCTCCAGGCCCTCGAGGACCTGGATCTGCGAAGCGTCGTATTCCTGTTTGACCTGTTCGATGTTGTCAGCCATATATTGAATATCCTTTCGTGATGGATGCAGAAATCTTTTTATACCAAATCGCTCTCGCTGCGCCTGAGCAGCGTGGAAGCGGCCATTTGGCTCAAAATCACGGTCTTTTTCCCGTTTTCACAGCACACGACGAAGGATTTGGGAAGATCCTCCGCCGCATTGACGACCTCGCCGGCCTGCTCCGCCGCGCGCAGAAAGCGCCGCGTCAGATGACTCTGGCTGGTGATGTCCAGATCGAAGATGCCGACGATATCCTTTTTGGGGATCAGCGTTCCCTTGCCCAGATGAAGATACATAGATTTCTTCCGTGTTTTTTAGTTGGATTTGATCCGGCCCTTTTCGACAAAGAGCAGCTTGCCGCCGGTGCGCCGGGAAATGCCCTCGTCCTCGCAGCAGGTGATCAGCGTCTGCCCGCCGCCGATGCGGTTGAGCACGAACTCCTGCCGCCGCGGATCCAGCTCGGACAGCACGTCGTCCAGCAGCAGGATCGGATACTCCCCGGTCTCGGCCAGGAAGATCTCCCGCTCGGCCAGCTTCAGCGACAGCGCCGCCGTGCGGGTCTGGCCCTGGGAGGCGAAGCTGCGGGCCGGGCGGCCGTTGATGCTGATCTCCAGATCGTCCTTGTGCGCGCCGGTCAGGCATTGCCCGGCGTCCAGCTCGGCCTGGCGATGCCTTTCCTGGTGCTCGCAGATATCGTAGTAGATCTCCTTGACGCCCGCGCCGGGGTCCCTGACCGTGCTCACGGTCAGGTAGCGCAGGCTCAGCGTCTCGCCCTCGCCGGAAAACTCCCGGTGGATCGGCGCGGCGGCCTCGTGCAGGCGCTCGGCAAAGGAGGCGCGGTAGCGGATCAGATGGGCCGATGCGCGCGCCATCGCGTCGGAAAATTCGTCGAGCGTGTCCAGCAGGGAGGGCTTTTCGCGCCAGTCCTTCAGGATCCGGCTCTTGTGCTCGTAGAGGCGGTTGAATTCCGCGAGGACCTCGGCGTAGCGGGGCCGGATCTGGCTGATGGCGTTGTCCATCAGCCGGCGGCGGACGGCCGCGCCCTCCTTGATCAGGTTCAGATCGTCCGGGCAGAAGAGCACGGCGTTGACGACCGAGGCGAGCTCTCCGGCGGTCTTTTTCACGCCGTTGACCTGGATCTTTTTCGTTTGGCCCGGCTGCATCACGATGCGGATGCTCTGCGGCCTGCCGTGGCTGTAGAGCTCGGCCAGGATCTCCGCCGCACTGTAGCCGAAGCCGATCAGTTCCCGGTCAAAGCGCGTACGGAAGCTCCGCCCGGCCGAAAGCAGATACACAGCCTCGAGCAGATTGGTCTTGCCCTGGGCGTTCGGTCCGGTGATGACGTTGGTGTCCGGCGCGAATTCCGCCGTCTCCCACTCGTAGTTCCGGAAGCCGTTGAGGGCGATTCTGTCGACTCTCATGCCTGCTGCACGTCCAGCTCGAAGCGGTCGAAGCACACTTTGTCGCCGGGGCGGATTTTTTTGCCGCGCATCGTGCAGACCTCGCCGTTGACCGTGACGAGTCCCTCGGCGATGACCGTTTTGGCTTCGCCCCCGGTGCCGACCAGCGCGGCGTATTTCAGCAGCGCGTCGAGCTTGATGAATTCGGTGTTGATTTTGATGGTTTCCATATCAGTCTCCCGCGCGCAGACGGACCGGCAGGATCATGTAGGTAAAGTTCTTGCTGCCGTCGGCGGCTTCGATCACGCTGGGAGAAGCGGCGGTATTCAGGCAGATGTGCAGTTTGTCCGTGCCGGAGGCCTTCAGCGCGTCCATCAGATAGCGGTCGTTGAAGCCGATCTCCATCTCGTCGCCGCTGCCCTCGCAGGAGCACTGGTCCTCCGCCTTGCCGAGCGGGGTCACACAGAGACAGTCGATCAGGCCGTCGCCGAAGCGCATCCGGACCGGGGAGGAGTTTTTCTCGCTGACGATCAGCGCCACGCGGTCGATGACGCTCATCAGCTCGCTGCGGTCAACCTCAACCACATGACGGAAATTCTCGGGGATCGACTTGCGGTAGTTGAGAAATTCACCTTCGAGCCGGCGGGTGACGACCACGGTCTCCCCGATGACAAAGGAGATGTGCTTGCTGCCGACGGAGATCTGGACTTCGCCCTCTTCATCGGAGCAGATGCGCTCCACGTCGTTGAGCGCGGAACCGGGCACGACAAAACTGCAGTTTTCCAGCTTGCCTTCTTCGATTTCCTCGCAGCGCTTGGCCAAACGGTAGCCGTCCACGGATACCATCGTGAGCGTCTGATCCTCGATCTCAAAGAGAGTGCCGGTATAGATCGGACGAACGTCGCTGGCGGCGACGGCAAAAATGGTCTGGTTGATCATGCTGCGCAGGGTCTTCTGCGGCAGCGTGATGTTGTTGAGTCCGTCGACGCTGGGTATCTCCGGATAATCTCCGGAGAACATGCCCATAAAATGAAAGTCGCTGCGGCCGCACTTGACGTTGACCGTATTGTTGGCGTCGGTCGTGACGGTGACGATCCCGTCCGGCAGGCGGCGGATCATCTCGCCGAAGAGACGGGCGCCGACCACGATGGAACCGGCCTCCTCCACATCGGCGCCGATATTGGTGTAGATACCTTCTTTCAGATCATAACCCGTAACGCGCAGATCGTCCCCGGCCTGCAGCAGCAGACCCTCCAGCGCGGGAATGGGACTCTTGGAGGCGGCTGCGCGGGAGGCGATGGTCACAGCGCTCTGAAGCAGATATTTTTCGCAGCTGAATTTCATAGGTATTCCTCCTCAGGAAAAATAATTTTTTTATCTATTCGTCAGTTTTATGTTTTTGTTGTTATTGTTTTTAGAGAAAATTATTGTGGAAAAGCGGGATTTTTAAGCGTATAGCAGGCTTTTATGTGTGAAGAAAAAAGTTGAAAAAGGAAAGCTTTTAAACAGCACAAAAGAAATATTTTTTGTTCACAAGCCGCTTTTCCACTTGCCACAGAAAACTGTGGAAAGCCTCAGGAGTTGATATTGGAGGTGATGTCGCGGATCGTGCCGGCCATGATGGGATCTGTCTTGACCATGTCTTCGACCTTGCGGATGGAGGCGAGAACGGTGGCGTGATTGCGGTCCTGATATTCCGCGCCGATATCCTGCAGGGTCAGATTGGTCAGCGAACGCATCAGATACATCGAGACCTGGCGGGCCTTGGTGATCTGCTTGGAACGGTTTTGTCCGCGGATCTCGTCGCCGGTCAGAGAATAATAGCGCGCGGTCTCGCGGATGATGATCTCCGGCGTCGGAATATAGGTGCCGGTGCGGATCACGTCCTTGATCGCCCGGTCGACCGATTCGGTGGTGATCACGTCGTTGAGGATTTCCTTATAGGCAGTCAGGCGGTTGATGACGCCTTCCAGCTGCCGGATGTTGGAGGTGATCTTTCCGGCAATGTACTCCACGGCTTCATTGGAGAGAATCAGGCCGAGCTGAGCGGCCTTGTTGCGGGTGATGGCCATGCGCGTTTCCAGGTCGGGCGGCTGGATATCGGCCATCAGACCGCCTTCAAAGCGGGTGCGCAGGCGGTCGTCCAGCACGCTCATTTCCATCGGCGGCCGGTCGGAGGTGATGACGATCTGGTGGCCGGCCTCGTAGATGTTGTTGAAGGTGTGGAAAAACTCGTCCTGGGTGGCGCGTTTGCCGGCGATGAACTGGATATCGTCAACGAGGAACAGGTCCACATGGCGGTACTTGTTCTTGAACTCCTCGCCGGTGCCGTCCTTGATGGCCTTGACCATCTGCACGGTGAAGTCGTCTCCCTTGATGTAGGCGATTTTCTTGCCGGGATCGTTTTCCTGGATGTAGTGGCCGATCGCCAGCAGCAGGTGCGTTTTGCCCAGGCCGGAGTTGCCGTAAATAAACAGCGGATTGTAGGAGGCGCCGGGATTTTTGGCTACGCTGATCGCCGCCGCGTGGGCAAACTTGTTGGAGTTGCCGACGATGAAGTTGTCGAAGGTGTAGCCGACCATTTCCGGCAGCATGTTCTCCGCCTTTTTGCGGAGCTCGTAGTCCTGAATCTCATCCCCGGAGAGCACCTGCAGGTCGAAGTCCTGCGAGAAGAGGTCGCTCAGCGCCTCCTTGATGATGCTTCCGTAACGGGTAGAGATGATGTTGCCCTTGAATTCGCTGGGGCTGTGCAGGACCAGGCAGTTCTCGTCCAGACCGACGGGCGTGCAGTCGTCGAACCAGGTTTTCATCGCGGTCGGCGTCAGTTTTAGCGATAAAACATCCAGAATATTCTGCCAGATATCGTTGAGAGAATTCATAAAAACACCTCTTATGGCGATAGTTTCCTTATCCTAATCATTATAACAAAAATCCACAATGTTTGCAAGGAAAATCGGAAGATCTAAATATAAATAATGTAACCAGAGAGGGAGGAAAAAAACCGTGGGCAGATTACCCACGGTTTTCGTTTTGCTCAGGGCTGCCGCAGCAGGGGCTGCAGCTGCCTTCCCTGCAGCGCTTCGGCGACGGTCTCCCCGAGCAGAGAGAAATCCGCCTGCAGCGAGCAGGGCTTCCTGATGGGATCGTCCTGCCGGAAGGGCACGAAGTAGACGTTTTTTCGATTCAGCAGGCGCGCGATGTTCTCTGCCGAGCCGCTGAGCCCGTCGTTGGTGGAAAAGGCGATCACCAGAGGCCTCCCGTTGCGCAGATGGGCCTTGGCCGCCATCGTGACGCTGCTGTCCGTAATCCCGCGGGCGAGCTTTGCCAGCGTATTGCCGGTGCAGGGCGCGATCAGCAGCGCATCCAGCGGCTCCTTCGGACCGAGAGGCTCGGCCTCGGCGATGCTTGTCACCGGCTGCCGTCCCGTCAGCGCCGCCAGGCGCCGCAGATGTTCTTCCGCCGTGCCGAAGCGGCTGTCCGTGTGCGCGGCCGTCTCGCTGATGATCGGGATCAGCGCGTAGTCCTCCCTCAGCTTTTCCGCCGCCGCAAAGAGCGTTTCGTACGTACAATAGGAGCCGCAGAGCGCGAGCCCCAGCTTCTTCTTCATTCCCGTTCCTCCTTGATCGCCCGGTAGAATTCCCGCCGCATCAGCGCCGCGGCGGACAGCGGCGCGCTCCGTCCGGGCAGGCCGGGCGCCGCCAGGCAGCGCAGTCCGAGGTTTTCCGCCAGGTTCCGGTCGAAGCCGCCCGGTGCCGAGGCCAGCTCCAGCAGCAGCGCCGACTCCGGCA
>CAMZIX010000086.1 GCA_947307375.1 uncultured Clostridia bacterium | reverse complement strand
CGGGCTGCGGCGCGGAGGCGGCGGCCAGGCGTTCGGCGCGGCTGCACCAGCAGGGATAGACGAGGTCCTGCTTCTCCAGTTCCCGGAAGGCCTCCTCATACAGCGCGGTGCGCCGGGATTGGGCGTAGGCGGGATCCGGCCAGCCGCGGTCCCAGTCCAGCCCGAGCCAGCGCAGGTCCTCGGCCAGCGCCGCGACGTACTCCGGCTTGGAGCGGGCGGGGTCCAGATCCTCCATACGGAAGATCAGCTCCCCGCCGAGGGCGCGGCAGTCCAGCCATGCCAGCAGCATGGCGAGGAGATTGCCCATATGCAGATAGCCCGAGGGGCTGGGCGCAAAGCGCCCGACGACCGTTTTATCCATAAAAGCTCCGTGAAAGGCCCGCCGATCCGGCGGGCCCTGCTGTTCATTGTTTTCTGGTCTGGATCTCGCGCAGGGCGACGACAAAGCTGATGCCGGCGGCGATGGCCAGCGCGGCGATCAGGGTCTGCTGGCCGAAGCTGCGCGCGGCCTCCATGCGGCCGTGGACGATGTTCTCCATCGTATAATAGAGCGAGCCGCCGGGCACCAGCGGGAGGATGGACGGCACGACGAAGAGCGTGGCGGGCGTTTTCAGCCGGCGGGCCAGCAGCTCCGCATAGACGACGGCGAAGGACGAGGCCATGAGGCAGGAGAGGAATTCCCTGTGCAGCCAGGCGTCCATGCCGAGATAGACGCCCCAGCACAGCAGGCCGCCCAGCGCGGCGAAGACGAGAAAGCGGCGGCGCAGGCCGAAGAGCATCGAAAAGCCCAGGGAGGAGATGAACGCGGTCAGAAGCTGGATGACGGCAGTTTTCATGTGCGTCCTCCTTTCAGGGCAGCAGGCCCACGATAACCAGGGCCACCATAAAGCCGCCGGCCAGGGCCGCGGCCCAGATCAGGCTCTCCGCCAGGCGCACCACGCCGGAGATCGTGTTGCCGAGCAGGGTGTTGCGGATGGCGTTGGTCATCGCAAGGCCCGGGATCAGCAGCATGATGTCGCCGATCAGGATCTTGTCCATGTGCAGGGCCGGGATCAGCTCCGTCACCATCCCGACGCCGAGACCGATGACCAGGGAGACCATCAGGTTGGAGGCCACGACGCCGAGCTGCGTTTTGCCCAGGCGGTTCTGCAGCAGGCAGATGACCGCGGCGAAGGCCGCCGCGACCAGACCGTCCCACAGACTGCCGCCGAAGAAAACGGCAAAGCCGCCGCCGCCGAGCACGCTGCCCCAGAAGACCATCGAAAAGGGCTTGCGGCCGTGCGCGACCTTGTCCAGCCGCGCCCGCAGCTCGTCCAGGGGGATGGGCTCGGTCGAGCATTCGCGGCTCATGGCGTTGATCTTTTCCAGCCGGTAAAAATCCGTATTGCCGAAGGAGTGGATGCGCCGGGTCTCGGTGATGGACTCCGAGCCGGGAAAGCTCATGCTGATGCTGATGATGGAGGGGATCACGAACACGTTCGTCTGCTCGGCGCCGTAGGCGCGGCCCATACGGCTGAGCGTGTCCTCCACGCGGCCGATCTCCGCGCCGCAGTCCAGCAGCAGATCGCCCATTTCCAGCAGGCAGTCCAGCAGTCGGCTCTGTTCCTGTCTCGTCAGATTCATGTCGGTTCTCCGTAAAGAAAAGATGGGAGTATGGCCGTATTGTAGGAGGCGGCGGGGAAAATGTCAAGGGGCGCGGCGGGGAATATTTTCAACAGGGGGCTTGCATTTGCCCGCGCAATCAAGTATAGTCAAAGCAGCGGGACAAGATCCGCGGAAAGTCCAAGAAAGAGAGGGTGTCTGCATGTTTGACGTGAAGACGAAGGTCGACGAGCTGGTCAAGAAGATCACGAGTGAAAAGGACCTGGCCAAGAAGTTTGTGAAGAACCCCGTGAAGACCGTGGAAGACCTGCTCGGCGTGGATCTGCCGGACGAAGCGGTGAAAAAGGTCGTTGAGGGCGTGAAGGAAAAGGTCAGCCTGGAAAAGATCAACGCACTGCTGGACAGCGACGGCGACGGCAAGCCCGATCTGGGCATTCTCAAGAAGTTTTTAGGCAAATAAGACAAGAATCAGGAGGATCAGATCATGCGTTACGTCTGCGATATCTGCGGCTGGGTCTACGACGAGGAAGAGACCGGCGTGAAGTGGGAAGACCTTCCCGAGGACTTTGCCTGCGAGCTCTGCGGCGCCGGCAAGGACAGCTTCAGCCCCGAGGAGTAATTCTGCCGCCGGGCAAAAAACTCCCCTGCTTACCGGCAGGGGAGCTTTTTTCGAAAGGGAAGACCATGAGCAAATTCAGAGACTTGTTTTCTCCGCGGGATATGAGCCAGGGAGAGCCCTGGCGGCGCATCGCGGAGTTCGCTTTTCCGCTGCTGATCGGCAATTTCGCCCAGCAGCTCTACAATACGGTCGACGCCGTGGTCGTCGGCAACAGCCGCTGGGGCTACCAGGCGCTCGGCGCGGTCGGCAACGCGATGCCGGTGCTGAACCTGCTGCTGGCGCTGTTCATCGGCATCTCAACCGGCGCGGGCATCCTGGTGTCGCAGCATTTCGGCGCCAGGGACGAGCGCGCCCTGAGCAAGACCATCGGCAACTGCATCACGGCGACCGGGGCGGCCAGCCTCTTCATCATGATCGCCGGGCCGCTGCTGACGGGCCCCCTGCTGCGCGCCGTGGGCACGATGGACAGCATGTACGCCCAGTGCAAGGCCTACCTGGACATCTATTTCTACGGCATCGCCGGCTTCTTCTTTTATAATATCTTCGCCGGCATCCTGCGCGGTCTGGGCGACTCCTTCTCGGCGCTGCTGTATCTGATGATCACCTCGGCCATCAACATCGTGCTGGACCTGGCCTTCGTGGACAGCATGGGCGTGCCGGGCGTCGCGCTCGCGACGATCATCGCGCAGGGGATCTCCGCCGTGCTGTGCCTCAGGAAGCTCCTGTCGCTCAAGAGCGTGTTCCGCCTGCGCCGGGAGGACCTGCGGCCGGAGCGCGCCTATGTCGGGCGCATCGTGCGGCTCGGCGTGCCCTCCGGCCTGACCTCGGCGATCTTCTCGCTGGCGATGATGGTCGTGCAGCGGCTGATCAACAGCTTCGGCGACGAGATGTTCGTGGCCTGCAACGTGATGGTCATGCGCGTGGACGGCTATGCGATGCTGCCGAACTTCAGCTTCGGCCAGGCGATGAGCACCTTCGCCGGGCAGAACATCGGCGCGCGGCGCATTGACCGCCTGAGGGACGGCACCCGCCAGGGCCTGCTGCTTGCGCTGGGCACCTCTCTGGTGCTCACGCCGCTGGTGCTGCTTTTCGGCCCGGCGCTGATGCGGCTGTTTACGCCGGAGCAAAGCCTGATCCAACTGTCGATGGGCATGATGTACATCCTTGCCGCCGGCTATGTGGCGATGTCCGTCACCCAGGTGCTGCAGGGCGTGATGCGCGGCGCGGGCGACACCGTGACGCCGATGTGGATCAGCTTCGGCACGACGATCGCCCTGCGCCTGCCGATGGCCTACGGCATGGTTGCGCTGATGAAAAAGCTCGGCGCGCCGGTGCTCATGCAGGAGCGGATGGTCTTTGTGTCGCTGCTCGCGGTCTGGATCGTGGGCATGCTGATCACGGTGATCCTGTTCCGGCTCGGGAAATGGAAAAAGAAACTCGGAATCGAATAAATTGAATAAAACTGAATAAAAATACCGCGGCGAAAGCCGCGGTATTTTTGCACCCAACACAACCATTATATGATACAAACATCAAAAATGTCAATAGATTTCAGCGCTATTTTCAGTTTTTTAAGCATTATCGTCGCTTCTGACAAGTGGCGGGCCGATTTTTTGTGAAGTTTACCACTGGATTTTCAAACAAAGTTCCTGTATATTATAAGCACAAGGAACCAAATGAAACACCTCTCTCAGGGAGGGGAGAGGAAACCGCAGCGCATCACTCGCGGGGAGGCAAAAGGCATCAAGCATTTCCCACTTATGGGAAGGGGTCAGAGAGCCCACATGAAAGAAGATGTGCCTGGCAGGTCCGGAATGATGGAGCGGGTCGTATTCTAAAGAAAGAGAGGTAACCAGGATGTTAGATACCAAGAACAAAGAGAAGTAAGCCCTGACTGCGAGTGAAAATGAGGTCGGTCAGGGCTTGCTTCTTTTTTTATGCCCTTTTTGCCCCGGAAACGCTGAAAAAAGCCCTCACCCAGGCGGTGAGAGCTTTTCGTGCTTTCAGGGGAGGATCAGAAATTGCTTTCGTAGATCTGCGCGGCAAGGGGAGCGGAGAAATAATCCAGCACGATCCAGCCGGAGAGCGTGGGGGACGGGAGCACGCCCAGGCGGGCGTTCAGGTCTTTGGCAAAGCCGTAGGGATGACCGTAGGCGGCCGTGCCTTTGGTGCTGAGGAAGTGCAGAGCGATATCGCCGGCCTCCGCGCCGTTGTGCGTCATGCCGGTCAGAAAAGCGTTCCACTTGTCCTCGGCGTCGTATTCGTAGCGATCCTGCACCCAGAGACGGTAGCTGCCGTTGTCGGTCATTGCGGTATTCAACGAAACGTCGTCGTGTCCGCTCTGATTCGGCCAGAGCAGGGGGACGCCCGCCGCCGCGCCGAGACCGGCCTCGTCCTCATAGCGGCGCATCAGCACCAGCTTCCCGCGCGCTTCATCCAGGGTCGGGACCGTGTCGGTCGGCAGCCAGTGGGCGGGGGAGGCCTGCACATAGGCGTCGAGCAGGCGCTGGAACGCGGCGACGCTCTCATCCCCGTGCTCCTGCTTGACGGCGAAGACCACCGTCTCCGTCGGGTGCGCGTCGAGGAAGTCGTAGCACTGCCGCAGCACCTCGTCCAGATACAGCGCGCCGCCGAAGGCGGAGCTCTTGCACTTGGTGAAGCCGTGCATCAGCTGAAGCCGATCGCCGTCCGCGCCGAGGCGGATATCGAGATAGCGCGCGCCGGCCTCGAGCTGGCCGCCGATGCTCAGACTCTGGCACTTGGAAAACCAGGCCAGCTGCACGTACTGCGTGGCGCTGTCGTGCGTGCCGGGCAGGGTGATCTCGCTCAGCGGCAGGCTGCCGTCGAGGCGGCTCATCCAGTCGGCGGAGCCGTCCACGCCGCGGCGGTCGCCGTGCTCGGTCAGCGGCCAGAGAAGGAAAAAGGCCGCGGCGAGAAGGATCAGCGCCAGGAGGATGCCGAGAATGCGCAGGATCACGCGTCCCGCGCCGGTTTTCTTTGTCTTTGTCATCGTCATGCCCCTTTTGAACAGGATACTTTATTTTAGCACAGAAAGGAGCCGGAAAAAAGCATTTTTTCAGGGAAAAACACCCCGTCTCCGGCGGCCCAAATCGGCACTTGACAAGCCCACAGGGCTGTGTTAAGATACTCGGGCAATAGAAAGACTGATCATTCGACCTGCAGAAGTACCCAAGAGGCCGAAGGGGCTCCCCTGCTAAGGGAGTAGGGTGTCT
>CAMZIX010000085.1 GCA_947307375.1 uncultured Clostridia bacterium | reverse complement strand
CAGCTGTCGAAGGACGGCCAGGTCGTCGTCTTCCACGACGACACGCTCGACCGCGTCTGCGGCGTGCATGCGCGCGTGGATGAAAAGACCTGGGCCGAGCTGCAGGAGCTTCGCCTCTGCGGCACCGAGTACGGCATCCCGCTCTTCTCCGAGGTGCTGCAAACCGTACGCGGCCGCGGCCCGCTGATCGTCGAGCTGAAAAGCGGCCGCCGCAACCGGGAGCTGTGCGAAAAGACCTACGCCCTGCTGCAGGATTACCGCGGCGAGGCCTGCGTGGAGAGCTTCAACCCGCTCATCATGGCCTGGTTCCGCTTCCACGCGAAGGACCTGCTGCGCGGGCAGCTCGCCGCGCCGACGCGGGAATACAAGGATCAGAGCCGTCTGCAGGCCTTCCTGCTCAGCCACTGCCTGCTCAACGTCTTCAGCCGCCCGCAGTTCATCGCCTACAAGATCGGCTGCCGCCCGCCAACGGTGCGCCTGGCCGAGCAGCTCGGCGCGATGAAGGTCGGCTGGACCTCGCACGAGCCGCGCAACGAAAAGGGGCGCGACGCCGTGATCTTCGAGTTCTATCATCCGAAGCTGCGCTATAAAAACTGAGCCGCTGTCTGACAAAAACCGACGCTTTTCGGAAAGCGTCGGTTTTTTCTGTTTCCTCTTGACAAGGATTGTCTGTTGTGATATCATTTTGATATTAAAAGAAATCACAGGAGGTTTCTGTCATGAAAGAGATCGTACTCAACAACAAGAAAAACGGCATGAGCATGCTGCTTCTGCTGATTCTGCTCTATCTCGGCGCGCTGGCGCTGGTGATCCTGGGCGGCCTGTTCGGCGGCCGGATACTCCCGCTGCTGGTGCTGGGCGTCATCTGGCTCAGCGTCGGCTGGATCCCCTTCCTCGGCCTCAAGGTGCTCAAGCCCCAGGAGGCCCTGGTGCTGACCCTGTTCGGCAAGTACATCGGCACGCTGAAAGAAGAGGGCTTCTACTTCGTCAACCCCTTCTGCGTGGCGGTCAACCCCGCGGCCAAGACCAAGCTCAACCAGTCCGGCGACGTGGACGGCGGCCAGAGCGGCAACGCCGCGGTGAACCTGCTGCTGGCCGGCCAGACCCAGAGCGTGGAGATGACCAGCAAGAAGATCTCCCTCAAGGCCATGACCCTCTCCAACTCCCGCCAGAAGATCAACGACTGCCTCGGCAACCCCGTCGAGATCGGCATCGCGGTGATCTGGCGCGTCGTGGACACGGCCAAGGCCGTCTTCAACGTCGACAACTACAAGGAATACCTCTCCCTGCAGTGCGACAGCGCGGTGCGCAACATCGTGCGCATCTATCCCTATGACGTGGCCCCCGGCGTGGACACCACCGGCGACGGCGTGGCCGACGAGGGGAGCCTGCGCGGCTCCAGCGAGCTGGTGGCCCGCCGGATCAAAGACGAGATCCAGCAGAAGGTCGGCGAAGCAGGCATCGAGATCATCGAGGCCCGCATCACTTACCTCGCCTACGCCCCCGAGATCGCGGCCGTGATGCTGCAGCGCCAGCAGGCCAGCGCCATCATCGACGCCCGCAAGATGATCGTCGACGGCGCGGTCGGCATGGTGGAGATGGCCCTCGAGCGCCTGAACGACAACGGCGTGGTGCAGCTCGACGAAGAGCGCAAGGCCGCGATGGTCTCGAACCTGCTGGTCGTCCTGTGCGGCAACCGCGACGCGCAACCGGTCGTCAATTCCGGCTCTCTGTATTAAACCGCCATGGCTGAAAAAAAACAGGTGCCGCTGCGCCTCAACCCCAAGCTCTACGACGCGCTCAGCGCCTGGGCGGAGGACGATTTCCGCTCGCTCAACGGGCAGATCGAGTATCTGCTGACCGAGTGCGTCCGCCAGCGGAAGAAAAACGGCAAATACGTCTCGGACGAGATCGACGTCCCGCCCGAGCTGGATATCCGATAGGGGGTGCGTCGTATGCGTATCCCCTCCCGCGCCGAGGCCGACGCCTTCTGCGGCAGCCCGACCACCCTCTGGCAGCGCGTGCTGGGCATCCTGTCTCCGGCGCTGCTGATCGGCTCGATCGTGTTTATCCTGATCCGCTTGCCCTTCCTGCCGGAGCAGATCCCGAGCCACTACAACTTCGCCGGCGAGATCGACGGATACAGCGGCCGCCTGACCCTGCTGCTGATGCCGGTCTTCGGGCTGGTGACGGACGGAAGCGTCGCCCTCGCGGGGCGCTTCCCGAAGAGCTGGAACACCGGCGTGAAGCTCACGCTCTACAACCGTGTGCGCGTCTACCGGCTCGTGCGCGACCTGCTGGCGGAGCTCCGTCTCTGCATGGCGTTCTTCTTCGCGGGCTTCGCCGTGTATCAGAGCCTGCTGCCGGAGCATTTCTCCGGCAACGTAATCGGTCTGCTGATCCTGCTGATAGCGCTCCCGCTCGTGCGCTACTTCGTGCGCCTGCTGCGGCGCTGAGCGGTTTTGCTTGACAAATTGTTAACAAAGGGCTATCTTATGAACGATAAGACATTGAGAAACTATCTGCTCTGGGCCTTTGGCCTGGCCTGGCCATTGCAGCTTCTGGCGTCCTGGCTGGCAAGGAAGGGCAGCGCGGCCGGCTTCACCTATGTGCTGGCCGCGTCGATGTTCGCGCCGCTGGCGGCGCTGCTGGCGAAGGTCCCGCTGAAAAGCCTCGGCTGGAGGCTGAACCTGAAGGGAAACGTCCGCTGGTATCTGGCCGCCTGGCTGCTGCCGTCCGTGATCTGCGCGCTGGGCGCGGCGCTGTATTTTCTGCTCTTCCCCGCGCATTTCGACGGGTCCGGCGCGGCCTGTCTCGCCTCGCTGCCCGCGGAAGCGCTGCAGCAGTTGGAAGAGAAGGGTCTGCCGACCTCGGCTCTCCTCCTGATCTCCGTCTTCGCCGCGATGAGCTACGCGCCTTTTATCAACATCGTCCCCTGCCTCGGCGAGGAGGCCGGCTGGCGCGGCTTTCTGACCCCGTATCTGAAGGCGCGCTGCGGCCGCACGAAGGGCCTGCTGCTCAGCGGGCTGATCTGGGGCGTCTGGCACTGGCCGGTGATCATCTTCGGGGGCTATGAATACGGCCTGGCCTACTGGGGCGCGCCGGTACTCGGCCCGCTGCTCTTCTGCTTCTTTACGACGGCGCTGGGCGTCCTGTTCAGCCTGCTGTACGAAAAAACCGGCAGCATCTGGATCTGCGCGCTCGCCCACGGCGCGATCAACGCCTTTGCCAACATCCCCTCGCTGTTCCTCGTTCCGGACAGCGGCTATCAGCAGACCCTCGGCCCCTTTGCCAACGGCCTCATCGGCGGCCTGCCGCTGCTGCTCCTTGCGCTTTTCGTTCTGCTGAAAAAGGCGCCTGCTTCGCAGGAGCCGACTGAATAAGGGAGTTTTCATCATGCTTGCAATCAACCATCTGACCAAGACCTACGGCGACAAGAAGGCCGTCGACGACCTGACGCTGCACATCCAGCCGGGCGAAATCTACGGTTTCATCGGCCACAACGGCGCCGGCAAGACCACGACGCTGAAATCCTGCGCGGGCATCCTGCCCTTCGATTCCGGCGAGATCAAAATCAACGGCATCGACGTCACCGCAGACCCGCTGGCGGCCAAGCGGGTCCTGGCCTACCTGCCGGACAATCCCGATCTTTACAACTTCCTCTCCGGCATCCAGTACCTGAACTTCATCGCCGACATTTTCGGCGTGGAGAAGACCGTGCGCGCCGAGCGTATCCGTCGTCTGGCCGCCACCTTCGAGCTGACGGACGATCTGGCGCAGCCGATCTCCGCCTACTCCCACGGCATGAAGCAGAAGCTGGCGATGATCTCCTGCTGGCTGCACGAGCCGAAGCTGATCCTGATGGACGAACCCTTCGTCGGCCTCGACCCGAAGGCCGCCCATCTGCTCAAGGAAATGATGCACGAGCACTGCGACCGCGGCGGCGCGATCTTCTTCTCGACGCACGTGCTGGAGGTCGCCGAAAAGCTCTGCGACAAGGTCGCCATCATCAAGGAGGGCCGCCTGGTCACCAGCGGCACGATGGAAGAGGTCAAGGGCGACGACTCGCTCGAGGACGTGTTCCTGGAACTGGAGGAGAGCCATGAGGCTTAACGCTCTGTTCCGTGTCCGTCTGCTGAGCCTGAAAAGCTCGCTGACCGGCGCCAACCGCAGCAACCGGAAGCGCTCGAAGGCGCAGCTGATCGGCTTCGGCGTGCTGATGCTGTACACCTTCGGCTATTTCGCCTTCATGCTGTACACGATCTTCGACGGTCTGGCCGGCCCCTTCTCCGCGATGGGCCTCGGCGTGATCTATTTCGCGCTGGCCGCGCTGATGGCCTTCGCGCTGATGTTCGTCGGCAGCGTATTCTCGGCCAAGGCGCAGCTCTATGAGGCCACCGACAACGACCTGCTTCTGTCGATGCCGGTCAAGCCCGGCGAGGTGCTGCTCAGCCGCATGCTCCTGCTGCTGATCATGAATCTGCTCTTCGACCTGATCGTCGCCGGGCCCGCGATGCTCGCCTGGTTCCTGACGACCGGCTTTTCTCCGGGCAGCTTCCTCTGCGGCTTCGCGGTGCTCTTTCTCCTGCTGCCGCTGCTCTCCCTGGCGCTGACCTCGGTGTTCGGCCTGCTGCTGCACCGGATCTCCGCCCGCGTGCGCAACCAGTCCCTGCTGACGGTCGCGCTGTCGCTGGCCTTCCTGGCGGCCTATTTCGTCGCGATCTCCCGCATGAACATCTGGATCACCAACCTCGCGCGCGATCCTTCGCCGCTGGCCGATGCGATCGGCGGCATGGCGCCGCTGGTCTGGCTCGGCCGCGCCTGTGTCGGCGGCGATTTCCTCGCCCTGGGCGGGCTGACCCTGCTCACCGCCGCCCTGCTGCTGGTCGTCTGGATCTTCCTGGAGCGCAGCTTCATCCGGACCGCGACCGACAAGCGCGGCGCGGCGAAGATCAAGTATGTGGAAAAGAGCGTGGACGCGGCCTCCCCCGACCGCGCGCTGCTGCGCCGCGAGTGGAAGCACTTTGCCTCGTCCCCGGCCTACATCCTCAACAGCGCGCTGGGCGTGTTCATGGCGCCGATCGGATTGGCCTTCCTTATCATCAAGCGCGGGGAAGTCCTGCCGCTGCTGGATATGCCCGGCATCGGCGAGCTCCTGCTGCCGCTGATGCTGCTCGGGCTCTGCTTCCTGTCCAGCATGTGCACGATTACCGCGCCGAGCATTTCGCTCGAGGGCAAGAGCCTGTGGCTGCTGCAGTCCCTCCCGGTCTCTCCGCGCCAGGTGCTGCGCGCCAAGCTCCGCCTGCACCTGCTGGTCGCGGTGCCGCCGATGCTGCTCTGTTCGGCGGTCTTCGTCGCGCTGCTCAAGCCCTCGCTGCCGATCGCGATCCTCGGCGTGCTGCTGCCCGCCGCCGGCGTGCTGTTCACCGGGCTGCTGGGGCTGTTTGAAAACCTGCGCCACCCGAACTTCGACTGGGTCAACGAGACCTATGCCGTCAAGACGGGCATGAGCGTCGCCGTGACGATCTTCGGCACGATGGGTCTGATGATCCTGCCGATCCCGGCCGTCCTGCTGCTGGGCGACAAGGTCCCGCTCCCTGTGATCGCGGCGGCCTTCCTGGCGCTGATCCTGCTGCTG
>CAMZIX010000084.1 GCA_947307375.1 uncultured Clostridia bacterium | reverse complement strand
GCAACTATCTGCTGAAGTTCAAGGACGACTGCACCGGCAAGGACGGCGTGTTCGATCCGGGCGAGAACTCCATCGGCCTGACCATCGAGGGCGTGGGCGACGTGAACCTGCGCATGTCGATCTACTTCTTCGAGAAGATCAACGCTGCCGGCATCCGCACCCACTTTGTCAGCGCCGACCTGAAGGAGACGACCATGGAGGTCCTCCCCGCAAAGGTCTTCGGCAAGGGCCTCGAGGTCATCTGCCGCTACAAGGCCGTCGGCTCCTTCCTGCGCCGCTACGGCGACTACGTCGAAGCGGGCGCCGACCTGCCCGCCTATGTGGAAATGACCTTCAAAGACGACGCGAAGGGCGATCCCCTGGTCACGAAGGACGGTCTGATCGTGCTCGGCGTGATGAGCAGCGAACAGTACGATGAGATTAAGGACATGACCCAGAAGATCACCCGCATCGTCGCCGACGAGATGGAAAAGCGCGGCCTCGTGCTCTATGACATCAAGTTCGAGTACGGTTACGACGCCGAGGGCAAGGTCATGCTGATCGACGAGATCGCCTCCGGCAACATGCGCGTTTACAAGGACGGCGAGTACGTCGATCCGATGACGCTCTCCGCACTCTTCTTCGCCTGATGGGAGGCTTCTTCGGCGCCGTATCCCGGCGCGACATCGTGATGGACGTGTTCTTCGGCACCGACTATCACAGCCACCTCGGCACCCGCAGCGCCGGCATGGCGGTGTGGAGCGAGGAAAAGGGCTGCGTACGGGAGATCCACTCCATCGCCAACACCCCCTTCCGCACCCGCTTTGAAAAAGACCTGCCGGACTTTGCCGGCAAAATCGGCTTCGGCTGCATCAGCGACAGCGATCCCCAGCCGCTGCTGGTGCGCTCCCACTTGGGGCTCTACGCCATCACCACCGTGGGCCAGATCAACAACGCCGAGCAGCTCGTGGCGGATTATTTCTCCGACCACGGCCATCAGTTCATGGCCATGGGCTCCGGCCGGGTGAACAGCACGGAGCTGGTCGCCGCGCTGATCAACGAAGAGGAAGACCTGGCCTCCGGCATCCGCCATGCCCAGGAGCGGATCGACGGCTCGATGACCGTCCTGCTGATGACAGAGGGCGGGGCCATCATCGCCGCCCGCGACCGCTTCGGCCGCCTGCCGGTGCACGTCGGCCGCGACGCGGACGGCTACTGCGTGGCCTTCGAATCCTTCGCCTACCAGAAGCTGGGTTACCGGAACGAGTACGAGCTCGGCCCCGGCGAGGTGCTGCGCATCACCGCCGAGGGCTATGAAAGCCTGCTCCCGCCGGGGAAGGACATGAAAATCTGCGCCTTCCTCTGGACCTATTACGGCTATCCCAACTCCAACTATGAGGGCGTCAACGTGGAGGTCATGCGCTGCCGCAACGGCGAAATCATGGCCCGCGACGAGGCCGCGAACGGCGGGCTGCCCGATGTGGACTGCGTGGCGGGCGTGCCGGACTCCGGCGTGCCGCACGCCATCGGCTTCGCCAACCGCAGCGGCAAGCGCTTCGCCCGGCCCTTCGTGAAATACACGCCCACCTGGCCCCGCTCCTTCATGCCCTCCAACCAGGCCATGCGCGACCAGGTGGCCAAGATGAAGCAGATCCCGGTGCCGGAGCTGATCGAGGGGCGGAAGCTCCTGTTTGTGGACGACTCCATCGTCCGCGGCACGCAGCTGCAGAGCACCGTCGACTTCCTCTATGAATCCGGCGCGGCCGAGGTGCATATGCGCTCGGCCTGTCCGCCGATCATGTACGCCTGCAAATACCTGAACTTCTCCCGCAACAATTCCGACATGGACCTGCTGGCCCGCCGGGTGGTGGACGAGCTGGAGGGAGAAGAGGGCCTCCGTCATCTGGAGGAATATGCCGACGCCGCCACCGAGCGCGGCCAATGCCTGCTGAAGGCCATCTGCAAGAAGCTCGGCTTCGATTCGCTGGGCTATCAGTCCCTGGACGGCCTGCTGGAGGCCATCGGCATCGACCGGGACAAGATCTGCACCTATTGCTGGAACGGAAAGGAATAAGAGATCATGACTCTTTCTCACTCCGAGGCCTACGCCGCCGCCGGCGTGGATATCCAGGCCGGCTACGAGGGCGTGCGCCTGATGAAGCAGCACGTACAGCGCACCTTTATTCCCGGCGTCGTCTCCGACATCGGCGGCTTCGGCGGCCTGTTCGCGCCCGATCTGAGCGGCATGACAGAGCCCGTCTTCGTCTCCGGCACGGACGGCGTCGGCACCAAGCAGCGCATCGCGCAGCTGATGGACAGGCACGACACCGTCGGCATCGACTGCGTGGCGATGTGCGTCAACGACATCATCTGCTGCGGCGCGAAGCCCCTCTTTTTCCTTGACTACATCGCCATCGGCAAAAACCTGCCGGAAAAGGTGGCCTCGCTCGTCGCGGGCGTCGCCGAGGGCTGCGTACAGGCCGGCTGCGCCCTGATCGGCGGCGAGACCGCCGAGCACCCCGGCACGATGCAGCCGGAGGACTACGACCTCGCCGGCTTCTGCGTCGGCGTCGTCGATCGAAAAAAGATCCTCGATCCGCAGGCCGTCCGCCCCGGCGATATCATCCTGGCCCTGCCCTCCAGCGGTCTGCATTCCAACGGCTATTCGCTGGTGCGCAAGGTCTTCGACGTGGAGCGCGCCGATCTCGGCGCTTTTGTCGACGAGCTCGGCAGCACGCTCGGCGAGGCGCTGCTGACGCCGACGCGCATCTACGTCAAGCCCGTGCTCGCGGCCGTCGCCGCCGCCGAGGTCCACGGCCTCAGCCACATCACGGGCGGCGGCTTCTATGAAAACATCCCCCGCTCGCTGCCGCAGGGGCTCTGCGCCCGCATCGAGAAGGCCGCGGTCAGAACGCCGCCGATCTTCTCCCTGCTCCAGCGCCTCGGAGGCATCTCCGAGCGCGACATGTTCAACACCTACAACATGGGCGTCGGCATGAGCATGACCGTCTCCGCCGACAGCGCCGACCGCGCCCTGGAGGCCCTGCGCGCCGGCGGCGTGGACGCTTATGTGATCGGCGAGGTCGCCGCAGGGGAGGACGCGATATGCCTGCTGTGAGAGCCTCCGTCCCGGACGGTCTGCTCGCCGGGCTGATGGTCTCCCTCGGCGGGACCGTCCTGCTGTCCTGCGACAACCGCTATCTGGGCGCGCTGCTGTTCTGCATCGCGCTGCTGGCGATCTGTTATTTCGGCTTCAACCTCTATACCGGAAAGGTGGGCTTCCTGCTGCGGGATCACTCCCGCGCGGCGCTGGCGAACACCTTTCTCGGTCTGCTGGGCAACCTGCTGGGCACGCTGCTGACGGGCTTTCTGATCGCGCTGGCGCTCCCCGCCCTGCGGGAGGCCGCGCTTTCCGCCTGTGAAAAGCGCCTGACCCAGCTGCCGCTGCAGACCCTGCTGCGCGGCTTCTTCTGCGGCATCCTGATGTATGTCGCGGTCTGGACCTTCCGCGAGAAACGGACGGTCCTCGGCATCCTGTTCTGCATCCCGGTCTTCGTGCTCTCCGGCTTTGAACATTCGATCGCGGACATGTATTATTTCGCCCTGTCCGGTCTCTTTTTCCGCCCGGAAAGCCTCGTTTTCCTGCTGCTGGTCGTTCTGGGCAACAGTCTCGGCGGCCTGCTCATCCCCGCGGTGCAGACCCTGAAAGGAGCGGACGGCTCATGAGCAAGACAAAGATCGCCGTCCTCGTCTCCGGCGGCGGCACCAATCTGCAGGCGCTGATCGACGCGCAGCACAGCGGCCTGCTCCACAGCGGCGAGATCGTCCTGGTCGTATCCAACAAGGCCGGGGCCTACGCCCTGGAGCGCGCGGCGCGGGCCGGGATCCCCGCCCTGACGCTGACGAAAAAAGAGCTCGGCGGCGCGGAGGCCTTTGAGGAAGCTCTGAACGCCGCGCTGGAGGAGCGCGGGATCGAGCTGATCGTGCTCGCCGGCTTCCTGTGCATCCTCTCCGCGCGCTTCATCCGCCGCTGGGAACGGCGCATCATCAACGTCCATCCCTCGCTGATCCCCTCCTTCTGCGGCAAGGGCTTTTACGGTCTGCGCGTCCACGAGGCCGCCCTGGCCTACGGCGTCAAGGTCACCGGCGCGACGGTGCACTACGTCAACGAGATCCCCGACGGCGGCCAGATCATCCTGCAGCAGCCCGTCTTTATCCTGCCCGGCGACACGCCCGAGATCCTGCAGCGGCGCGTCATGGAGCAGGCCGAATGGATCATCCTGCCCGAGGCGGCCGAACTGGTTTCCGCCCGGATCCAAAGAGAAAAGGAGCATGAACAATGATTGATTTTCTGGACTTCCTCCGAAACAACCCCTACCCCGGCCGCGGCATCGCCGTGGGCAGGGACCGGGTCTACTACTTCATCATGGGCCGCAGCGAAAACAGCCGCAACCGCATCTTTTCGCTGACCGAGGACGGCATCCGCACCGAGGCGCACGATCCCTCCCGCCTGGCGGACCCCAGTCTGATCATCTACCGCCCCGTCCGCAGGCTGGGCGGGGATCTGGTCGTCACCAACGGAAACCAGACCGACACCATCGTCGAGATGGGCGACTTCCGCGCGGCGCTCGCCACGCGGGAATACGAGCCCGACGACCCGAACTGGACGCCGCGCATCTCCGCGATCTGCCGCGCCGACGGCAGCTTCGAGCTGTCCATCCTCAAGCGCGTGGACGGGCGCTGCCTGCGCTGCTTCTACAGCTATGAGGGCTGCGACGAGGGCAGGGGCTACTTCCTCAGCACCTATCAGGGCGACGGCAAGCCGCTGCCCAGCTTCTGCGGCGAACCGATCGCCATCGATATGCCGGAGCCGGAAGAGGTCTGGCAGGCGCTCAACCGGGACAACAAGGTCTCGCTCTACACGAACGTGCACGGCGAGGTAAAACTGTTCAATAAAAATCTGGGGGACTGAACCATGAAAGAATTCGCGCTGAAATACGGCTGCAACCCCAACCAGAAGCCGGCCAAAATCTACATGCCGGACGGCGGCGAGCTGCCGGTCACGGTGCTCAACGGCCGCCCGGGCTATATCAACTTCCTCGACGCCTTCAACTCCTGGCAGCTGGTCCGGGAGCTGAAAGAGGCGACCGGCCTGCCCTCCGCCGCCTCCTTCAAGCACGTCTCGCCCGCGGGCGCGGCCGTCGGCCTGCCGCTGAGCGAGCTGGACCGCCGCATCTATTTCGTCAAGCCCGAAGCCGAGCTCTCCCCGATCGCCTGCGCCTACATCCGCGCCCGCGGCGCGGACCGGCTCTGCTCCTACGGCGACTGGGCGGCGCTCAGCGAGGTCTGCGACGCGGCCACCGCCGATTACCTGAAGGACGAGGTCTCCGACGGCGTCATCGCCCCGGGCTACACCGAGGAGGCGCTGGCCATCCTGAAGACCAAGAAAAAGGGCAACTACAACGTCGTGCAGATCGACCCGGACTACGTCCCCGCCGCGCAGGAGGTCAAGGACGTGTTCGGCGTGCGCTTTGAGCAGGGGCACAACAACTTCAAAATCGACGAGAGCCTGCTGCAGAACATCGTCACCGCCAACAGGGAACTGCCCGCGCAGGCGAAGATCGACCTGATCGTGGCGCTCATCACGCTCAAATACACCCAGTCCAACTCCGT
>CAMZIX010000083.1 GCA_947307375.1 uncultured Clostridia bacterium | reverse complement strand
TCCTTCACCTTCATCGCCGGCACCAGCATCTCCTTCATGCTGCCGAACCTCGCCGGCATGCTGGAGGGCTCCGTCGGCCAGGCCAACTCCATCCGCCTGGCGGTGGCCATCATGGCTTCGATCGCCTGCATCGCGATGCTGGTCCCCTCCTTCTACATCAAGGAGCGCGAGTACATCGACTCCCGCCCGAGCGAGACCCCGGCCTTCAGCTCCCTGCTCAAGACCTTCAAGAACGGGCAGTTCCGCCGCTTCGTCTATGCGGACGTGATCTACTTCTTCGCGCTGACCCTGTTCCAGACCGGCCTCGCCTTCTATGAGACCAAGCTGATGGGCATCGAGGACACCTGGACCTTCCCGCTGACCGCGACCATGACCGCCATCAGCGTGGCGCTGTATCCGGTCGTCAACAAGCTGGCCCCGAAGATCGGCAAGAAAAAGCTGATCGTCGTCGGCTTCTTCGCCTATGCGGGCGTCTTCCTGATCACCTCGATCTGCGGTCAGGGCCTCTACTGGGGCTTCATCGTCGCCGTCACCGCCGCGATCCCGATGGCCATCCTCGGCATCCTGCCGCAGGCCTGCGTGGCCGACGTCGCGGAGCTGAGCCGTCTGGAAACCGGCGAGGACCGCAGCGGCATGTTCTTCGCCGCGCGCACCTTCGCCTTCAAAATGGGCCAGGCCATCGCGATGGTCGTCTTCACCTCGATGACCGTCGCCCAGGTGGTCAACGGCGAGAAGGTCGTCCATCCCGGCCAGTACCGCGCCACCGCGGTCGTCGCCACCGTCACCTGCCTGATCGGCGCGCTCCTCTTCCTGCTCTACAACGAGAAGCTGATCCTCGGCCGCATCCGCGAGCTCCGCGGCACCGACGAGATCTGACGTTCTTCGTTTGCCAGAAGGGAGCGGCCGGCCCCGCCCTTCGGCACAATGAAGTAAATAAATTAGTACGGCGAAATCGAGAAATGCCCCGATTTCGCCGTACTTTTATGTCTATGTGCCTTTTCAAGAATATGAATCTGCCGCCGCTTATTTACTCCGCAGCACCGGCCCGCCGTTATTTCTCTAAGGCCGGAAAGAACGTTTTGTTTCGTTTTTCAGAATCGAACAGGCTGTTATATTGCAAAGCTTCATACAGATTGAGCCATCTCAGTTCATCTGCATTCGCTTCATCAAAAGGAAGAAAACAGTTTTCACTGAACGAGTAGAAACCGTTTGCATTGATAACCGGGATGGTTTTCTCCATTTCACGGAGGAACATGTTGTAGGGAGGCAATGCAATTCCTGCGGTTTCATAAACCAAAGATGACAAATAGTTTATGCTGGTACATTCAATGGTCTTTTCTTCAATATCGAAGTTGGCCCAGATAAAGAACGGAACTTTAAAGCGCTTTTGCTGCTCATCCAGAGAATCCACAGCGTTTCCGCTGATTTTTTCATAAAACGACGCCTTGATTTTGGGTTGATGATCACCGAAGAATACGATGACAACATCTTCATCCGCACTTTCAAAATATGTGAGCAGATACTCTACTGCTTTGTCGGTTTCGTGAATCAGAGAAAGATATTGTTCTACCTCTGGATATCCTTCATAGTCCATGAGCGAAATAGTTTGCGTAAAGTTTTCCCCATCATATGAATAGTCACCGTGATTTTGCATACTTACACCGAAGATAAACAGCGGATGATCCTTCAGGCTCTCATAGGTATCAATGAGATATTCAAACATTTCCCGGTCGCTGATATAATTCCGGAGGTAGTTTTGCTGCGGAAAGTCTTCTTCAAAATGGCATTCATCAAAACCTAAATTCCCGTAAGCGGCAGGACGATTCCATCCGCTGGATTTGAACGGATGCATGGCCACTGCCTTGTAGCCGTAGGACGACTTCAAATAGGAGACCATCGAATAGGCAGGCGATCTTACGTATTGCTGATAGGGGACAACGTTTGGAGAAAGCCACGCCAATGAATTCCCCGTGAGGAATTCATATTCCGTGTTGGCCGTATTACCGCCGTAAACAGACACCAGCGAATATCCGGAAATGGTATTCTCTTTCAGGGATGATATAAAGGGGATTACTTCTGTATTCGTAGAAAAATCCCCGGCCACACGCAAATCAGAGAAGGATTCATCCATAATAACAATGATATGGGGATGAGCCGCCTGCTTTTCTGATGCGCTGATCTCTTCGGGAGCATATTGTTCAGCAAGTTCTGCGATCAATTCCGGGCTGTAGTGTTTCGGTTCAGATACTGTGATCTCTTTGAACTTGGAAACAAAATCGAAAACATAGCCGTTGAACATGGCGCCCTGATTATGCCAATGGTAAGTTTTCAGCCCGGCGGCATAACAGGTAATGGAGACAAAACCGACGAAACAAATGGCCAGCATTGCGATTCTTCTTTGCGGAGTCAGTTTTGATCGATGATTGCGCTGTACAAAAAAGAGCGCGACTATCAAAACAGCGAAAATACCCCATCCGATAAGAACGCTCTTTGGCGCTGGAAACAGGCTGTAATTCTCCGCTACATTCCTTGCTGCGCCTACAGCATAAACGTCAACTGGCTCGAATAAACGCTCTCTGAAATCATAAACGTACGCATTGACGGTGAAGATGATCATGAACAGTCCTGCTCCCAGGAGAACGGACGGTATGACTTTTCCCATCAGGGAGAAAAGGAGAAGAATGATAGCCAGCACGAACAAGACGGACAGAAAATACTTTACATGACCCATGGATAATGCATAACAGTTGGCCATGATCTGCGCCAAAGCTACCGTTACGACTGCAGCAAACACGCAGGAAAAGATGCTTTTTGCATAATTGCTCTCCTCGTCGGCGCCAGAGATCTTTTTGTTGATGGCCTGAAACACGGCGAAGATGAAATATACAGACAACAAGGACAGCACTGACGCACCGATCAAAAGCATGGTTTCGGCCGCCAGATGAAGTGCGGCCGCCAGCGCATGCATTTTTGAGGATGGAAGCCACCAGTGATAAAAATGCCATCCTAAAAAAGCTGCGTAGCCAACGGCAGCCGGGAGGCTGTAGTTCTTTTTGCCTTTCCAGAAAGCGATCTTATATGCTTTCTTATAGAGAATGAAACCCAGACCGAGGACAAACAGCGCTGCGGTCCCAATGACGCCCGTTTTCGTTGACGGCATCAGCAGCAACAACAGAGATCCGTAAGAAATGATGACGAAAAGCAGTGAGAGCATAAGCTTCTCCTTTGCACAATAAAACTTCTTTTGATAGTATAGCACTATATTTTGAACATTACAAAACAATTCGCTGTGTTTTATGCTTTTTTGATCAGCGGGCGAATTCATCCACTCGCTTCGCCCGCTCAGGATGACACGACCGCAGGGCAGAGCATTGCTCGGCCTTTTTCCATTCTCTGTCGACCAATATGCGGCGCTGCAATGCGGCTCACCACCGTCATGCCCGCCGCCCCGTCTTTTTTTCTTTTCGTGATTGCCTTTTTCCCGCCGGTGATTTATGATAGGGTCAACACCGCAAATATCCTACAGAAAAGAGAGTGAACCATGGAAGACAAACGCATCACCAGACGGAACCTGATCCTGTTCCCGCTCGGCACCATCGGGCGCGACATGATGTACACCCTTGTCACCAGCTACCTCTACTCCTTCGTGCTCTTCACCCGGCAGCTCACGGCGGCGCAGCTGTCCGCCATCGCGGGCATCATGGTCGCCGCGCGCGTGTTCGACGCGCTCAACGACCCGGTCATGGGCAACATCATCGAGCGCACCCGCGGTAAGTGGGGCAAGTTCAAGCCCTGGCTCGCCATCGGCATCGTGACGACCTCGCTGGTCATCTATGCCGCCTTCAACACGAAGCTGCAGGGCTGGCCCTTCGTGTGGTTCTTCGGGCTGATCTATTTCCTGTACTCCATCACCTACACGATGCACGACATCGCCTTCTGGGGCATGGTGCCCGCGCTCAGCTCCGACGCCAACACCCGCAACCAGTTCACCTCCCGCGCCACGCTCTTCGCCGGCATCGGCGGCATGACGGCCGCGGCCTTCATCCCGATGCTCACCGCCGGCAGCTCGGCCATCGGCGGCAACGCCGTCACGGCCTATGGCATCGTCGCGCTGGTGATCGCCATCCTCGGTCCGGCCTTCCTCGCCATCACGATCTTCGGCACGAAGGAGCAGCGCGACTACAACGCCGATCCCGTGCCGCCCGTCAGCTTCAAGAAGATCTGGACCACGATCACCGGCAACGACCAGTTGCTGTGGATCGCGCTGATCTTCCTGATCCAGCAGATCGGCAACGGCATCGTCATGGCGGGCGTCGGCTCGACCTACATCTACGTCGACTTCGGCTACCAGGGCGGCTTCTTCACGATGTTCCAGATGCTGGGCATGTTCGTGACGGGCTTCCTGATGATCTTCTACCCCGCCATCTCCCGCCACCTGCGCCGCAAAAAGCTGATGGATGTGCTGATGCTGGTGTCCCTGGTCGGCTATCTGCTGATGCTGCTGCCCGGCCTCTTCATGCCGAAGGGCCTCGGCGCCGTCGCGGGCTTCGACCTCAAGTTCATCGTCGTCACGCTGGGCTACATGCTCGCCAACTTCGGCCAGTACGGCTTCTATCTGATCATGATGATCTCGATCATGAACACCGTCGAGTACAACGAGCTGCGCTTCGGCACGCGCGACGAGGGCATCATCTCCTCGCTGCGTCCCTTCTTCACCAAGCTCGCCTCGGCGCTGACCATCGCCATCGCCAGCGGCACCTACATCGTCTTCGGTCTGCTGAAGTACACCAACGGCATCGCCGAGCAGGAGCAGCTGGCCAACCAGGGCCTGATCTCCGGCGAGCAGAAGGCCGAGGCCATCGACGCCCTGCTCCAGGGCGTGCAGCCCGGCCAGGTCAACGGCCTGATGCTGGTGATGACCGTGCTGCCCTGCGTGCTGATGTTCCTGTCCTACGTCCTCTACAAAAAGCACTACAAGCTGGACGAGGACGAGTACGACGACATCTGCCGCCAGCTCGCGGAGCGCAAAACAAACGCTTGATCCGCTGCCCGGAGCACGGACGGTCTTTGACCGTCCGTGCTCTTTTTATGCGTTTTTTCTGCTGATCCGGGAAAAGAGAGAACTTTTCCGCCCGATTCTACGCGCTGTAGACCCGGCTCCCGCGGCTTCTACCGCACGGGCCGGGAAAGTAGCTTGCCTATTCGGCGCGCCGTGGGGTATGCTTTTGCCGCGGGCCGGAGCGGCCCGCAGAACAGGCCCCAAGGAGGTACCCCCATGTCTTTTGCCATACTGACCGACACCTCGGGCAATCTGCCCAGGAGGCTCACCGACGAACATCATATCGGCGTGATCCCCTTCACCTACACCGTGAACGGAGAGGACCGCGTCTGCCTGGATATCGAGGCCTTCAACGGCGCGGACTTCTACCGCGACATGAAGGCCGGCCAGATCGTGACCACCACTCAGATTTCTCCCCAGCAGTACGCCGACTTTTTCGAGCCGTATCTGCGCGAGGGGCAGGACGTGATCTTTATCAGCATGTCCTCCGGCATCAGCGGCAGCTATAACTCCGCGAACATCGCCGCCGACATGCTGCGCGAGAGCTATCCGGACCGCCGGGTCCGCGCGATCGACACCCGCGGCGCCGCCCTGGGCGAGGGCCTGGTG
>CAMZIX010000082.1 GCA_947307375.1 uncultured Clostridia bacterium | reverse complement strand
GCAGGCCGGAGCCGGAGAAGATCGGCAGCTTCTGGCCGCGGACCAGGGTGTTCAGGCCGTCGATCGTGCTGACGCCGGTCTGGATGAACTCGGCGGGATAGGCGCGGGCGGCGGGGTTCATGGGCAGGCCGTTGATGTCGTTATGGGCGTCGGCCAGGATGGCGGGGCCGCCGTCGATGGGCTGGCCCATGCCGTTGAAGACGCGGCCCAGCATGTCCTCGGACACGGCCAGCTGCTGGGGATGGCCCAGGAAGCGGACCTTGGTCTCCGCCAGGTTGATGCCCTGCGCGGACTCGAACAGCTGGACGACCGCCTTGTCGTTCTCGACCTCCAGCACCTTGCAGCGGCGGACTTCGCCGTTGGGGAGCTCCAGCTCGCCCAGCTCGTCGTAGGTGACGCCCTCGACGTGCTCGACCACCATCAGGGGGCTGGCGATCTCATGGATGGTTTTATACTCTTTGATCATGCGTCCTCACCTCCGGCAATGACTTCGGCGATCTCTTTCTTCATCTGCGCCTCGATGGCGTCGTAATCGGCGGCGAAGGTTTTGGCGTCCGCCATCTTCGCGCGGCCGATCTTTTCGCGGGCGGGGATGGTGAAGAGCGCGTTCATGTCCACGCCCTTGTCCAGCGCCTCGCGGCAGAAGGCGTCGTAGCGCAGGACCAGATCCATCAGGCGGAACTGCTTGGCGTAGGAGGAATAGGCGTCCTCGTCCACGAAGGCGTTCTGCTGGAGGAAGTCCTCGCGGATCATCTTCGCGGTCTCCATCGTCAGACGGTCGGCGGGGCTGAGCGCGTCCTGACCGACGAGGCGGACGATCTCCTGCAGCTCGCTCTCCTCCTGGAGGATGTGCATGGCCTTGGTGCGGTTGAGCATATAGGCCTCGCCGAACTGCTCGGTGTACCAGGGCTCCAGCGTGTCCAGATACAGGGAGTAGGAGGTCAGCCAGTTGATGGCCGGGAAGTGGCGGGCGTAGGCCAGAGAGGAGTCCAGCGCCCAGAAGACCTTGACGATGCGCATCGTGGCCTGGGAGACGGGCTCGGAAATATCGCCGCCCGGAGGCGACACGGCGCCGATCGCGGTAACGGAGCCGCGGCGCTCGTCTTTGCCCATGCACTCGACGACGCCGGCGCGCTCGTAGAACTGCGCCAGGCGGGAGGCAAGGTAGGCGGGGTAGCCTTCTTCGCCGGGCATCTCTTCCAGACGGCCGGACATCTCGCGCAGGGCCTCGGCCCAGCGGGAGGTGGAGTCGGCCAGGACGGCCACGTCGTAGCCCATGTCGCGGAAGTACTCGGCGATGGTGATGCCGGTGTAGATGGAGGCCTCGCGGGCCGCCACGGGCATGTCGGAGGTGTTCGCGATCAGCACGGTGCGCTTCATCAGCGGCTCGCCGTTGCGCGGGTCCTTCAGCTCGGGGAACTCCATCAGAACGTCGGTCATCTCGTTGCCGCGCTCGCCGCAGCCGATGTAGACGACGATGTCCACGTCCGACCACTTGGCCAGCTGGTGCTGCACGACCGTCTTGCCCGAGCCGAAGGGGCCGGGAACGGCGGCGGTGCCGCCCTTGGCGATCGGGAACATCGTGTCGATGATGCGCTGGCCGCTGTTCATCGGGCGGCTGGGCACATATTTCTTCTCATAGGGGCGGGCGATACGCACGGGCCAGCGCTGGATCATCGTCAGCTCATGCTCCTTGCCCTTGTTGTCGCGCACGACGGCGATCACATCGGTGATGACGTGGCTGCCGCTCTCCACGCTGACGACCATGCCCTTCACACCGTTCGGGACCATGATCTTGTGGAGGATGGCGCTGGTCTCCTGGACGGTGCCGAGCACGTCGCCCGGGCCGACCATGTCGCCGCGCTTGGCCACGGGCACGAAGTCCCAGACCTTCTCGCGGTTCAGCGCCGGCACGTCGATGCCGCGGGTAATGGAATCACCGGCGGCGGCGCGCATCTCCGGCAGGGGACGCTGGATGCCGTCGTAGATGTTGTCCAGCATGCCGGGCCCGAGCTCCACGGACATGGGCATGCCGGTGGTGACGACCTTCGCGCCGGGTCCGAGACCGGAAGTCTCCTCATAGACCTGGATGGAGGCGCGGTCGCCGGTCATGTTCAGAATCTCGCCGATCAGATGCTGAGAGCCCACGCGCACCACGTCGGAGACGTTGGCGTCGCTGAGGCCCTCGGCCACGACCAGCGGGCCGGATACCTTGGTAATAGTTCCGCTCATATCGTTCGTTCCTTCCTTTTTGTTGTTGAAGGTCGGGCTCAGTCGCCCAGGATATTCGTGCCGACGGCGCGTTCCACGGCCGCCTTCAGGGCCGACTGCCCAAGGCCGATGCTGCCCTCGCGGCCGGGGATCAGAATGATGGCCGGCTTGGGGCTGTCCTTGAAACGGTCGATCTCATGCGAAAGCTCCGCCGCCAGGGTCTCCTCGATGTAGATGATGGCGTAGTCCTCGCTCTCGCGGGTCAGACGGCGCAGGATCTGTCCGGCCTCCGCCGCGTCCGCCGCGGGGCAGGTCTCCAGGCCGAGCGCCTTGAAGCCCATGACGGTCTCGCGACCGCCGATCACAGCGATTTTAAGCATACAGATCACGCAGCCTTTCCCGGATCGTCTGGGGGGCGATGCCCGCCAGCTTCCCCGTCAGGATCATGCGCGCCGCCGTGATCTCGGTCTCCACGGCCGCCAGATAGGCCAGCACGGCCTCCTCGCCGAAGGAGACGAGCTTGGCGCCGCGCAGATAGGTCTGCACCGCGTTGTCGCAGGCGCGCTCAAAGGCGGTCATGCTGCCGCCCTCCGCGGCGGCCGCGCCGAGATTGGCGGCCTCGGCCAGCACGGAGCCGTTGAAAAGCCCCGGAAGGCCCTCGCCGGCGGCGGCGAAGCGATCGGCGTCCACCCGGCCGCCCGGCACCAGCGCCAGACGCAGGAAGTCCGCGTTTTTGCCCATGCGCGCCGTGCGCACCGCGCTTTTGAGGTTGGTGCTGTCGGCCAGAAGGCTCACATAGCCTTTGACAAAGTCGCCCTTGTCCGCGGCCAGCGCACGCAGCTCTTCAAAGCAGGCGCGGTCCAGCGTGAAGTCCGCGAGCTGGGGGTTCGCGGTGCGGGCCAGCAGCTCCCCGCCCTCGGTGATGGCCGCGGCCAGACGCGCGGGCAGCTCGTGCAGCCGCTCCTCGTGCCAGGCGGCAAGCATCTCCTCGGGAGAGACGCGGCCGGACGCGCTCATCACGGGCAGCGGATCGCTGCCGGCCGCCTCGGCCTTCAGCATCGCCTTGGCGTTGTGGTAATCGTATTTGACGCGGAACAGATCCACCAGGTCCTTCGCGGGCGCCTGCAGAGAGAGCTCATGGAAGATCTCCTCCCGGCGCAGGGACAGCGTCCGGTCGATCTCAGACGCGTTCAGCTGGGACATGTCCTCGTAGCCGCAGTCGGTCAGGAGCTTGGCGCACTCGCCGTAGGAGGGGGCGTCCAGCATCCGCTCGGCCTTGTCGCGGCTGAGCATCCGCGGCTCCCGCGCGCGCAGCATCGAGGAAAGAAACAGATAATCTTCTCGTTTGGTCTGCAATCCAATCCCTCCTGTCCGTCGGGATCAGTCGAACAGCACGCCGGCCAGCTCCGAGGACATCTCGCTGCGCTGCAGCTCCACCAGGAGCTCCGCGGTGCAGTTGGTCTCGATGCTGCCGCGGCGCAGCAGCAGGCCGCCGGCGAAGGCGCCCTCCGCCGGGGAGAGCTTCAGCTTCGCGGTCTTGCCGGCCTCCGCGAGCTTCGCGTTGGCGGCCTTGACGGCCTTTTCGCCGACGGCGGCGCGGTCGCGCGCGTTGAGGACGATCTCCTCCTCGCCGGTGACGGCGGCCTCGGCCGCGAGCCTCGCCAGCAGGGCGACGTAGTCCGCCTCGGGCAGGTTCACCAGCTTTTCGCAGGCCAGCTCGAAGCTTCTGGAGACCATCTCCTGCTTGAGCGCCAGCAGGCCCTTCCTCGCCTCCATGCGGGCGATGCGGTCCATGCTGTCCACGCGGTCCTCGCAGGCCTTGCCGCCCGAAAGGAGCTTTTCGCTGTAGCGTTCCCTGGCCCTGGCCTCATACTCTTCCCGGATCGCGGCGCACTGCTGCTCAGCCTGAGACAGGATCGCGGCGGACTGCGCCTCGGCGTCAGCCCGGATATGCGCGATGATTTTTTCAGTGCCTTTCATACCTACTCCAATCCGAACGATCAGAAGTTGATGGCGCCCAGCATCAAGAAGGAAGCCAGCATGCAGAGGATGGCGTAGAACTCGACGACGATGCACATGATCAGGCCCTTGGACCAGTCGTCGGGCTTCTTGGCCAGGATGTTGACGGAGGCCGCGGCGACCTTGCCCTGGGCGATGGCGGAGAGCAGACCGCCGATGGCGATGGGCAGGCAGGCGGAGAGGATCTGCAGGCCCTGCGCGACGCTGATGCCGGGAGCGGCGGCGACCTTGCCGTAGGCGAGGAAGAAGATCACGAAGCCGTAGAGGCCCTGGGTGCCGGGGATGACCTGCAGGATCATGACCTTGCCGGACTTGCCGGGGTCTTCGGAGACGAGGCCGGCGCCGGCCTCACCGGCGATGCCGGTGCCCTTGGCAGAGCCGATGCAGGCGAGGGCCGCAGCCAGCGCCGCGCCCAGCAGACCGAGTGCCATACCGCCGAAAGATTCGATGAAATTCATGTTGTTGTCCTCCTGTTTTTCAGACTATATGATTCAATTTATTTTGCTTTGACATAAGTGCCGCTGTAGCGGAGCGGACGGAAGGGCTTGCCGCCGTCCGAGTAGAACTTGCCGAAGAACTCCAGGCACTGCAGACGCAGGTCGTGCACATAGCAGCCCAGCAGGTTCAGCGCGAAGTTCATCGCATGGCCCAGCAGGAAGATGATCACGAAGGCCAGCACCGTGATCACGTTGAGGCCCGCGCTCTGCATCGGCATGACGGCGACGGTGTTGAAGACCTTGCCGACGACGCCGCCGGCCAGCATCAGGGCCATGATACGCGAGTAGCTCAGCACGTCGCCGAACCAGCCCGTGGCCGTGTTGTAGATGCAGCCGAAGGCCGCCGTGACCTTGCCGAAGCCCTTGGCGTGGCGTCCGGCGCCGAAGAGGAGCGCCGCCGCGCCGAGGATCAGGATCGCGAGGCCGACGGTGCCCAGGACCGGCAGATCCAGCACCAGCTTGCCGAGCGCGAAGAGGACGCCGCCGAGCAGGATCACCCAGAGGGAGCCCTCCTCGAAGATCGCGTCGCCCTTATTGCCGGCCTTCCACTTCTGCACAAAGTTCACGGCCATGCCGGTGTTCAGGTGCAGCAGGCCCAGGACCATCGAGCCGTAGAGCACCATGGTGCTGTCCGTCTCCGGGCTGAAGAGGTGCCAGAGGCCGGGCCAGGTGCTTTTCGGATTGATGATGTGCACGAGCTGATAGGGGATGTCGCTGAAGAAGGCGCCGGTCAGAAAGCCCATGGCGAAGGTCGCGATGCCGCCGTAGAGCAGCAGCTGGCAGAAAGCGCGCGAGCCGCCCTCCGGCTTCATTTTTACCATGGCGACGATGGCCGCCGCAATCATGATGAGACCGTAGCCCATGTCCGCCATCATCAGTCCGAAGAAAAGAATGAAGAAGGGCGCCATCAGCGGGTTCGGGTCCACCGTGCCGTAGGCCGGCAGACTGTACA
>CAMZIX010000081.1 GCA_947307375.1 uncultured Clostridia bacterium | reverse complement strand
GCTTGAGCGAGATATACTGACCGGCGCGGAAATAGGGCAGCGGGGCGCCGTCGGGACGCTTGAGGACAAAGGTTTTTGCCTGCGCGCCGCCGCGGTCGACGATGCGGTTGACGACCAGCTCCAGAAAGTCGGGGTGCAGGGCCTTCGCATTCTCGTTGATCGGGAAGACGCCGCTGATCTCTTTGGCGGGAGCGGCCTGAATGGCCTTTTCGCGGACCTTTTTCATGTTCTTGAACTTGAGCATGTCGAACTTGCCGATCAGCCCAACTTTTACCTTCAGATCAGGCATTACTTGTTCCCTCCTTCACTCCAGGCTTTGAGATCCTTCAAGGCGTTGGCGGCGATCAGCTGACCGCAGATGATCGTGGCGGAGTAGCCGTCGCTGCGCGGGCCGGCGGCGCCGATCGGCCGCAGACCCTTGATCGGGTAATCGCTGCCGATCATCTGCATACGGGCCATCATGCCGTCCCAGTCGCGCGCCTCATAGCCGTAGACCGAGCCCTCGGGCACGCCGAGATAGCGGGCGAAGGTCCAGGGAGAGGCGACCTCCATTTCTTCGATATGGCCGGCCAGATCGATGCCGGTCTTTTCCTTGAGGATGCGCAGCATCTTCTTCGCGCCGTCGTTTTTGAATTTGAAGTAATCCTCCTGCTTCAGCTCGCTCCACTCTTCCGGCGCGCCGAAGGTCGTGAAGGAGCAGATGCAGGTGCCGGCGGGCGAGAATTCGGGATTGACGATGTTGTAGCACAGGAAGATCGAATAGTCGTTGGTCTTCATGCCGCCCTGGATGCGCTTGTACTCCTCGACGGAGTTGGCCGTGCTGGGCAGGAAATAGCTGTAGTCCGTGATGCCGAGCTCTTCGGGCGTCGCGTCGCAGCAGAAATAGGCGGTGTACATGCGTCCGCCCATGATGCGGCCGCGCGCGGCGGAGAGCTTCTTTTCCCGCTCGGGGATCAGCTCTTTCGGCATCATCCGGCCGTAGATGATATCCGGGTTGATGTTGGCCAGCGCGTAATCGCAGTCGATGTCGCCGAGGTTGGTCCGCACGCCGCAGAGCCTGTCGCCCTTGAAGAGGAATTCCTCGGCGCGGCAGTTGAACCAGACCTCGCCGCCGAGCTCGCGGAAGCGCTCGATCATCGCGGTGGAGAACTCGTGCGAGGTGTGAGCGGGGATATAGGCGCTGCGCTGGACATACTTGTGCACCATCGCCGCGTAGTGGATGAAGGCCAGATGCTCCATGTCCACGCCGAGATAGCTCCAGTAGGTGGACAGGATATCCTGGCACTTCTTCGGCAGCTTCAGCGCGTCGAAGACCTTCTGCGTGCTGTAGGCGCCGCAGCGCAGCATGTCCGGATACTCCGCCTGCAGGACCTTCGAGTCCGGGTTGCCCTTCGAGGCCGTGATGTAGGCGATGCCGTCGAGCACCTCCTGGAAGAGATCAAAGAGCTTCGTCATCTTCTCGCGCGAGCCGGGGACGTATTCCTCCATCTTGTCGATGAAATTGTCGATGCCGGCGGGCATGGTCACGTCCATCGGACTTCCGTCGGAGTATTGGGAGATCACGCGGAAACAGTCCTTGCATTCGTACCATTTGAGCTTGACGCCGTAGCCCTCGAGGATCCGGCGCACGTCGCCGGGGTCGTCTTCGGGGCCGTAGTCGCAGAGCTCGTGCAGCGAGGGCTCGATCTCGAAGCGGCCGCGGACAAAGCTGGTGGCGGCGCCGCCCGGGAGATTGTGCTTTTCGATCAGCAGCGTCTTTTTCCCCGCGAGCTGACATTGCAGCGCGGCAGACATACCGGCATTGCCGGCACCCACGACCACGATGTCAAATTTGGGCATAGGTACATTCCTCCTTGTTTGTTTGATGATTCCGGTTCCTGGCTGCTTACCTGACGTTATGTTGATTTTTTTGCCTCCTGAAGAGATTTTGACAGCGATCGGAATAATTGATCGATCTTGATTGAATTATAACACATACGGCCCGGCAAGAAAATAAAAAAATATACATTTCTGATGCAGGAGCAGCAAAATGCCGGCAGAGGAAAAAACGGCGGCAGAGGAGGATAACAGGAAAAAAGCACCATAAGCATGAAATTCATACTTATGGTGCCATCCCTGTGGCTGATTTGCCTGTTCCCGGCGCTGAAATGCTGATTTTTCGGGAAGGAAGAATCGGACAGATCTCTCACCCCATATACTTCGCAAAGTCTATGGGAGCAGTCAGCGCGTGTTCTGCCTCGTTCAGACAGGCCTGAATCGCGTCCGGGTCGTTTCCCGCCTTTTTCAGGTCCTCCACTCTCGTGTACCACAGCGGCTTCAGGCAGCGATACAGCGTCAGCGCCGTATCCTTTTCGATATCCGAAAACCGATAATATTCGGAAGCGATCTTCAATGCTTCACAGATCCCGGAAACGCCGCTGCTTTCCCGCATCAGGTAGTTGAGGAAAACGTCCCTGCCGCAGAGGTTGAAATCATACACGCCGACGAATCTGCCCTCATCATCCAACAGAATATTCGACGCATTGAGATCGGCCTGGAAAACGGAGGTCGGGAGCTTTTTATATTCCGGTTCCAGCGCAGCCCTGTTGTCCGTCCACAAGCGCCAGATCCTCTCGACCTGTTCTTTGAATACGTCAGGAAGCGCATCCGCACATTCCTTCCATGACAAAGCGTTCTCCAGCACCTCGTCCGTCTTGTCGCTGGGGCAGAAGGTTTCAAACAGGCAGTAGGCCGAGGGATACTCCGTATAATCAAAATACTGAGCTGCGATTCTTGCCGTCATCCGCCAAATGTCCTGCATATACCTGTTATACAGCGCTTCGTTCTGGCCGAAGTCCTCCGAAAACCTGTCTTCGACAGGATGGAAGGGCGCGTATTCTTCGGCGTACGCCGCGCATCTGTGTCCCCCGTAATCCACGAGGGGGAAATCGCCCGATTTGCTCGGGAAGATCCTCGGACAGTAGTAGCCGAGCTTCCGATACTCCTCCACGGTTCTCTGCCAGACGGAGATCTTCTCGGGGAAGGTGAAGTCGTTATCGGCAAGCTTCAGAACAAGCTTGCCGCCCGAGGCCGTTTCGACGATAAAGGTCGCCCGGAAATCAGCGTCATCCCGGCTCGTATCGATCAGGTGAGAGGCGACCGGCGTATCGTCAAAAAACAGGGACAGAATGTTTTCGATCTCATGCTCCATACCTTTTTCCTCGCGCTGCTTGTATGATTGAGCTGATTATACCATATCCTTTTGCGTGCTTCAATGCAAGAAACCTCTCTTGTCCGTAGTAGACAAAAGAGGTTTCATTGATGTGTAAGAGCGCGTAAAACTACACTTTTCAAGCTAAGTACGCCTAAAAGTACACCAGCGTATTTTCTATAGTTTAATTACCGCGTTGATATCATCATCCTGTTCACCAATCTCCTGAAATCCCATGGAAAGATATAGCTTCCTTGCGACTTCGTTGTTTTTGTCATAGCAAAGCCAGCAGTAATCCGCTTTGCCGTGCGGGAATGTCTTAACAAACTCCAAGGCAAGCTTTACTGCTTTCTTCCCGTAACCTTTTCCTTGCTCTTCTTCATCTATCATCAATCGCCAAAGGAAATAATTCTTTTGGGATATTTCCGGCGCGTCAGGATCATTGCATACTTCGCCATAGTCATAAGCGATCATTAAGAATCCAACAGCTTTATCATCATCGAAAATTCCAAAAGGGTATACCGCGCCTTCGGTTTTGTTTCCCACATAGGCATGGACGAGACTCCATTCATTGCCTGCGATAAAGCTTTCCTGCTCTTTTTTTACAGTTAGTTCGATAACGTCCCATACATTATACTTGTTTAATTCTTCCAAATGTACCATTCGTCATTCCTCCCATCCGAAGCGTATAGAAATAATATATCATGCTCATCTCGTTAAAACAACAAAGAAACCTCCCTTGTCCTTTTGGCAGACAAAAGAGGTTTCTTTGATGAAAAAGGTACTCCGTTTTGATAGAATAATAGTTAAGGGGGTGCACCGCCTGTTCAAGGGGGGTGCATTTCTATTTAGGGGGGTGCAAACGGCAAAGGGGGTGCATTTTAAATGATAGGGGTGCACCGACAAACTGGAATTTATTTGTACACTACTTCAAACTCTTCGCAAACCACTTTTGTATTCTCATCAAAAGTCTTATTCTTAGATGCAAGCTCATTCGTCAGAAAACTTATATGAACCTTTCGCCAGTATTCCAGAGATCGGTCGCCCTCTCCTTCTTTAAAAGCATGCTCTTCTGAAACCTGGTTAAAATCTATTACATAGACCTTAACTGTTTTAATAATACACACAGCTTCATCGTTAGCGTTTAAGATAACACTATAATCCCCTGTTTGCGGTAGTGGCTCATGATCGATCAGATACAAGTCATATGCAGAGCAGGTTGCTGTTTTGATTCCCTGCAGGACTAAATCAGCCAGTTCGTCCGGAGCTTCTCCGAAAGACCATGCATAATAGGTCCCGGTAAGACCTGATCTATTCCATAATTCTTCCGACGTCATATCTTTCAGTTCTCCCCTACAAATACCGATTTATCTGTATGCTTACCAATCGTCATCCAGCAGAGCAGAGAGGCCCTCGGCCTCGTCCACCCATGATGGATCATACTTTGCTTTCTTCATTGGCGCTCCGCAGGATGGGCAAACCTTGTAGGGCTTATCGCATGATGCCTTACACGCGGAGCAAATATACTCATCAGATCGAAACAGATGTGTGCGCTGAGTCCAGTGAGCCGCTTTCATTCGTGTTCACCCATTTTCTCTATCAGATCATGCAGGCTCTTACCGAGGTAAAAACCCATGCTGATAAGGAACGACACTATACAGTTTTGTGTGGCACGATTAGTTTACCAAACAGACGGCAGAAAAACAACGAAAACCTCAAATTGAACGATTACCCTCTGTGAGAACGATACCCCTCAAATTGAACAATACCTCTCTGTGGGAACGATTTAGCATGGAGGGGAAGAACAGCAAGTTTACATAACAATAAAACGCCGCTGCGGAAAGGATTCCGTGGCGACGTTGCTTTTCGGAATTTATAATAAAAATGTTCTGAAACAGCCGGATTTCGACGTTCTCAGAACATTTTCAGGCAAAAGTAAAAGGTAGATAATTCTATCAAAATTACCTACCTTTTTTGGCGGAGGGTGCAGGATTCGAACCCGCGTGGGCTTTCGCCCTAACGGTTTTCAAGACCGCCCCGTTATGACCGCTTCGGTAACCCTCCATATGAAAACGCCTTAGGTAATTTGCTCACAAGACCGTCCCGTTATGTCCTGTTGCGGTGCCCGAAATCCTTCGCTCGCTGTTCGCTCGCAGGATTTCGACCGCTGCCACTCCTTTTTGCTCGCTGCATCCGCCGCAGGCGGCGCTCGCAAACGTCCCCGCTTTGGCAAGCCTCCGATCGCCGTTCAAAAATATCATATCCGCAGGGGGATGTCAAGCCGAGGCCGGGCGTCGGAGCGGGCCCGCGGGCGAACGAAATATAGCACAAAGTTTTTGAAGCAATTTTATGCAAGCTGCCTAAATTCAGCGAGGGATCAGCCGCTCGTCTTGACATAAACGGCGGGGGACTACTATAATACTCATGATTTGTACGGCGAGGCGCTACGGTTTGCCGAAGACAACGCTGGCCTGGCGAGACCCGATCGGTCGAGAGGGGATCACAGG
>CAMZIX010000080.1 GCA_947307375.1 uncultured Clostridia bacterium | reverse complement strand
GGGAGCAGAGCACCAGCTCGCCGGTGCCGCCGCCGCCGGGGATGCCGGACATGGCGACCGAGGAGACCGTCGCGACAATGATCGCAAGGATCGCGTCGCCGGAGTTGAAGTCCATGCCGAACATGCCGAAGAGGAAGGCGACCTTGATGATCGCGCTCATGCCGGAGCCGTCCATGTTCATCGTGGCGCCCATGGGCAGCACGATGTCGGTGACGTCCTTGGAGATGCCGGTGTCCTCGGAGACCTCCATGTTGGTCGGGATCGTCGCAACGGAGGAGCAGGTGCCGAAGGCCACGGCCGCCGGGCGGAACAGGTGCTGGAACATGACCTTGACGGCGCCCTTGCCGCCGCCGAAGCGGGCGTAGAGCGGGAAGATCAGGAACATGTAGGCGAAGGAGACGATGTAGTAGAGGATGATCGCGCGGGCGTAGTTGGTCATCAGGTCGGCGCCGTGCTGCGCGACCAGGGCGGCGAAGAAGCCGAAGAAGCCGATCGGAGCGTAGTAGCTGATGATCTTGATGACCTTCATCAGGACGTTGGTGATCTCCTCGAGGAGCTTGGCGACCTTGGTCTCACGCCCGCCGCACATTTGCACGCCGAAGCCAAAGAAAATGCCGGCGATGATGAGCTGCAGGATGGAGCGGCGGCTCCAGAGCTCGGGGAAGTCGGACTTGGTGAAGAAGCCGACGATCATTTCACCCGGGGTCAGAGAGTTCAGGTCGTTATCCGCGCTGAAGACGGGATCGCCGATGTAGACCGGGATGAAGCGGACAAGCACATACATGATGACGGAGGCGATGATCGTGGTGCACATAAAGGTAACGACCGTCGTGCCCATCAGCTTGCCGGCGCGCTTGGCGCTCTTCATGTTGGCGATGGCCGAGGAAATGGAGAAGAAGACCATCGGGACGACAACGCAGAACATCAGGTTGATGAACAGCGTACCGAGCGGCTCGAGCACCGCGGCGCCTTCCCAGAAGTAGCCGGCCAGGCAGCCGCCGACGATACCGAGGATCATCGCAAAGAAGAACCAGTTGTTTTTCAGAAATTTAGCCATGATTACGACCTCCCTGAGGTTTATTCCTGCTCCATTATATTTGCGAAGAAACGCAAATAAAATAGCGTCCGGTGCTTGAAACATTGCAAAAAGTGCGGTATAATCCGACATGGCCTCCCTTCCGCGGAAGGGAGGTGCCGAGCCGCGCGAGGCGGAGGGTTTTCCTCATTTGATCCGCTTGGCGGAGCAAGCCTCCAGCCCCCCTTTTGCAAACGGGGCCCTGACTCCGTGTTTTGAAGGAGCCTGTGATGAAGAAGGAATCGAGCTTCGCCCGCGAGGGCTATCTGAAAGAGAATTACCACTATTTCCACCTGCGCGACACCGCCGGGCAGGAGCGGGACTACCACTTTCACGACTTTGACAAGCTGGTGCTGCTGCTGGCCGGGCGGGTGGATTATACCGTGGAGGACATGACCTATTCCCTGCAGCCCTGGGACGTGCTGCTGGTCAAGCACCACACGATCCACAAGGCCGTGATCGACCGCTCAGAGCCCTACGACCGCGTGATCGTCTACCTCGACCGCCGCTTTTTCGACCGCAGCGCGCCGGGCGTCGGGCTGATGGACTGCTTCGACTGGGCCGACCGGAGCAGCCAGTACCTGCTCACGCCGAACGAGGAGCAGAAAAAGGCGCTGGCCGAGGCGATCAGCTCCTACGAGGCGCTGATCGGCGACCGCCAGCTCGGCGCGCAGATGCTGCGCGACAGCTGCATCGCCCGTCTGCTGGTGCACGTCAACCGCCTCTCGGTCAGCGCGTCGCTCCCCCGCGGCGCCGACACGGCCGGCGATCCGAAGATCGCGCAGGCGCTGAGCTACATCAACGAAAACCTGAGCCGGGAGCTGACGGTGGAGGTCCTGTGCGAGCAGGTCTATCTGAGCCGCTACCACTTCATGCGTCTGTTCAAGGCGCAGACCGGCATGACCGTGCACGCCTATGTGCGGCAGAAACGCCTGATCCAGGCCGCGCGTCTGATCCGCGAGGGTACGCCCGCCGTCCGCGCCGCCGCCGAGAGCGGCTTTGCGGACTATTCGGCCTTCCACCGCGCCTTCCGCGAGGTCTTCGGCACCAGCCCGGGCCGCCTGAAGGAATAAAAGAAGACCGGGGATGCAAAAGCATCCCCGGTCTTCTTTTCTGTCGCGTTACGCCGCTTCTTCGGCCTTCTTTTTCCCGATCTTCGCGGTGACCTTGAACAGCATCGGATAGATCGCGATCACAACGAAAATGACGATCGCATAGCGCCCGCAGCGGATCAGATGCGAGGCCAGACCGCTCGAGCCCAGCAGCTCCTTCGGGAAAGGCAGCTTGAGCAGCGTGTTCAGCCCGAAATACACCGCGCCTCCGCCTGCGATGCGCAGCAGAGAGCGGATCGGGCTGCGGGTATTTTCAAAGCGCACGAACTTCTCCTCGAAGGGCTCTGCCAGCAGGAATCCGACCAGCATGCCGAAGCTGCTGTAGTAATCGGTGCTGGTGCAGTAGAAAAAGCCCGGCAGCGCCGTGAGCAGGATCACGCCGTAAAAGGCCCAGCGGTTTTTGATCTTCTTCCGCAGCCAGGGGATCAGGAAGATCACCAGCGCGCCGAGCGCCCAGCCGACCAGCACGTCCGTCGGAAAGTGCGCGCCGACGACCACGCGGGAAATCCCCACCAGCAGCGGCAGCACAAAGGCCAGCGCCGTGACCCATTTCTTCCGCAGCCTGAGCGCGGCGGAGCCGTATACCGTGGCCGCGCCGGCGGAATGGCCGCTCGGGAAGGAGTAGCCCTGGGCCGCGACGTCGTACTTGTCGGCCGAGGTGTCGATCAGGCGCAGCAGATCGATCCTGTCGCTGCAGAAATAGGGCCGCAGCCGCAGCGCGATATTTTTGATCAGCGGGTTCCACACGCTGACGATGAGGAAGTTCACGCCGATGAATTTGCCGATCTCTTTATCATAGCACCAGTAGAAAAAGCCCATCACGACGATCAGCATCAGCTCCTCGCCGAACATGGACAGCTGGGACAGGGCGCCGATCGCGCCCGCGCTGAGCTTGGCCTGCAGCCACTCCATCAGCGCGATCTCCCAGTCGAGGAAAAAGCGGTTGCCCTCTGCGGCAACGGCAGACAGAAACAGCATGGTTCAGTCTCCCTTCATCGTTTCAATGGTCAAGGTATGCTCCCGTCCGTCCAGGCGGTAGCGCACAGACAGCAGCTTGCCGTCGGCCAGCACGCGGATATCCTCCGCGTCACGGTTGCGCAGCAGCTGCGCGTAGGCGGCTTTGGCCTCCTCGCTGTAGCGGCCCATGTTGTCCGAGCAGAGCAGCATGCCGCCGAAGAGGCTGTTGACGGTGGCGAGGATGTGCTTTTCCCCGGCCTTCAGCTTGAGGTTGTCCTCCCGCAGGAAGAACACGTCCGGGTCGTTGAGCCAGGCGCGGCCGTTGAGCTGGCGGCGGAAGATCGTGTTGCCGATCGCATGGCGGGTGGACACGTGCTCGCGGTGGATCTCGCGCAGCAGACGTTTGCCGTTCCAGTCCAGGCCGACGTCGCAGCTGATGCGGCAGTAGTCCACCAGCCCGAAGGCGGGCATCAGCGGCACGCCGCAGCCGAGGATCGGCTTGTCGCCGCAGAGCTCGCGCAGCCACTCCATCGCGCGCGTCATGCGCCCGGCGCGGCTCTCGCGCTCGCTGCCGTAGAGCGCCGCGGCGTAGAGGAAGTCGAGCTTGACGAGGTCGAAGCCCCAGTCGTCGAACACGCGGCGGAAGACCCGTTCCAGATACTCCCGGACGCCGGGGTGGTCGATGTCCAGCGCGTAGAAGCCGCCCCAGGCGATGCCGCAGCGGACCGGCTTTCCGTGGCGGCGCAGCAGCCAGTCCGGATGCTCCGCGGCAAGGCGGGAATCCTTCTGCGCCGCGAAGGGCGCCAGCCACAGGCCGGCCTTGAAGCCGCGGTCGTGGATCTCCTCGACGATCGGCTTCAGGCCGCGGGGGAATTTTTTCGGGTCGGTCTCCAGCCAGTCGCCCACGGCGGGTTCGAAGCCGTCGTCGATCTGAAACAGATCGCCGGGCCGCAGCACTTCGGCGCAGCCGCGCAGATCCTCCAGGATCGTCTGCTCGCTGATCTTCTGATAGCGGTTGTACCAGCTGGAATAGCCGGTGAGCCGCTCGCTCGTCCGGGGCTTGACGCCCAGGGCGCGGAACCATCCGTCGAAGACCTCGTCCTCGCTCCCCTCGGCCAGGAACAGGTCGAAGGCGTGGAAGGCGCCGCCTTCATGCTGCACGCCGCGGCAGTCGCGCCGGATCGACAGCAGACCGAGATAGGCGTCGTAGGCGAAGACCGTGTAGCCCGGGCGCTCGTCCAGCGAGGCGAAGAGCTCGTACTGCTCGCCGTCGCGGAAATAGCACCAGCTCTCGCCGTGGGTGAAGCCCGGGGCGTTGGGATAGTGCACGAAATAATAGTCGCCGTAATAGTCCAGGCCGTAGTGCCGCACGACGGCGTCCGGGAAAAAGCTGAGGTCGCGGATCTTCCCGAGGCGGCCGTGCTCCGGGCAGTAGGTCCAGGCCTGGAAGCCGTTCATGAAGATCTTTTCCTGTGCGCCGACGGGCCGCCGCAGCGAGGCCGTGACGGAGAAAAGCTTTCCGCGCGGCAGCTCCGGCGCGATGATATTCGCGCCCGCGTGAAGCTCGACGCTGCCCTTGAGCTCCTCCGGCCCCCGCCCGCGGAAATAGAGGATCGTATAATCGAGGATCATGAAAGCGCCCCCTCAGGCTTCAACCGCGAAACGCAGCGTCACGTCCCCGGCCTGGCCGCCGCGGATGTGCAGCAGCGCCTCGCCGGGCTCGCCCTTCGTGCGCAGATAGCAGCCCGTCATGCCGCCCTCGGCGGTGACGACGGCGGGTCCGACCAGCTCCAGCGCGCCCTCGGCCTCCAGCTGCAGCGGCAGCTGCGCGTAAGGCGCCGGATTGCCGTACTCGTCCAGCAGGCGGATGCGCACGGCGGCCATGTCGTAGGTGTCGCCCTCGCGGAGCGTTTCCCTGCTCGCGCGCGCCTCCAGATGCAGCCTGCCGCTCGGGCAGTAGGTGCGGGAAGCGACGACCTTGCCGTCCTTTTTCGCGTCGAAGCGCCAGACGGTGGCCTCGCCGCCCCAGTTGCCGACGTACTTGCCGTAGAGCTCCATGCCGGCGGCGAAATCCATGTGGTAGCGCGCGAAGGCGAAGAGGAATTTCGCCTTCCAGTTGAGCGGGAGGTTTGCCGTGCCGTATTTGCCGGCGGCCTGCAGGCAGTCGTGCAGGAAGACCGCCTTTTCGTGGTCGAAGCCCTCCTGCGTCTCGAGGAGCTCTCCGATCAGGTCGTCCACCGGGATCGGCCCGTGCTTCAGCGCCCGCCAGCCCTGAGGCCGGAAGCTCTTGACCAGGGCGCCGTTCTTGTACAGCTCCACCTCGTCGGCGTTGGTGAAGAGATAGGGGTGCCCGATCTGCCCGCCGGGGTAGTCTCCGATGTCCATCGTGGAGCCGAGCTCCAGCACCGGGAAGGCCTCGCCCTGGCTGGCATAGGTCGCGGCGGCGAGCTTGGGATTGCGGAAGAAGTCCAGCACGCCGTGGTAGCAGACCCGGTCGCCGGAGCCGAAGTCCTTGTGCGTCGGATAGTCGAACATGCACCAGCCGAAGCAGCCGGCGTGCTCGCCGTCGGCCAGGGCCGCGTCCTGGACGCGGGCGTGGCGCAGCGCGTGCTCCTGCCGCTTTTCCCAGGTGTCGAAGGGCTTGGTCGGGAACATGTGGCCGTTGCACTCGGAGATCAGGAAGCCCTTG
>CAMZIX010000079.1 GCA_947307375.1 uncultured Clostridia bacterium | reverse complement strand
CTTCGGCCGGCTGCTCGGCCGCCGGCTGGGGTGCGGCGGGCGTGCCGCCGCAGGCTGCCAGCGCGAGAACCATCGTCAGCGCCAGCAGCAGTGCGAGGATTTTTTTCATGTTTGCTGCCTCCTTCCCATCTTTCAGGGAAAAATATTATATAAACGCGATTTACGCGCCTATACCGAAACAGGAAAAATCCGTATGAACTTGTCGCCCGGATCAGTGCCCCCGGCCCTGCATCATGTGGACCGCGTGCTCCAGCGTGTCCAGGATGGCGCCGAGGTTCTCCTTCACGGCCTTCGGACTGCCGGGGAGATTGACGATCAGGGTATTGCCGCGGATGCCCGCGGCGGCCCGGGACAGCATCGCCCGGGGCGTGATCTGCAGGGAATACCAGCGCATGGCCTCGGGGATGCCGGGCACCTCGCGCTCGGCGGCGGCCAGCGTCGCCTCCGGCATGCAGTCGCGCTTGGAAAAGCCGGTGCCGCCGGTGGTGATCAGCAGATCCGCTTCCCCGGAATCGCAGACGGTGATCAGCTTTTCGGTCAGCTGGGAGAACTCGTCGGGCAGCAGTGCGTAGCCGACGACGTCCCAGCCCGCCTCGCGGAGCATGTCCATCGCGAGCGGGCCGGAGAGGTCCTCGCGCTCCCCGGCGTAGCCGGAGTCGCTGGAGGTGAGAACATAGGCTTTGAAGGGCATCGGTTTATCCTCCGATCTGGCTCATGATATGGCGTTCGGTGATCTCCTGCGGCAGGTCGAAGCGGTGGGCCCGCGGCTTGCGGTAGATCCCGTCGCGGAGAGCGGTCTTCAGCTCCTCGTCGCTGCAGCCGCCGCGCAGCAGGGCGCGCAGGTCCGCGGTGCTGTCGTAGCAGAGGCAAGGCTTGAGCTGGCCGGTGCTGGTCAGGCGCACGCGGTTGCAGCTCTCGCAGAAGCGATGGCTGACCGCGTCGATGAAGCCGAGGCGGCCCTGCAGGCCCTCGGCGGCGTAGTAGACGGCGGGGCCGTTGCCGCGCTTTTCGTCGGTCGCGTGCAGATCCGGCCAGCGCTCTTTCAGCGCGGCCAGCGCCGCGTCCGGGTCGACGCGCTCCAGGCTCCCGCCGAAGCCGATGGGCATCAGCTCGATGAAGCGCACGTCCACCGGCAGCGCCGCGGCGATCGCGGCGAGCGCGCAGACCTCGTCCCGGTTCTCGGGCAGCAGGACGGCGTTGAGCTTGGCGCGCAGGCCCTTGTCGCAGCAGCGGCGGAGCAGGGCCAGCGCGTCCTCCGGCCGAAAGCCGGAAAAGCCGGTGATCCGGCGGTATTTGTCCGCGTCCAGGGTGTCGAGGCTGAGGTTCACCGCGTCCAGGCCGGCGGCGCAGAGGGCGTCCAGATGCTCGCCCAGCAGCAGGCCGTTGGTCGTCAGGGTGACCTGCTCCGCCCCGGGCAGCGCCTTCAGCGCAGCGGCAAGCTCCGCGCAGCCCCTGCGCACCAGCGGCTCGCCGCCGGTGAGCTTGAATTTCGTGATCCCCAGCTCGATCGCGGCCCGGCAGATGCGCAGGATCTCCTCATAGCGCAGGATGGCCTCGTGGCTCTCATAGGCCGCGCCCTCCGGCATGCAGTAGCGGCAGCGCAGGTTGCAGCGGTCGGTGATCGAGAGGCGGATATAGTCGATGTTGCGGTTGAATTGGTCCAGCATGGCATCAGGTCCCTTTGCCGAAGCCGCAGTTCGGGAAATGGCAGACCCTGCAGTTGAGGCAGAGGCCGCCGTGGCCGAGCGCGGCCAGATGTTCCTTTGTGATCGGCGTGTCGGTCACAAGATAGGGCAGCAGCAGATCGAAGATCGTGCGCCTGGCGTACATGACGCAGCCGGGCAGACCGCAGACGGGCCGGCCGTCCGGCATATAGGAGACGAGGAACATCGCCCCGGGCAGCACCGGGGAGCCGTAGGACACGATGTTCGCGCCGGTGTTCCTGATGGCCAGCGGGGTCTTGTCGTCCGGGTCGACGCTCATGCCGCCGCTGCAGAGGACCATGTCGCAGCCCTTGTCCAGCATATCCAGCACGGCGGCGGTGATCTTCTCGTGGTCGTCGTTGAGCGTCACGTGCTCGACCATCTCGCAGCCGCCGAATTCGCGCAGCTTCTGGACGATGACCGGGGTGAAAGTGTCCTCGATGCGGCCGTAGAAGACCTCGTTGCCGGTGGTGACGACGCCGACCTTTTTGGCCTTCAGCGGCACGAGGCGCAGCAGCGGCTCGGCGCCGACGACTTCCTTCGCGCGCTCCATGCGCTCCTTTTCGATGACGAGCGGGATGACGCGGGTGCCGCAGAGCTTGTCGCCCTTTTTCACCACAAAGCCGGAGGCGCGGGTGGCGATCATCATGTCGCCCAGCGCGTTCACCGCGCGCAGACGCTCCACGTCGATCAGCAGCAGGCCGTCGGTATCGGCGATCAGCTCGATCTTGCCCTCCTTCGGCTCGGTGGCGTGCATGTTCTCGCTGATGCACAGATCGCGCAGGATTTCCGCCGCCTCGTCCTCGTGCAGCATGTTTTCGTTGTTTTCCCAGATATAGATATGGTCCTTCCCCACGCTCAGCAGGACGGGCACGTCCTCCGGGCGGATGATGTGTCCCTTGCGGAACACCGGGCCCTTCTTCTCGTCCTTGATGATCTGGGTGATATCGTGGCACAGCACATGGCCGACCGCGTCTTCGGTTTTCATCAGTTTCATGACGGCTGCTTCCTTTCCGGTTGATCGCAATAGCGAGTATCAAGCAAAAACAATTCGCCATGTTCTGTTATACCAAAAAAGCGCCCTCTTGTCAATTTTCCGGGCGCATTTTTCGGACCGCAGAAAGGAAAAACCTGCGCCCGGAAGCGGGCGCAGGCGGTAGAGGAAGGCTTTTTCACTCCGGGAGGAAGGGCGTCAGATATTTCGCGCAGAAGGGCTTGATCTTCCCCCGGTCGTAGACGTGGAGGCTGCAGCTGTGCAGGCGCTCGAGATTCAGGTTGCCCGCATCCTGGAAGGCCATGGCCGAGAGGGTCAGGCTCTCGTGCCGCAGGCGGTAGAGGAAGGCGTCGAAGTCCATCTCGTCCGAGAGCGCAGAGGCGGGCGCGGGCTCCTCCGGCGCGCGGCGCCAGTGCCGGGCCACGTACTCCCGGTTGTCCCGGGCGCAGCCGCGGCTGTGCGAGGAGTGGGTGATCGAGCTGAGCGGGCGGAGGCCGCCTGAAGGCTCGATCAGGAAGCTTGCGTGGAAGCCGCAGAGCGGGTGGTCGCAGCGCGAGGGCATGAAGCTTTCGATCGGGATGCCGGCCTGCGCGCTGAGGTCCGCCATGAGCTGATCCAGCGTGTAGCGGTCCCCGTCCGTCGGCTGACCGGGGCAGCGGCCGAACCAGGAGACCGGCTGGAAATGGATCCCGCGGACGGCGGGGGTCTGCGCGGCCGCGAAGGCGACGATCGCGCCGAGCTCGCCGTCGTTGATGCCCCTGACCACCGTGGGCACCAGCGTCACGCCGAGGCGGAGCGCGCCGCAGACGCGGATCGCCTCTTTTTTCTCCTCCAGCAGCGGCGCGCCGCGCAGGGTCTCATAGACCGCGTCGTCCGTGCCGTCGAACTGCAGGAAAACGATGTCCAGGCCCGCGTCGGCCAGGCGCTTGGCATAGTCCGGCTCCCGCGCCAGGCGCAGGCCGTTGGTGTTGAGCTGCACATAGCTGCAGCCGGCCTCTTTGGCGAAGCGCACCAGCTCGTCGAGATCGTCCCGCAGCGTCGGCTCGCCGCCCGAGAGCTGCAGCAGCGGGCTGCCGCACTGGCGGACGATATCCCGGATCGCGTCTTTCAATTCGTGGACACTCGGCTCGGCGCAGCCCTCTCCCCCGCGGGCGAAGCAGAAGCGGCAGCGCAGGTTGCAGCGCTCCGTGACCTCCAGCAGCGCGCAGCAGGTGCCGATCTCATGCTCGGTGCAGATGCCGCAGTCCTGCGGACAGCGCAGCGCGGCGCCCTCCGCGAGCGGCGGCGTGCCCAGGAGCCAGGAGTCCCAGTCGACTCTCCCCTGCCAGACCGTCGTGCGGAAGGGGCCGTGCTCCGGGCAGCGTTTTTCCATGACGACGCGCCCGTCCTCCTCCCGGATCAGCTCCGCCGGAAGATTCCGCAGACAGACCGGGCAGACCGAGCGCGTACGGCGAATGATGCTTTCCATCCTATTCCCCCAGACCGAAATGGTCCTTATTGAAGATCGTCAGCTCCAGCTGAAAGCGCTCGGAGACCGCCTGCACCGCCTCGCCGATCAGGCGGTTGAGCGCCGCATCGGGGCAGGCGGCGCTGGTGTTCAGCAGCACCGCCAGGTCGGTGCAGGGCTTCTCAAAGCGGCGCGGCAGCTCGATCGGGCGGTCCACGCCCAGCAGATCCGCCTTGCCGTAATCCCCCTCCGGCCCCCAGGCCAGGAGCTTCAGATGCGGCGCGTCGCAGCCGGCTTCCCGGAGCTTCCGGCGGATCTCCTCCGCCAGCTCCGTCAGATAGGCGTTCCCGTCGAAGTCGTTGCAGCAGACCAGGGCGCGGTACTGGAGATAGTACTCGCTGAGGCTGCCCATCGCGTCCTGCAGCTCATCGGCGTCATAGTCGATGTCGGGATGGCGGAGCGAGGCCGAGCCATCGCGCAGCGCCAGGCAGAGCGCGTCCAGGCCCTCGCCGGTCTTCGCGCTGAGGGCGAGCTGCTTTGTCCAGGGATAGCGCGCCGCGAGCCAGGCCAGCGCCTCGCCGCGCGCGGAAGCGTCCAGCAGATCGGCCTTGTTCAGCACGATCAGGTCGGCCTCGCGGAGCTGGGCGTCCAGGATGAAGCCCATGTCGCCGGCCCGGCCTTCCCGCAGGAGCGCCAGGCTGCGCGGCTCGCTCAGGACCGTGAAGGGCGCCAGCTCGAACTGCCCGGGACGGCTCTCCGTCAGGCCGTGGTAGACGTGCTCCTGCGCGCCGACGCCGAAGCCGGGGATGTCGGAGACGACCAGCTCGCAGCCCTCGGCGTAGCAGGCCTCCAGGCGCTCGGTCAGGACATCGTGGCAGAAGCAGATGCACTCGTCGGTGATCTGGGAGGCCAGGCAGCCGCCGAGCTGCGCCAGCCGGTGGTCGGCCAGCAGAACGCCCGCGCCGAGGTCGTTGGAGATCATGGCGGCCTTGCCGTAATGCGCGGAATAAAACTGCGTCAGCGCCATCATCAGCGTCGTTTTGCCCGCGCCGAGGAAACCGCTGATCACTGCGAATTTTCTCATGGTTCAGACTCCTCAGCCTTCCGTGAAGCGCTCGCGCGCGTGGAAGGTCTTGCAGATCAGGGTATAATCGCCGAAAACGGTCAGCTTGTCGCCGGCGGCGAAGACCGTGTCCGCCCCGGCCGGCATGGCCTTCTGCCCCGGCCGCTCGACCAGCATCACCAGGATGCCGGTGTCCGCCTTCAGCCCCGTCTGGGCCAGGGGCACGCCCCGGTATTCCTCGGGGATGCTGTTGAGCGTGACGAGGGCGATGGACTCCGTCCCGATATAATCCAGGAGCATGACTGTGTTGAAACGGTCCGTCTGTCCGACCAGCCGGTCGGCAAAGCGCTCCAGCACCGCGTCGCCCCAGGCGCGGACGCTCGGCACGCGCATGAAGATGAAAATGATCGCGACGGCGGCGACGGGGATCAGAAAGCTGAGATAGTTCAGCCCCATCTGGCTCAGCTTCAGGGAGAAAAACACGTTGATGAATGCGGATACGATCGTGATGTTGAAGACGTAGCCGAAGAGCATCGTGATCCGGGCCAGCCGCCTTCTGTGCCTGTTGGAGAGGAACATCTCGCTCTCCCGGGTGGTATAGCCGCAGCCGGTCAGCAGGGAGATGACCTGGAAGCGGGCGCGCTCGTCCGGCAGGCCGGTGAAGCGGAACAGGATCGTGAACAGCTCCGTGATCACCCAGTAGATCAGGATGATCA
>CAMZIX010000078.1 GCA_947307375.1 uncultured Clostridia bacterium | reverse complement strand
AAGGCGCGCAGCTCTTCCCTTTGCAGCGGCGCGCCGCCCCGCAGCACGCGGAACAGCGCGGGATTCGCCGCGGCGCCGCGGCCGAGCATCACGCGGTCGAGCGTGGGAAAGTCCCGGCAGAGCGCCCGATAATCCTCCGCGGTAAAAACATCGCCGTTATAGCAGACCGGCCAGGGCGCGTTTGCCAGCGCCGGAGCAAAGGCCCCGCGGTCGCAGGCGCTGCGGTACATGCCCTCGCGGTCGCGGGCGTGGACGATCAGCTCCGCGAGCGGATAGCGCCGGTAGACCTCCAGCAGCGCCGGAAATTCCTCCGTGCTGCGCAGGCCGAGCCGCGTCTTGACCGAGACGGCCACGGGCGTTTTTGAAAAGACCTCGTCCAGAAAGGCGTCGAGCGCGGCGGGATCGCCCAGGAGCCCCGCGCCCTTGTGCTTGCCGACGACCGTGCCGGAGGGACAGCCGGCGTTGAGGTTGACTTCCGTGTAGCCCAGCTCCGCGAGCGTCTCCGCCGCGGCAAGAAAGGCCGGCGCGCTGTTCGTGAGGATCTGCGGCACCAGCGGCAGGCCCTCGTTCGCCTCCGGCAGCAGCGCGCACAGATGGCTGCGCTTGCAGCGGCCCGCGGCGTCCGGTGCGAGAAAGGGCGCGTAATAGCGGTCCGCCTCGGGAAAAAAGCGGCGGTGGACCCGGCGGAAATCCGCCCCGGTCAGGCCCTCCATCGGAGCAAAGCTCAGCAGCATCCCCAAATCTCCTTCCCTTTCAACTGATCTGACAGGAATACTATATCAAATCTGCTCCCGTCTGCCAACAAAAAAGTCCGGTCATGACTTGGATTGTTAACAAATTCAAGATATAATCAGGATATAATAGTAAATCAGATTGTCAGGAAGGAGGTTCGGCCATGAGATTCCCTGCTTTGACGCGTATGCTCGGCGTTTTCCTCGCCGTGGTCAGCGTCATTTCCCTCGTCGCGGGCGCTCTCGGTTTCGGCCGGGCCGCCGGAGACTATCGGGAGCAGCAGCGCGAGGATACGCTGCTGGATAATCGCATCCGAAAAGCGGAGGAGCTGCGCCGTGAGCTGGCTGACGAGCAGCCGGATTACGATGCGGCGATGGACGTCTTCCCGGAACGGGAGGGCCGGCACAACAGCGCCCGCTCCGATTACCGGATGGAGCTCGCCACCTATACCGCGACCCGCGCCGGGATCAAGCTCGGCCGGGAGCAGTTGGACGCGGCAGCCGCCATGCTGGACGAGAGCATGGAGCTGTTCCGTCAGGGTTTGATCCTGTTTGCGGAGGGCAAAAAATCCTTCGACCAGATCTATGACGTCTATCTGGTGCTGCGCGGCACCCTGGACGAGGGCCTCGCGATCTATGAGGGAGCCGCCGCCCGCGTGCCGGAGGGCGGGGACGAGGTCGTCTTCACGCCGGAGGAGCTTCTGGCGATGGCCGAGCTCGGCCATCGCGGCAACGAGCAGACGCGCGCGCTCCTGGAGGACCTGCGCGAGGGCGTCCCCGGCGATCAGCACGAGGCCGCCGATTTTGTCAGGCGCGCCATGGAGGAATACAACGAGGTCGGCCCGGATCTGGAGAATTTCAGCGTGGAGCAGCTGGCCTACGGCGTTTCCCAGGCGCTGTACGACCAGGCCGCCGAAGCCATGGCGAACGGGCTCGCGGAGGGCATGAGCCCCGAGGAGGCGCGCGCCGCCGCCGATCAGATCTGCGAGGAGAGCTTCGGCCTGAGCTTTGACGAGGTCGGACAGTGGCTCGACGAAAACAAGCCGGCCGACAGCGGCGCGGGCGGCACGACCATCCCGCCGGAAATGCTGAACATGCTGCTGGAGCAGATGCCCGGCGACCGCGATCTGATCGACGTCGCCCTCGGTCTGCTGGCCGATACGGACCGGGATCTGACCGAGAAGGAAGACGCCTTCCGCGCCGACCCGCACAGTATGAGCGCCGCGGAGCTGCTGATCGCCTCCTTCAAGGAGGGACTGGACGCCGCCCAGCGCCTGCTGGGGCTGGTGGAGCCGACGATCCTCGACGCCAAGGCGCAGATGGACGACGCCCAGCATCAGCTTGCCGTCGGCCGCGACGCGATCCTGGACGGGCAGAAGCAGATCCGCAGCGGGTATATGGAGCTCGACCGGACAGCCGAGAGCCTGCTGCAGCAGCTCGCGCGCCTGAAGCGGCGGCTGACCCGCCTGGAGAAGGAGCGCGGCGAGCTCGACGAGCTGGAGGCCGTGATCGACGGCTATCATGACGCCGACGCCCAGTACCGGACGCTCCGCGCGGAACTGCTGGGCGACGACGCGATCTATGACCGCAAGGAGGCCGGGGAGGATTTCCTGGACGCGGCGCGTGAAGAGTTCGCGCTGCGCGTCCCGGCGCACCTTCGGGAGCACCGGCTGCGCTGCGTGATCTGCGCGCTGATGCTCGCGGCCGGCGCCTTCGGCCTGCTTGCCGCGCTCGGCATCTTTGAAAAGCCTCGCATCAAACGGATGTGGCTGCCGCTGGCGGCGGCGATCGTCCAGACCCTCGCCGCCGAAGCGATCAGCCTTGCGCTGGGGCGCGGGCTGCTGTACTCGGTGCTGTTCGTCGGGATCTTCAGTCTGGCCCTGCTGCCGCTGTGCCGCGGGAATGGGAAAGGAGCGAAAGTGTGAAAAAGACCCTGTTATGCCTGCTGCTGGCCCTAGCCTTTCTGATGAGCGCCTGCGGCAAAGCCGTGGAAGAGGACGAGTCTGAGCCGGAGCGCCGCAGGCATCGTGCCGCCGAGCACGCCGCCGATACAGTCAAAGCGCCGGAGCAGGTGCCGGAAGCCACGCCCGAACCCACGCCCGAACCCACGCCCGAACCCACGCCTGAACCCACGCCTGAACCCACGCCTGAGCCTGAGCCGGTCTTTACCCGCTATGAACGCGAGGGCGACTATAAGGACGAGGTCGGCAACAACTGGCATTACCACTACCGCGTCCCCTCCTTCAGCAGTCCCAGCGCCGACGCACAGGCCATGAGTCAGGCGATGTATGATTTCGTGTTCGCTTATATCTACGGCGACCTGAGCACCATTGAGGCCAACTCGGGCGTCAGCCTGTTCTGCTCCGTCGCCGATTACGAAGTGTATCGGAACGGCAGCTACGTCTCGGTCCTTTGCTCCGTGCACAACGACTGGGGGCAGACGGAATACTGCGCGAAGACCCTCGACCTCTGGACACAGCGCGAAGCAGGCCGGGAGCTGCTGCTCGCCGCCGCCGGACTGAACGAGGCAAGTTTTCTTGAACGCGCCCGAGAGGCCGCCGGGAAGACCTTCGGTGATCCGTCCAGCTTTCCCGCGGAGGCACAGCAGTTTGCCGAGGATCAGTACCACAAGACCGTCATGGACGAAAACCTGCAGGACACACAGCTGTTTTTGAACGGGGAAGGAAAGCTCTGTATGGTCGTTCGCATCTTCTCGATGGCCGGCGCGGACTATTACTGGCGCGTCGTCGAGCTGTGAAATCAGCATAAAAAAACGGACAGGAGAAACTCCTGTCCGTTTTTTGCTGTCCGTTCAGAACAATCCGGGGAAGCCCATGCCGCCCTGCAGCTTGTTCATGGCCTTGCCGGTCTCGTCGTCGGCCGCCTTCAGCGCGCCGTTGACCGCCGCGAGGATCAGGTCCTGCAGCATTTCCACGTCCTCGGGGTCGACGACCTCGGGGTCGATCGTGATGCTCTCAAACGTGCGCGTGCCGGACACCACGGCCTTCACCGCACCGCCGCCCGCCGTGAATTCGAATTTGCTCGACTCCAGCTCCTGCTGCATTTTCATGAAATCCTGCTGCATCTTCTGGGCCTGACGCATCATGTTCATCTGATTGCCGGGCATGCCGCCGCGGAATCCGCCTTTTGCCATTTTTGCTTCCTCCCTGCTCAATCTTTATTCGATAAAGTGTACTTCCCGGAAGCCGCGCAGCTCGTCCAGGCTGCGGCCGGCCTGCTGCCGGGGCTTTTGATCTGCCAGCTGCACCCGGGTCTCCCGGCCGCGGAGGGCCGTGGCCGTTTCCGCGATGGCCTGCAGCAGCTCGGGCTTGTTGAAGCGGCCGTAGGCGTAGCCGGGGGCGGCCTCGATCTGCAGGACCTCGCCCTTCATGGCGCCGAGGATCAGGTCCGGATTGTTGAGGATCGTGCGCAGCTCCATCGTCAGCCGGGGCGCCAGGCGCTTCTGGATCGCCTTCCAGAGCTCGGCGGGCTCCTCCGCCTCCTCCTGCATCGGCGCCGGGGCTTCCACCGGCGCGGGCGGCGCGGACGGCTGCGGCTCTTCCCTCTTCGGCTCCGGCCGAAGCTCGATCGGCTGCGGCTCACGCACAGGCCGGGGCTTCGGCTCCGCTTTTTCCGCGGGCGCCGCCGCGGGAACGCCGTTTTGAACCCGCTCCTCCAGGCGCGAGAGGCGGGCGCGCAGCTCCGCCGTGCTGTCCCCCAGGCTGTTGTCGCAGAGGGAGACGAGGCAGAGCTCGGCGTTCATGCGGGGGTTGTTCACCGTGCGCATCGCGCCCTGGGTGCTCTGCAGCTTTTCGAGCGCGCAGAGGAGCTCCTCGCGCGTCATGCGCTCGGCGAAGGAGCGCAGCGATTCGAGATCGAGCCCCGAGGAGAGCAGGTTGAGGCTGCCCTTCGGCGCCACGTGCAGCAGCAGCACGTCGCGCAGCAGCTGCGCCAGCTCCGCGAGCAGCGTGCCGGGGTCCTTGCCGTCCATCCACAGCTCCGAGAAGAGCTGCAGCGCGGCGGCCGCGTCGTGCCTGACGATCAGGTCCAGCAGCTCCGCCAGGCGGCGCTTGCCGGCCAGACCCATCGCGGCGTAGACCGCCTCGACGTCGATCGTCTCGCGCGAGGAGCACTGATCCAGCAGGCTCAGCGCGTCGCGCACGCCGCCCTCGGCCAGGCGGGCGATCAGCTCCGCGGCCTCGTGGCTGAGCGTAATGTTCTCTTTTGACGCGATGTATTCGAGGTACTCCGCGATCTCCGGCACGTCGATGCGCTTGAAGCTGTGGCGCTGGCAGCGCGAGAGGATCGTGGCGGGCACCTTGTTGAGCTCGGTGGTCGCGAGGATGAACATCAGATGCGCGGGCGGCTCCTCCAGGATCTTCAGCAGCGCGTTGAAGGCTGCGGCGGAGAGCATGTGCACCTCGTCGATGATGTACACGCGCTTTTTGACCGCGGCGGGCGAATAGATTGCCTCCTCGCGCAGCGCGCGGACGTTGTCCACGCCGTTGTTGGAGGCCGCGTCCAGCTCCACCACGTCCATCACCGAGCCCTCGAGGATGCCGCGGCAGGCCGGGCACACGCCGCAGGGATTGCCGTCCACGGGGTGCTCGCAGTTGACGGCGCGGGCCAGGATGCGCGCGCAGGTGGTCTTGCCGGTGCCGCGCGTGCCGATGAACAGGTAGGCGTGGGACAGCCGTCCCGTCCTGACCTGGTTTTTCAGGGTCTCTGTAATATGCTGCTGGCCGATGACCTCGTCGAAGGTCTGCGGCCGCCATTTGCGGTACAATGCCTGATACAAGGCGCTCACCTGCCCGTAAAACTTGATGGCTCTTGACAAGACTGCACACCCACCGTCGAAACATGCCCTCCGTCCGTACCGCCGGCAGCCGGCTCAGACCCGGCGCCCTCACGGCACACGGAAGGTCCCGCTTAATGCTGCTCGGTTCCCCGCCTGACATGGTTCACGGATTCCCGTTGCGCGAGACCGGATCGTCAACGCTGCTTACCGGGGTCAGTCGACACAGAACAGATCCTATGATGGGAATTCGTCCCTGCTGTAGCGGATTGCAGGTCACAGGGCACCGCTGGCTCCCCGACTAGTGCAGCCTTGTCAAAAGCCACGTTGCTATCTTACTACAAAGTTGCGGGAAGTGCAATCTTTTTCTTTACAAATGAAAAAAGTGTGGTATAATACAGAAGCTTGAGAATTTCGGGGGCGTAGCTCAGCTGGGAGAGCGTACGGTTCGCATCCGTAAGGTCAAGGGTT
>CAMZIX010000077.1 GCA_947307375.1 uncultured Clostridia bacterium | reverse complement strand
TGCCCTCCACCGCTCCGCTGATCGGCTGCCTGATGCTGGGCAACCTCTTCCGCGAGTGCGGCGTGACTGACCGCCTGAGCGACACCGCGCAGAACGCGCTGATGAACATCGTCACGATCTTCCTGGCGACCTCCGTCGGCGCGACGATGACCGGCGACAACTTCATCCAGCCGCAGACCCTTTACATCATCCTCCTCGGCCTGATCGCCTTCGGCATTTCCACTACCGGCGGTCTTGTCGGCGGCATCATCATGTACAAGACCTCCGGCGGAAAGATCAACCCGCTGATCGGTTCGGCCGGCGTGTCCGCCGTACCGATGGCCGCGCGTGTGAGCCAGGACGTCGGACGCCGCTACAACAAGTCCAACTTCCTGCTGATGCACGCCATGGGCCCGAACGTGGCCGGCGTCATCGGCTCCGCGATCGCCGCGGGCTTCCTGCTCTCCGTCTTCGGCGGCTGAGCCCGAATAAGCAAAAAAGAGACCACATCCGGAGATGTGGTCTCTTTTTTGCCGCTTTGCTCAGCGTGCGTTGACGCACATTTCGCTGAAGCTGTCCAGGCTGCCCGTCCGCTCCAGATCCCGGGTGAAGACCGGGTGCCCCATGTCGCAGCCGACACAGGGGGCGTCCAGATACCGCCCGCTTTTGACGAGAGAGCGCAGCTCCTCGGCGCGCGCGGAGTGCCAGATCTCCGCAAAGCTGCTGTCGTGCAGATTGCCCAGCACCGGCTTATAGCTGAAGCAGCACTCGGAGACGTCGCCGTTGGGGCGCACGGTAGCCTGCGTCCACAGGCCCAGGCAGGTCACATGCGCGCCGGAGACCTCGGCCCCGGGCGCAGAATACATGTTGTGGATGTTCTGCAGGTTCTGGATGACCTTTGCGGAGAGGTTGGAATACCAGCAGGCCAGCGCGACGCCCTTCCGCTTGGCATATTCGCAGAGGTCTTCGATCTTGTTGTTGAGGCCGGCGAGCTGTTCCTCTGAAAAGCGCATGCTGTCGGGGACAAACGGAAAGGGCGCCATCAGAGCGCCGGAGATCTCCGTCACGCCGATCTCCGCGGCGAGGTCTGCGAAGTCACGGAGATGGTCGACGTTCAGGGCGGAAAGCACGCTGTGGATGCGCAGATAAAGGCTGTCGCTGTTTTGACGCAGCAGACGCAGCGCCGCGAGGCTCTTCTCCGTTGCGCCCTTCACGCCGCGCGAGACGTCGTTGATCGCTGGATGAGGGCTGTCCAGCGAGATGGTGATGCAATCGCAGTTGTTTGCCAGAAACGGCGCGTTTCCCTCGTCGATCAGCATTCCGTTCGTCCACAGGTGCACAAAGACGCCGTAGGATTTCAGGATCTCAATGTACTCGAGGATGTGGGGATCGGTCATCGGCTCGCCGCCGCCGATAAACAGGAAGTAGCGCGTGCCGAGGCTTCCGACCTCGTGCAGGAAGGCCTTGACCTTTTCATAGGGGAGCTTGTCCGCCTGATGTTTATCGAAATCCGCCTTGTGCGTGCGGTCGCACATCGGGCAGCGCAGATTGCAGCTGATCGTCGGTTCGAATTGAATTTTGACCGGGGGCTTGACCGGATAAAGCAATTCGTCCAGTGTTGCCATGAAAAGCCGCCTCCTCTGCTTTTTTGATGCTTTATTATTATACGGAAGCGTCGGCATTGCAAGATTTCCTGTTGTCAGACGCGCACGGGCTGTGTATAATAGTGCTAAGAAAAACTGGAGGTGTACCGATGAAACAATGGAAGATCATTCTGCCGCTGGGCCTGGCCGCCGCCGGCGCCGCGGCGCTGCTGCTGATGAAGAAGCCCGCGGAGGGCGAAGCGAAGCCCGCCGCCAAGAGCGCGAAGGCAAAACAGCCTGCGGCTGCGCAGGAGCTCAAGGAGGGGAGCTACAGCTTCATTTCCGGCTTTAAGGATCCCGTGACCGTGGACGTGACGATCGGCTACGATCCGGAGAAGTTCAGCTATTCCGTCATTTCCGAGGAATACCTCAATCCTTCGAGCGATTCTCACGTCGCGGTGCTCTGGGGCGAGGATTATCACATCCAGATGGAATACGCGGCCTATTATCCCGGCGAGGATTTTGAGACCATGAGCAAGGCCATCGCGGAGAAGTTCAAGGGCTTCACGCAGGCCCGGTACGGCGAAAACGAGGCCGTCCGCTACCTCGACGGCGACAGCTACGGCTTCCGCCTGCGCATCCCCGGCGACGAGCAGAGCTATCTGCTGCTGACCGTGATCCGCGCTGCGGCCGATCCCGAGGACTTCGCCGCCCTGCCCGAGGATCCGGCCTTCGCCGCGATGCTGGGCAGCGTCCGCTTTGTGCTCAAACGCTGAAACAAAAAGATAAAAGCCGGCCTGCGGGCCGGCTTTTTTATTCCCCGATATAGGTAAAGCGCTTCATTTTTTTCCCGTCGCGCTCGACGGTCTCGTTCCACATCGCCGCCGGACGCACCCAGTAGCCGCGCTCGCCGTACAGCGCCTGGTAGACGACCAGCTCTTCCTCCGTCTCCGAATGGCGGGCGACGAACAGCAGCCGGTATTCCTTACCCTTGAAATGCCGATAAACGCCGGGCTTCAGATCATCCATGCACACCCCTCCCTTTGGTGCAATCATACAGCAAACGAAGAAAAAAACCAAGGGGGCAGGCGGGGAGTTTCGGCGCTTTTTCTCTATACAAGGGCGGAAAAATATGCTAAACTATCTTGAAAGACAGAAAAGGGGTGTTTGCATGCAGGAACCCACACTGGTCATCCTGGCCGCCGGCATGGGCAGCCGCTTCGGCGGGCTCAAGCAGATCACCGCCGTGGACGAGCACGGCCACGCGATCATCGACTATTCGCTCTTTGACGCCTACCGCGCAGGCTTTCGCAAGGTGGCCTTTATCATCAAGCATGAGATCGAGGAGGACTTCAAGGCGCGCGTCGGCCGCCGCATGGAAAAGTACTTCGACGTGAAGTACGTCTTCCAGCAGCTCGACCGTCTGCCGGAGGGCTTCGCCGTGCCGGAGGGGCGCGTCAAGCCCTGGGGCACCGGGCACGCGGTGCTCTGCTGCCGCGGCGCGGTGGAAGGGCCCTTCGCCGTCATCAACGCCGACGACTACTACGGACCCAGCGCCTATACCGCGCTGTATGAGTTCCTCTCGGCCGAGCGCCCCGCCAACGAGCACGCGATGGTCGCCTATGAGCTGCGCAACACCGTGACCGAGCACGGCTCGGTGGCCCGCGGCATCTGCAGCGTGGAAAACGGCCTGCTCACCGACGTGGTCGAGCGCACCAAAATCTTCAAGCGCGGCACGGACGCGGCATACACTGAGGACGGCGAGCATTTCGAGCCGCTGTCCGGTGATTCGCCGGTCTCGATGAACTGCTGGGGCTTCGGCCCGGGCATGCTCGAGGAGCTGGCGCGCCGCTTTCCGGCCTGGCTGGAGGAGAACCTGACTGCCAATCCCCTCAAGGCGGAGTATTTCCTGCCCTTTGTGGTCAACGCGCTGATCCAGGAGGGGGAGGGCTGCGTACATGTGCTGCCCTGCCGCGAGACCTGGTACGGCATCACCTACCGGGAGGATATGGACAGCGTCGTGAGCCATCTGGCCGCGCTGCGCGCCGAGGGGCTTTATCCCGAGGTATTATTGGATTAAGGAGAACGGAACAATGACAGTACTGGTCACCGGCGGCGCCGGCTATATCGGCAGCCACACCTGTGTGGAGCTTTTGAATCAGGGCATGGACGTCGTCGTGGTGGATAACCTCGTCAATTCCAGCGCGAAGGCGGTCGAGCGCGTCGAGCAGATCGCGGGAAAGGACGTCGCCTTTTATGAGCAGGACGTGCGCGACCGCGCCGCGCTGCACCGCGTGTTTGAAAAGCACGACATCGGCTGCGTCATCCACTTCGCCGGCCTCAAGGCCGTGGGCGAATCGGTCGTGATGCCGCTGGAGTACTACGACAATAACCTCTTTTCCACCGTCACGCTCTGCGAGGTCATGCGCGAGCACGGCGTGAAGAACATCGTCTTTTCCTCCTCGGCGACGGTCTATTCCTCCGACAACGAGCTGCCGCTGCGCGAGGTGTCGAAGACCGGCATGTGCACCAACCCCTACGGCTGGACGAAGTACATGTCCGAGCAGATCCTGCGTGATACGGCCAAGTCCGACGGCGAGTGGGCCGTGTCCCTGCTGCGCTACTTCAATCCGATCGGCGCGCATGCCAGCGGCCTGATCGGCGAGGATCCCCGCGGCATCCCCAACAACCTGATGCCCTTTATCGCGCAGGTCGCGGTGGGCCGCCTGGATCATCTGAACGTCTACGGCGGCGATTACGACACGCCCGACGGCACCGGCGTGCGCGACTACATCCACGTCGTCGATCTGGCGCGCGGACATGTCGCGGCCATCAAGTACATGATGGACCACAAGGGCGAGAGCGTGTTCAACCTCGGCACCGGTCACGGCTACAGCGTGCTCGACATGGTGCACACCTTCGAGCGCGTCACCGGGCAGAAGATCCCCTATGAGATCGTGCCGCGCCGGTCCGGCGATCTGCCCGCCTTCTACGCCTGCCCCGACAAGAGCGCGGAGCTGCTGGGCTGGAAGGCGCAGTACACGCTGGAGGATATGTGCCGCGACACCTGGGCCTGGCAGAGCAAGAACCCGATGGGCTACGCGGAGTAAACCCGGAGCATCAAAAGAGGCAATCAAAAGATTGCCTCTTTTTTTCGATCGTTTTGAACCTTTTTGCTTGCCCGGATCGTCTGTATGGGTGAAGTCGACTTCAAGGAAGGGAGGGGATCGTGTGGAAAACTTTGAACAGGCGCTGGCGGAATGCCTGCCGGCGCTGGAGCGCTTCGTCAAATTCCGGATCGGCAGCCTGCAGGACGCGGAGGACCTGATCCAAGAATGCTGTGTGGCGGCGCTGCGGAAGCAGGAGAGCCTGCGCGATCCGCTGGCCTTCAAGGCCTGGCTGCTGCGCATCGCGCAGAACAGGTGCACGGACTACTATCGCGCGCAGGCGCGGCGGATGGAGCTGCCAATCGAAGAACTGTCAGAACAAGTTATGTCAACCAGTCTGTACGGCCGCAGAGAAAATACATTCGTGACCGAGACGCTGGATAAGCTTGGCGATAAAGAGAAGCAGATCCTGTATCTGTACTATTTCAAGGAGCTGCCGCAGGACCAGATCGCGGCGCGGCTCGGCCTACCGCTGGGCACCGTCAAAAGTCGCCTGCACTACGCGAAACAGAAATTCAAAGAGGCTTATCCCAAGGGGAGAAAAGGAGGAGAGACCATGAAGAAACTGCCGGATCTCATACCGGAATACACCATAGAGCGCCGGAAGGAAGAGCCCTTCCCCGTGCGCTGGGAGGAGATCATGGGCTGGTTCATCGTCCCGCGTCTCGGCGAAAAGTTGAGCTGGGCGATGTACGACTGGCCGGAGAGAAAACGCACCGAGCTCTGCGAGCTGGAGGTGATCGGCCGGGCGGAGGTGCACGGGATCGAGGGCGTGGAGATCCGCTCGATCGAGACCGACCCGATGGACTGCAACAGCGCGGGCGGACAGCAGCGCGTCGAGCGGCATCTGGTCGCGCAGCTGACCGACACGCATTGCCGGCTGCTTGCCCACAGCGTCACGGAGAGCGGCGTCCGGCGCTACAGCACCTTCCTGGACGGCGACAGCTTTCTGAACAACTGGGGCTTCGGAGAAAACAACTGCGGCAATGAAGTGAATCTCGTGCCGAAGGGCGACATCTTCCGCGAGGGAAATGAGATCACCACCGTGAACAAGGAATTCCTGCTGGACGTGACCGGGCGCTGTACCGTGACGATCAACGGCAAAAGCTGGGACACGGTCTGCGTGACGGACTGCTACACCTATAACGACGGCGTCGTGAGCGAGCAGTATCTTGACCGGAACGGCCGCACGGTGCTTTGGCGGCGCTTCAACCGCAACGACTGGCTGTTCGACGGCTACGGAAGGCTCTGGACCGAGATCCTGCCCGACAACGAGCGCATCAGCGTCAACGGCGTGACCTACGTCCACTGGTACGACTGCATCACGGACTATATCCTGTAAGAAAAAGCCACCGTCTCAGACGGTGGCTTTGTT
>CAMZIX010000076.1 GCA_947307375.1 uncultured Clostridia bacterium | reverse complement strand
GCGCTGGGCCGACCGGATCCCGCGTCCGGGCAGGCTGCGCGCCCGCGTGATCCGGACCCTCCCGGCCGGCGTCGTGCAGGCCATGGACGCCGAGGAGCTGCAGGGCCTGCTGGAACGCGACCTGCGCGAGGATGCCTGGGAGACGGCCAAAAAACGGCCCGGTCCCTATCGCGGCGAACGCACGGCCGAACGCCTGGAAAAGCTGCTGTGCCTCTGCCCCAAGTGCGGCGCCGTCGGCACGATGGAGAGCCGGGACAACGAATTCGCCTGCCGGAGCTGCGGCTTTACGACCGTGTACACGCTCAGCGGCGGCTTCCGCGGCGGCAAGGTGCCCTTTGAAAATCCCGGCCAATGGGCGCGCTGGCAGCGCGGCCGCATCCTCCTGCTCTGCGAGGCGGCCGGAGACGGCCCGATCTTTGAGGACGGCGGCTATGAGATCTACGATCTGCGCCATGGCGGCGAGCGCATCGGCACCGGCGGCCTGCACCTCTATCGCGACCGGCTGGAGCTGCCGACCGGCATCGCGATCCCGGTCGAGGACATCCTGGAGCTGCGCCTTGTCGGCGGCAGCGGCCTGCGGCTCGAGACCCGGCGCGGCAGCCGCTTTGAGCTGAAGACCGTCCGGCCGATCTGCGCGGAGAAATATCTGAACGCGGCGGAGATCCTGAAAACGATCAGGGAGAGCGCCGCCGAGCCTCCCGCCGGGGCGGACGAGCCCGAGGAGCTCCCGCAGCCGGAGACCGGGGAGAGCGAAAACGGGGAGATCCCGGAAGCCGCAGAAACAACCGAAGCGACCGAAGTCACAGAGAATAACGAGGAGGCGGAAGCATGAACAAGATCGGATTTGACAATGAGAAATACCTGAAGCTGCAGAGCCAGAAGATTCTGGAGCGTATCCACCAGTTCGGCGGCAAGCTGTATCTGGAGTTCGGCGGCAAGCTCTTCGACGACTACCATGCTTCCCGCGTCCTGCCCGGCTTCCAGCCGGACAGCAAGGTGAAGATGCTGCTGGAAATGAAGGACGAGGCGGAGATCGTCATCGCGATCTCGGCCGACGACATCGAGCGCAGCAAGCGCCGCGGCGACCTCGGCATCACCTACGACGACGACACCCTGCGCCTGATCGACGCCTTCCGCGGCATCGGGCTGTACATCGGCAGCGTCGTCATCACCCACTACCGCGAGCAGGCCGTGGCCGACAAGTTCATCCACCGCCTGCAGGCCCTGGGCATCAAGGTCTACAAGCACTACATCATCCCGGATTATCCGGCCAACATCCCGCTGATCGTCTCGGACGAAGGCTTCGGCCGCAACGACTACATCGAGACCGAGCGCAGCCTCGTCGTCGTCACCGCGCCCGGCCCCGGCAGCGGCAAGATGGCCACCTGCCTCAGCCAGCTCTACCATGAATACAAGCGCGGCGTGCGCGCGGGCTACGCCAAGTTCGAGACCTTCCCGGTCTGGAACCTGCCGCTCAAGCACCCGGTGAACCTCGCCTATGAGGCGGCCACCGCCGACCTCGACGACGTGAACATGATCGACCCCTTCCACCTCGAGGCCTACGGCGTCACCACCGTCAACTACAACCGCGACGTGGAGATCTTTCCGGTGCTGGACGCGATGTTCCGCCGGATTTACGGCGAGAGCCCCTACAAGAGCCCCACGGATATGGGCGTCAATGTCATCGCGCAGTGCATCTGCGACGACGAGGCCTGCCGCGCGGCGTCCCGCCAGGAGATCCTGCGCCGCTGGTACGCCACGACCGTTTCCGTCCGCCAGGGCCTGTCCGATCCCGCCGAGGCCCGCAAGATCGAGCTGATCATGAATTCGCTGGATCTCACGCCGGATGACCGCCCGGTGGTCGCTGCGGCGCTGCAGCGCGCGGAGGAGACCGGCGGCCCGGCTATGGCGATCGAGCTGCCGGACGGCAGCATCGTCACCGGCAAGACGAGTTCCCTGCTCGGCGCGGCCTCCGCCTGCCTGCTCAACGCGCTGAAAAAGCTCGCCGGCATCGACAAAAAGCTGCTGCTGATCGCCCCCGGCATCATCCAGCCCATCCAGCACCTGAAGGTCGAGCATCTGGGCAACCACAACCCGCGTCTGCACACCGACGAGCTGCTGATCGCCCTGTCGATCTGCGCGGTGACCAACCCGATGGCGGAAATCACCATCGACCAGCTCAATTTCCTTCGCGGCTGTGAGGCGCACTCCTCGGTCATCCTCTCCCATGTGGACGCCGATCTCTTCAAAAAGCTGGGCGTGAACCTGACCACCGAAGCGAAATACCAGGCCAAGAAGCTGTTTCATAAATAGTACTTAGTGCTTAGTGCGTAGTGCGCAGTGCTTAGTGCGCAGCGCGCAGGGAAAGAAGAACCCGGAAAAACGGTTGTTTTTCCGGGTTCTTCTGTTCTTTTGCCGAAGGCCTTGACGGGAAACGGGAAATCCCATAGCCTGTCCGTCGGAGGTGTTGATCGGGAATGAAAAAAGCGATCGGTATGATCCTGGCGCTGCTGCTGACGGCCTCGGCCAACCTGCAGATCTGCGCGCGGCTGAGCGCGGACGAGGCGGCGGCGGACGGGCTCTACAGTCTCGGCGCCTGCGTACGGGGCCTCCGGGCGGCCGAGGCCGCGGCGGGGGAGATCACAGAACGGCAGGGCGCGCCGCCCGGGATCCGATGGAAGCTGGCGGTTGCCTTGTCTCCCTCGGAGGAGGCGGCCGAGGTCAGCGATTTCCTGCTGCGGCATACGGAGGGCGTCGCAGTCTGCGAGGGCTGCCGCGTCAACGGCCTGTACTTAGGCTGCACCGCCGAGGGAGACAAGCTCCGCGAGGCGCTGCGGCGGCATATCTTCGGCACGCGGCCGCCGGGCGCGGTCAGCGGCCGCTACACGGAGGAGATCGACATCCGCCCGGTCTATACCCGCCCGGGACGGGAGAGCCCGGCGGAGGATCTGTGTCTGCTGATCACGGGCCTCGCGCCGGTGATGTACACCGACGGCGAGGGGAAGATCGTCGCAGGTTAATACAGGCACAGGAGAGAAAGGGTCGATGCGCCGAAGATCATCCAGGCGCGGAAGCTCTTTTTCCCGCTGAACAGGGTGGTCAGCGCGCAGACGCAGCCGGCGGCGAGCACGCAGACCAGCCAGAAGGACTGCAGACGCAGCGGCGTGAAGCCGAAGCAGTCGATGTACAGCCCCAGCTTGGAGGCCGCGATCACCGCGAACAGCAGGCTCTCGGCCAGCAGCACGGCGGCCAGCGCGCGCAGCAGGCCGTGCTCGCGCAGCGGACGCGCGGGCAGCCTCGCCGCCAGCCACAGCAGCGCAAAGTTCAGCGCCGTCACCCGGCACAGCTCGAAAAAGCCCTGCCGAGCGTATTCGGCCACCACGAAGCCTTCGGGCAGCGTGCGGGTGAAGGCGCCGAACAGATAGCTGCCCTGAAGAAGGAAGAAGCCCAGGTAAAACAGCGCGAATACGCCGAGCACGACGGCAAAGACCGGCACGGGCACCTTGCGCAGCGTGCTCAGCCAATACGATAGGCGGCGGCCTCGCGCGCGGAGCACTTCCCCGTTCTCCCGCGCGCTTCCGGCGATCAGCCCGAAAATGTATGCGCCGACCGGCAGGGAGAACAGCAGCTTCATGCCGTCGAAGTCAAAACGGAGGCAGGCCAGGAAGTCCTTGAGCAGCGCGCCGAAGCCGCTGTCCGCCGCGCTCAGCAGCTGCGCGGCCTTGACGAAGAGCAGCACGGCGGCGAACACCGCCGCGGCGCTCCATACGATCGTTTCGGTTTTGAGCCGCCTGTCGCCGCTGCCGAGATGGGTCAGACCGTACCAGAGGCTGCGGATGCGCAGGAAGAAATGTTTGAAGGGAAAGACGATGAAGCCGTTGAGCGCGTCGTAGGGCAGCAGGTGACCGCTCTTGCCCTCGGCCAGCCGCCCGCCGCGGCTGAGCAGCCACCAGATCGCAAAGACGTGCAGGAAGAAGCCCGGCCAGCTGCTTCCGCCCCAGGCCCGGCAGCGGTCCAGCATGATGGCGGCCGTCAGCACGGCCATGCAGCCGAGCCAGACCCAGCTTTCCTTCGGGCGCTTTGTTCCGCGGTGCAGCCATTCCGTCAGGGCGATGAAGCCCGCGACGAAAACCGGCAGCCAGGTCGGATCGACGTGAACGCCCAAAAAAGGCTCAAACCAGAGCCTGCCCAGCACATAACAGACCAGCGCGCCGACGATTTCCGGGATCGAGGCGGAAAAAAGCGGCTTTTGCGGCAAAACGGGCGCAGGAATTTCTCCGGCGGAGAGAACCTCCCCCGGCTGTTCGTGTTCGTTCATGTTACGCTCCTTTCGTCGTTTTGCTCCCTTTTGAAAAAGGGAAGACTTTCCCCCGGCGGGAAGAGATGTCGGCATCGCCGACAGAGAGTGGGCGGAGCTGTCGGCGGAGCCGAGGGAGGGGTCCCTGCGTCTTGGAGGAACCCTCCGCCGCGCAAGCGCGGTCCCCCTCCCTTCTGCGGAAGGGAGGCTACGGCTTGTACTCCAGAATGTCCCCGGGCTGGCAGTCCAGCTCGCGGCAGAGGGCCATCAGCGTCGAAAAACGGATAGCCTTGGCCTTGCCGGTTTTCAAAATGGAAAGATTCGCCGGGGTGATGCCGATGCGCTCGGCCAGCTCTCCGCTCGAGATCTTCCGTTTGGCCATCATCACGTCCAGATTGACTAAAATCTCCATCGCCGCGCCCTCAGATGGTCAGATCCAGCTCGGATTTCATCGCGATCGCCTGCTGGAACACATTTTTGACGACGCGCACGATCAGGCACATAAAGCCGGCCGCGGCGGTAACGAGCAGGAAGGAGGGGTAATAGAGCGCGCTGACCAGGCACAGCAGCGCCGCGCCTACGCAGCACCAGCTTACGATGCGCAGACGCCGGACGTTGTCGGCGGTGAAGATCTCACCGCGCTTGATATTGCCCAGCAGGCTCCAGAGATTCCAGAGCAGCAGCCAGGCGAACACGCTGCAGGCGTAGACCGTCGCGGTGAAATACCAGACGCTGCCGCGGTCGAGCCCGCGCAGCACGACGAACCAGCTCGCCGCCCAGTAGCAGCCGACGTCCAGCGCCAGCAGCAGCGCGGCGAAGACCGCCGTGCAGATCTGCGTGAGCAGGATGCTTTTGTCCTTGTCCCAGTTCATGAGCCCAGCTCCTCTCTGTCTGTCTATGGCTGTATCATAGCATGGACCTTATCGCTTGTCAATGAAAAAATATCGTTTTTCGATAAATACAGAGAGAGAAAAAAGGACGGGGCTTTCGCCTCGTCCTCTGCGGAGCATGAAGCTCTATTCGTCCTCGCCGATGGCTTCCAGCTCGCGGGCGATGGCGCCCACCTTGTCGCTGAGGTCGGCGGGCGCGGCCTCGCCGTCCTCGCTCTCGGTCTCGGAGAAGATGTGCAGCTCGGTGCAGACCTCGTCCATCAGACTGAGCATCCGCACGCGCACGCTCTGCTCCAGTCCGTCGATCCGCTGCGTCAGCTCCCGGCGGGCGGCCTCGGTCTCCTCACGGGTCTCGCGGCAGTCGCGCTCGGCCTCGGCCGTCATTTCCCGGCTGAGGCGCCTGGCCTCGCCCAGGATCTTTTCGGCCTGGGTCTGCGCGTCCGCGATGATCTGCTGGGCGATGGTCTTGGCGGACAGCAGCGCGTCGCCGATCTCGTCCTTCTGGCCGTGGAGCGCGTAAAGCTGCCGGCCCAGCAGCTCATTCTCACGATTGAGCAGCAGCGCCTGCCGGCGGATGTCCTCCAGCACGGCCTCCACTTTGTTGGCGTTATAGTATTTCCGCTTGACGAGATCAATGCTGATCGCGTCGAAATAGGCTTGATCCAGCGCCATGCCGCACCTCCTGCCCGAAACGGGGATTCCTGTCGGTTTTCACAAGTATAGCAGATTTTTCCGCTCAAATCAACCGGAAAGAGGGGAATTTGACAAGCGGGCGGGAGACTTGCTATAATTGGCCGATCAACAAGGAATGGGGCAAGCACATGACGACGAAACCGAAACTGATCGCCTTCGACCTGGACGGCACGCTCCTGGACAGCCGCAAGGGCCTCTCGGAGCGGAACCGCCGCGCGCTCACCGCCGCGGGCGAGGCGGGGATCCGG
>CAMZIX010000075.1 GCA_947307375.1 uncultured Clostridia bacterium | reverse complement strand
AGCCGGCCATCGTCGTCCGCTGCGGGATCAGCATGTCGCAGATGACGTTGACCCATCGGATGTCTTCATCCATATAATTGGTGGGCGTGGTGTAATAGCCGGTGAAGATGGACTTGAAAGGATATTTCCCGAGGAAAAGCGCAAAACCGAAGCCGCCGTTCATTACGAAGAACAGCCAGGACAGCAGATCGGGAAAAAGCTTGTCCGTCACGGAGTCAGCCAGCAGCCAGAAGCCCCAGAAGACACAGAGGAGCATGACAAGGCTCGGCACGATCACCGACATCCGAAGGCTCAGCCCAAAAAAGCGGAGGCTCGCGGAGGCGGCGTCCACCAGAAAAGGATAGTTCAGCTGCTGTCCGGGGAAAATGCTGTATTCAGGCGGGAAAAAACCCTGGCGGAACAGGCTTTCTATAAAGCCGAGATGCATCGCCAGATCGCCGTAGGTGGATTGACCGACCCAGAGGCTGCCGTCCGCTTCCGGACGAAGGACGTGCGTGTGCAGCAGATAGGCGCAGAAACACGTCAAGGCAAACGAAAGTGCAAAGCCGATACAGTCACGCCGGTCGGCTTCGTCTGCTGAATGGAGAGAAAGCGTTTTTCTTTTTATCAAGAAGAAAAGAGCGACAAGACCGACTGATCCGGCCAGCGTCAGGGCGCACAGCTGCGCGGGAAACGTAAAGCCGAAAACAAAAGCAAACAGACAGGGCAGCCACATCAGCAGGACGCAGCCGAAAACAAAACCAAACCAGATCCGAACGGCGATCCGACGGTCGCTGAACAGCAGCCATGCAAGCAGCAGGCCGCTCAACAGATAAATCAATAAAGCGATCATATCACTGGATCATTTCAGTAAATTCTTCTTCGCTGAGGATGCGGATGCCGAGCGCCTCCGCCTTCGTCAGCTTGCTTCCGGCGTTTTCACCGGCCAGGACATAGCTCGTCTTTTTGGAGACTGAGCCGGATGCTTTCCCTCCGTAGCTTTCGATGATGGCAGAAGCTTCGTCCCGCGTGTAGCGCTGCAGCGTGCCGGTCAGGACAAAGGTCAGCCCCGCAAAACGGTTGTCCTTCTTCTCTTCCCTGCTGGAAAAGCTGACGCCGGCTTCGCGAAGGCGCGCGATCTGATGCCGGGACTGGGGCAGAGAGAACCATTCGGTGATGAAGCCCGCGGTGATTTCTCCGATATCGGGGATCAGCGTCAGTTCCTGAGCGCTCGCCGCCATCAGGCTGTCCAGATCGGAATAATGGGAGGCAAGCACCTTGGCCGCCTTCTGACCGACCTGACGGATGCCGAAGGCGCAGAGCAGCCGGGCAAGGCCTGCCTCGCGGCTCTTATCAATGGCAGCGATCAGATTGGCTGCGGACTTATCACCCATGCGGTCCAGCGCAGCAACGGAAGCGGCGTCCAGATAATACAGATCGGCGGCGGTTTTTACCAGACCGTTCTGGATCAGGCTTTCGCAGACGGAAATGCCGAGGCCTTCAATGTCCATGGCCTCGCGCGAAGCAAAATGAGCGATATTGCGCAGACGCTGGGCGGGACATTCCGGACTGGTGCATCTAACGGCTGCCCCGTCCGGATCACGCACGACCGGTGAGCCGCACTCCGGGCAGACGCACGGCAATACAAAAGGAACCGTACCCTTCGGGCGTTTGGCCTTGTTGACCGACAGCACCTCCGGGATGATCTCACCCGCTTTCTGCAGCAGAACGGTATCTCCGATGCGCAGATCGAGACGGTCGATATTATCCTGGTTGTGCAGGGTAGCGGCGGAAACCGTTGTTCCGGCCAAACGAATCGGCTCGACGATGACCTTCGGCGTCAAGACGCCGGTTCGGCCGACTTGAACGACGATATCGAGCACACGGCTCTCCTTTTTCTCCGGAGGATATTTGTAAGCTACGGCCCAGCGCGGTGCTTTGGCGGTACTGCCCAATGCCTGACGCTGTGCCAGGGAATTGATTTTGATGACGGCGCCGTCCATATCGTAGGGAAGGTCGCCGCGGTTTTCACCGAGCCACTCGATCTGCTCCACGCAATCCCGGATTTTATCATAGCGGGTATAGGGCACCACGGGAAAACCCATGTCCCTCATGGCATCCAGAGTCTCGGCGTGCGTCCGATATGCTTCGCCGGACGTATACTGCAGGTTGAAGCAGATGATGTCCAGCTTTCGTGAGGCGGCGACCTTGGGATCCAGCTGACGCATGGAGCCGGCGGCCGCGTTGCGGGGATTTGCCAGCAGCGCTTCGCCGCGGATCTCACGCTCGGCGTTGAGCTGGGCAAATACCGATTTGGACATATAGACCTCGCCGCGGACGATCAGACGTTCCGGCGCGTTTTCAATATGAAGCGGCAGCGAGCGCACCGTGCGCAGGTTCTCGGTCACGTTTTCTCCGGTGACGCCGTCGCCGCGGGTGGCGCCGCGGACAAAAACGCCGTTTTCGTATTCCAGCGACATCGACAGGCCGTCGATCTTCGGCTCTACGACATAATCGTGCGCCTCAGCCAGCAGGCTGTCCATACGGTCGCCGAAGGCAAAAAGCTCCTCATGGGAAAAAACGTCCGTCAGGCTTTCCAGCGGCACCTGATGCTGTACCGGCTCGAACTGGCTGAGCGCCTGTCCGCCCACGCGCTGCGTCGGCGAATCAGGCGTGATCAGTTCGGGATGCTCTGCCTCCAGGGCCTTGAGCCGCTGCATCAGCATGTCGTATTCATAGTCCGAAATGACCGGAGCATCCAGCACATAATAAAGCTTGTTATGATACTCCAATTCCCGCCTCAGGCGAAGGATCTCTTTTTTTACATCCATGGGAACTACCACCCTATCGAAGAATATACAGAAAAGGCCGGATCAGCTTCCGTCACGCTGCAGATCCAGATAAGTGCCGGGGACCTGACCGACGATAACGGTGTCGGCAATCAGCACCTCCGTGACTACCTGGGTGCTTTCACTGCCCCAAGGGACAAGGATATCGATATCCACCTTGATCCCCAGTGTGATTTGATGCTTGGTCTGATTGATGCCGGCAGTAACGATATTGTTTTTGAATTCAACCCGCGAAGAAGTCAGGGTCACGATCTCCACCGGGACCTTTGGCCCGCGTCCCATCAGCAGACTCAGTCCGGTGAGATTGCCCAGCGGGATCTGAACGGTCGCAGTGTAGTTCTCTGTTGCGCCGACCACGCGGTCCAGGATCTCGGAGGACAGCGCGTTGATGCGCGCCATGTTGCAGCTGATGGCGGTCACTTCGCCGTTCTCCCCTTTTTCAAAGGTGACGAAATAACCCCCGTCATAGTTGCCCTCGTTCATGATCTGTGCGATGGCCCGATTGATGCGCATGGTAACGACGTCACTTGCGTCTGAGATCGCAATCTGAGTGGAAATGCTGCGCAAATAGAGCGACATGCAAACCAGAAAGGCCACCAGAGCCATCGTAAAAAACCAGGAACCCCATCGTCTGCCGGTTTGGATCGGCGCATATCGGGCGCCGCGTCGATGCTGCACGGGATCACCTCCCGCAGCAGTATATGCGGACGATCAGCCCAGCATGGCACTGACGGCCATCATGATGCCGAGTTTTCCTGATTCGTAGGTCAGGCCGCCCTGCATATAGGCAATATAAGGCTCACGCATCGGCCCGTCTGCCGACAGCTCGATCGAAGAGCCCTGGATAAAGGCGCCGGCCGCCATGATGACTTCGTCGTCATAGCCGGGCATAGCCCAGGGTTCCGGCGTGACATAGGAATCCACGGGCGCGCCGGCCTGGATGCCGAGACAAAACTTTTTCAGCCTGTCCGCGCTGCCGAGCTTGACCATCTGAATGATGTCGGAACGCTTCTCATCAAATCGAGGTGCGCTTTCGATACCGAGTTCATCCATCATCGCCGCGCAGAAAACCGCAGTTTTCAAAGCCTGGGAAACCGTGTGCGGTGCAAGGAACAGTCCCTGATAGAATTGACGGCTGACGCCGAGCGTCGAGCCGCACTCAGCGCCGATCCCCGGCGTCGTCAGCCGAAGGGCGGCGCGATCGACAAGCTTTTGTTTGCCGGCGATATAACCGCCCGTCGGCGCAATACCGCCGCCCGGATTTTTGATCAGAGAACCCGCGATCAAGTCGGCGCCGACCTGCGTCGGCTCCAGGAGATCGGTAAATTCCCCGTAGCAGTTGTCGACCATAATATGCGCGAACGGATTGACGGACCGAACAGATTCACAGATGCGGCGAATGTCTTCGATCGTCAGCGCGCGTCGATCCTCATAGCCGCGGGATCGCTGAAGCATGACGCCGGTGACCTTCGGGTCGGCGGCAGCTTGAATGATCTGCTCATAATCGGGTTCGCCTGAGCCGGTCAGATCCACCTGCTTGTAGCCGATCCCGTAATAGCGAAGCGAACCGACGCCGTCACCGGAAAGACCGATCGCACAGCGCAGCGTATCATAGGGCGTTCCGGTCACGGCCAGGACAGTCTCGCCGGGAGCGGAGAGCGCGAACATGGCGCAGGTCAGCGCGTGCGTACCGTTGACAAATTGAGAGCGCACAATGGCCGCTTCCGTGCCGAAAATCTGTGCATAGATCCTGTCCAGCGTTTCTCTGCCCAGGTCGTCATAGCCGTAGCCCGTAGTGCCCGCAAAACAGGCCTCAGAGACGCGATGGTCCTGGAAGGCCTCCATCACCTTTCGGGTGTTCTCCTGCGCCACACGGTCGATCTGATCGAATACAGGCCGGATCCTGGCTTCCGCCTGCACGGCCATCTCATAGACCTGCGGTTTTATGTCGGATATCTTCATGCCTTACAGCTCCATTACGAGTTTCTTAAAGGTTTTGCCGCGTTCGGCAAAGTTTTTGAAGCGATCAAAAGCGGCACAGGCCGGAGACAAAAGTACGATGTCCCCTTCCCCGGCCTCGTCAGACGCCGTATGGACGGCATCGGCAAAATCGTCGATCATTTCATAGGTCAGACCAGAGGACGGATAATTTGGAGAGGCCAGGATCGCATCGCGAATCTTATCCGCGGTAGCGCCGCAGAGGATCACGTGCTTGGCGCGCAGACAGAGCTCATCGCCGAGCGGGTCGAAGGGAATGTGTTTGTCGTAGCCGCCGGCGATAACAATGGGTTTCGTTTTCATGGCACGAAGTCCAGCGATCGTCCGGGTCGGACTGCTGGCGATCGAATCGTTGATATAGGTTACGCCGCGCAGGATACGGACCTCCTCCAGGCGGTGTTCAACGCCGGGAAAATCCATCGCAACGCTGCGGCAGATGTCGGGATCGACCAGACCCTCGGTCGCGGCGAAGGCGGTCAGGCAGTTCTGCACGTTATGACGGCCGGGAATACGGATCTCATCGGCACGCATGATCTCTGTGCGTTTGCCTTCCCTGGCGCGGTAAAGGACGCCGTCTTCGAGGAAAGCGCCGTCCGCGACAGGCTGCGTATCGGAAAACCAATGGACACGGGAACGGGCAAAAGAGGCATAATAGTCGCTGTGTTCGTCGTTCCGATTCAGGATCAGCAGATCCTCCGGCTCTTGCTTCATGAAAATAGAACGCTTGGCGTCGATGTAGTCCTGGAAATCCTTATGTTTATCGAGGTGGTTGGGCGTCAGATTGGTGATGACGGCCACATTGGGACGGCAGATCATGCTGTGAAGCTGAAAAGAGCTGAGCTCAAGCACAGCAATATCCTCCGGCTTCATGTTCGGCAGCTCGCAGAGAAGCGGTTTTCCGATATTCCCACCGAGATGTACGGTATAGCCCTGCGCTTTCAGAAGCTCGGAGATAATGGTCGTTGTCGTCGTTTTCCCGTCGCTGCCTGTCACAGCGATGCTGCGGCAGGGACAGAGCGAGAAGAAAAGCTCCATCTCGGAGGTGACGATGCTGCCGCGCGCTCTGGCTGCCTCCAGATGCCTGTCAAAGGGCAGCAGGCCGGGCGTGCGGAAAATGATATCCTGATCCAGATCTTCCAGATAATCCGGCCCTAAATTCAGTTTCGCACCGAGAACGGCCAGACGTTTTCCGGTATCGCCCATCTGCTCGGCACTGCGTTGGTCGCAGGCGGTCACAGCACAGCCGTTTTTCAGCAGCAGTTCGATCCAGGGCGTGTTGCTGACGCCGATGCCGATCACGGCGATCCGTTTATTTTTGATTGAATCGATATATTCTGATAAAGTCAAAATCAATCACCTCACAAACATATATTATACTTCTTTCGCCTCATAATTACAAGAAATGATTGACTTGACCGGCGAAAATGATTACAATACCTCAGAGAGCAGGCTGAACGACCGCGGGCACAGGGCGAAAGCCCGTGCATGAGGAAAGTCCGGGCTCCGCAGGGCAAGGATAACGGGTAACGCCCGCCAGGGG
>CAMZIX010000074.1 GCA_947307375.1 uncultured Clostridia bacterium | reverse complement strand
GCTTTTACCGCGTGGACAAGGCGCGCTCCCGCGCCTCCGGCGGCACCGGCCTCGGGCTGAGCATCGTGCACGACGCGGTGCTGGCCCACGGCGGCAGCATCGCCGTCGGAGCGAACAAGCCCCAGGGCTCGGTCTTCGTCGTCAAATTCCCCCGCCCGGGCGAGGGAGAGACGGGGATCTGAGCCATCGGTTTTTGAGAACGGCTTGGGAGGGAACGGAATGGTGACGCTGCGGCGCTTTACGCGGGACGACGCGGGGATCCTGCGGGAAAAGCAGGCTCCGGACATGACGGAGGACGAGCTCGCGGCGCTGATCGACGAGTATAATCGAGGCAGCTGGCGGGGAAAGCGGTTTGAGATGCTGGCGGTCGTTTCGGACGGAGACGTCGTGGGAAGCGTCTCCCTGATGGAGCACAGCCGCAGCGTTGTGTCCCTCGGACCGGAGATCTTTCCGGCGGAGCGGAGAAAGGGCTATGCGGGCGAGGCCATGCGGCTCGCGCTGGCGCGGGCGGCGGAGCTGGGCTTCCGCATCGCGCTCCAGCAGGTCCTGACGGATAACGAGGCGAGCCGGCGCCTGCACGAGAAGCTGGGCTTCGAGTGCGACGGCTATGTCTATCAAAACGCGAAGGGCCGGGAGGTCGTGCTCTGCCTGAAGGCCTTATAAGAGCAAATGAAAGCTGCGGGATGCGCAACGCGCATCCCGCAGCTTTTTGTTCTGTTGAGTTACTCAAAGGAGATCATGTAGTAGTAGACCGGCTGGCCGCCGCTGACGACGCTGATCTCCGCGTCGGGGAAGCGTTCGCCGAAGACGGCGCCGGCTGCCTCGGCCTCCTCGGTGCTGACGTCGGCCCCGTAGTAGATGGTGATGACCTCGGGCCCCATCGGCCTGGCGGCGCGGCTCAGCGAAGCGAAGAGCGTGTCCGTTTCGGTGCAGTTCTCGATCAGCGCGCCGTCCATCAGGGCCAGGTATTCCCCGGCGCGGATGCTGTGGCCGTCGAATTCGCTGTCGCGGGCGGCGTAGGTGATCATCGCGGTGTGCACGCGGCTGATGGCCTCGTTCATGTCGGAGACGATCTGAGCCTCCGGCTCGTCAAGGTTCAGGCTCAACAGCGCGGCCACGCCCTGCGGCACCGTTTTGGTGGGCATGACGATGACCTTTTTCTCGGTCATCGGGACGCACTGCTGGGCGGCCATGATGATGTTTTTGTTGTTGGGGAAGACGAAGACCGTGGAGGCGGGAGTGCGGTTGATCTGCCGGAGGATGTCGTCGGTGGAGGGGTTCATGGTCTGACCGCCGGTGACGATGCCGTCGGCGCCGAGGTCGCGGAACAGCTCCTCCATGCCCCGGCCGGCGCAGACCGTGACAACGCCGTACTGCTTTTCGGGCTCGGCGAATTCGGGCTCGGCGGCGCCGCTCTCCAGGTCCTTTTCCACCTGCTCCAGGTCGTCGGTGCTCTTCGCCTTGCCGCCGGCGATCTGATCCAGCGCCTGCAGGCGCATGTTCTCGATCTTCACCAGCTCCAGCTCGCCGAATTTCATGCTCTCGGTCAGCGCCATCGCGGGGACGTCGGTGTGTACGTGCACCTTGATGATCTCGTCGTCGTCGTTGATGACCAGGGAGTCGCCGATGCCGTCCAGATACTGGCGCAGCGGCATCAGATCCACGTCCGGATCGTTTTTGCGCACCGTGTAGACCGTGTCGAAGATGTTGCGCTCCGGCACGTCCACCTTTTCGGCCACGAACACGCTCTCGCTCTCGTTCGCGGCGGAGGCCGGCTCGTCCTCGGCGGAGCGGATCTCGCCGCGCAGGGAGGCGAGCATCGCGTGGAGGATGACCATGTAGCCCTTGCCGCCCGCGTCGATGACGCCGGCCTTTTTCAGCACGGGGTTCTGGTTGACGGTGTTCTCCAGCGCTTCGTCGCCGGCCTTGAGGGCGCATTCCAGCGCCTCCTCGAGGCTCTTCTCCTTCTTGGCGGCTTCCTTCGCCGCGGCGGAGGCCAGGCGGGAGACGGTGAGGATGGTGCCCTCGGCGGGCTTCATGACGGCCTTGTAGGCGGCCTCCACGCCGTCGACCATGGCGGCGGAAAATTCATAACAGCCGGCGGTTTCCAGATCCTTCAGCCGCTTGGCGATGCCGCGGAACAGCAGGCTGAGGATCACGCCGGAGTTGCCGCGCGCGCCGCGCAGCAGCGCGGAGGATACGCAGGCGGAGGCCTCGGCGACGGTGTTGAAGTCGCGCTTTTTCAGCTCGTCGGCGGCGTTGCCGAGGGTCAGGCCCATGTTGGTGCCGGTGTCGCCGTCCGGCACGGGAAAGACGTTCAGCTCGTTGATGGACTGGACGCTGCGGTGAAGCGCCGCGTTGGCGCACAGGATCATTTCCTTGAAGGCGGCGGCGTCGATATAATCTCTCAAGTTCTTCTACCTCCCGGATGAAGCGGGGCTTATCCGATAATCGTGTCTATATATACGTCCACGTTCTTCACCGGGACGCCGGTGGAGCGCTGCAGCTTGTAGCTGACTTCCTTGATGATGCTGCGGGAGACGGCGGCCATGTTGACCCCGTGGTCCACGCCGATGTGCAGCTCCAGAGAGAGGCTGCCGTCGTCGTTGAAGTTCACGACCACGCCCTTGGACATATCCACGCGACGCAGCAGCTGCAGGCCGCCCTTTTCACTGCGGCCGGCCATGCCCTTGACGCCGAAGCAGCTGGTGGCGGCGTCGCCGGCCAGATAGGTAAAAACATCGCTCGTGATGCTGATCTGACCGTTGTCGTTCTTGATATTCACCATAATCAGGATCTCCTTTCACGGTGATGCGCCGTCCGGCGGCCGCAGGCCGCTATGACGGACTGTACAATTATATACTATCCGAAGCAAAAGCACAAGTGTTATTTCGTTCGCGGCGCTCAGGAGACGGGGCGGGCGGAGGGAGGAAGGAGAAGACGGCGGGGGAATCTTCCCTTCAGGCAAGGGGGGCCTTCACGGGGGGCTCGCCGCCCCCGTGCGAAAAAGGCAATATTTTGTGCGGCTTGCCTGTTTACAAGCAAAGGAAAAAATGTTAAACTGTAAAATGCGAAAAAGGGGGCTTTCGGGCATGCCCGCGGCACCCGATTTTAGAAAATTTATGCATGGAGATGACTGTATGAAGAGACACTTCAAGACCATGGACGGCAACAACGCCGCCGCCCATGTATCCTACGCGTTCACCGAAGTAGCCGCTATCTACCCCATCACCCCGTCCAGCCCCATGGCCGACTATGTGGACCAGTGGGCCGCTCAGGGCCGCAAGAACATCTTCGGCTCCACCGTCAAGGTGCAGGAGATGCAGGCTGAGTCCGGCGCCGCCGGCGCTGTGCACGGCTCCCTCAACGCGGGCGCCCTGACCACCACCTACACCGCCTCCCAGGGCCTGCTGCTGATGATCCCCAACATGTACAAGATCGCAGGCGAGCTGCTGCCCGGCGTGTTCCACGTGTCCGCCCGTACCCTCGCCAGCCACACCCTGAACATCTTCGGCGATCACAGCGACGTGATGGCCTGCCGTCAGACCGGCTTTGCCATGCTGGCCGAGACCAACGTGCAGGAGGTCATGGACCTCGCGCCCGTGGCCCATCTGGCCGCCATCAAGAGCCGCGTGCCCTTCCTGAACTTCTTCGACGGCTTCCGCACCTCCCACGAGCTGCAGAAGATCGAGGTCTGGGACTACGAGGATCTGAAGGACATGGTCGACATGGACGCCGTCCAGGCCTTCCGCGCCCGCGCCCTCAACTCCGAGCACCCCGTGATGCGCGGTTCCCACGAGAACGGCGACATCTTCTTCCAGAACCGCGAGGCCTCCAACAAGTATTATGAGGCCGTGCCCGCGGTCGTCGAAGAGTACATGGGCAAGATCAACGAGAAGCTCGGCACCGATTACCAGCTCTTCAACTACTACGGCGCGCCCGACGCCGAGCGCGTCATCGTCGCGATGGGCTCCATCTGCGACGTGGCCGAGGAAGTCATCGACTACCTCAACGCCCGCGGCGAGAAGGTCGGCCTCGTGAAGGTCCGCCTGTACCGTCCGTTCTGCCCCGAGAAGCTGGTCGCGGCCATCCCCGCCACCTGCAAAAAGCTGGCCGTGCTCGACCGCACCAAGGAGCCCGGCGCCCAGGGCGAGCCGCTCTACCTTGACGTCGTCACCGCGCTGGCCACCACCGGCCGCACCGGCATCGAGGTCATCGGCGGCCGCTACGGCCTCGGCTCCAAGGACACGCCTCCCGCCTCCGTCTTCGCCGTGTACAACGAGCTGAAGAAGGATCAGATGAAGCGCATGTTCACGATCGGCATCGTCGACGACGTCACGAACCTCTCCCTCGAGGAAGGCCCGGCTCCCGCCACCGCGGCGCCCGGCACCATCGAGTGCAAGTTCTGGGGTCTGGGCGGCGACGGCACCGTCGGCGCGAACAAGAACTCCATCAAGATCATCGGCGACCACACCGACAAGTACGTCCAGGCCTACTTCCAGTACGACTCCAAGAAGACCGGCGGCGTGACCATCAGCCACCTGCGCTTCGGCGACAACCCGATCAAGAGCCCGTACTACATCAACAAGGCCGACTTCGTCGCCTGCCATGTGCCCAGCTACATCACCAAGGGCTTCCCCATCGTCCGCGACGTGAAGCCCGGCGGCGTGTTCCTGATCAACTGCCAGTGGAGCTTTGAGGAGCTCGAGCATCACCTCGACGCCGCCTCCAAGCGCTACATCGCCAAGAACAACATCCAGCTCTACATGATCAACGCCATCGACCTGGCCAAGAAGATCGGCATGGGCAAGCGCACCAACACCATCCTCCAGTCCGCCTTCTTCGCCCTGGCGAAGGTCCTGCCCGCGGCCGAGGCCATCCAGTACATGAAGGACGCCGCCCTGCACTCCTACCTGAAGAAGGGCCAGGACGTCGTCGACATGAACTACGCCGCCATCGACGCCGGCGCCACCGCCTTTGAGAAGGTCGAAGTGCCCGCCTCCTGGGCTGAGGCCGTCGATCACAAGGAAGTCGTTGCCAAGCACGGCCGCGAGAAGACCGTCAAGATGGTCACCTCCATCCTCGATCCCGTGGACAAGATGGACGGCGACAGCCTGCCCGTCTCCGCTTTCGTCGATCACGCCGACGGCACCTTCGAGCTCGGCGCCGCCGCCTATGAGAAGCGCGGCATCGCCGTCAGCGTGCCCAAGTGGGACGCCGAGAAGTGCGTCCAGTGCAACCAGTGCGCCTTTGTCTGCCCGCACGCCACGATCCGTCCCTTCGCGCTGACCGCCGAGGAGGCCGCCGCGGCTCCCGCGCAGACCAAGATGGCCGACATCAAGGTCGGCAAGGGCAAGGGCGAGTACAAGTTCGCCATGGCCGTCTCCCCGCTCGACTGCATGGGCTGCGGCGTCTGCATCAGCCAGTGCGCCGTCCACGCCATCGAGATGGTCCCGATGGAGACCCAGCTGCCCGAGCAGGAGGTCTTCGACTACATGGTCGAGAAGGTCGCTGCCAAGCCCGAGATGTTCGTGGCCGACAACGTCAAGTTCAGCCAGTTCGCTCAGCCCTACCTCGAGTTCTCCGGCTCCTGCGCCGGCTGCGCCGAGACCAGCTATGCCCGTCTCGTCACCCAGCTCTTCGGCGATCACATGCTCATCTCCAACGCCACCGGCTGCTCGTCCATCTGGGGCGGCCCGGCTGCCACCTCGCCCTACACCGTCAACAAGGAAGGCAAGGGTCCCGCCTGGGCCAACTCCCTCTTTGAGGACAACGCGGAGCACGGCCTGGGCGTCTACCTCGGCCAGAAGAAGATCCGCGACGATCTGAAGGCGAAGGTCGAGAAGCTCGTCGCCATCGAGTGGTGCGACAAGGACATCAAGGAAGCCGCCGCGAAGTGGTTCGAGACCTATGAAGACGGCAACACCAACCAGGAGCCCGCGAAGGCGCTCGTCAAGGCGCTCGAAGAGGGCGTCTGCGAGGGCTGCGACTGCGACGCCTGCACCCTGGCCCGCGAGATCCTCGCCCAGAAGGATTACCTGAACAAGAAGTCCATGTGGATCTTCGGCGGCGACGGCTGGGCCTACGACATCGGCTACGGCGGCGTGGACCACGTGCTCGCCTCCGGCGAGGACGTCAACGTCTTCGTGTTCAACACCGAGGTGTATTCCAACACCGGCGGCCAGGCCTCCAAGGCCTCCAACATCGGCCAGGTGGCGCAGTTCGCCTCTGCCGGCAAGGAGCTCAAGAGCAAGAGCCTGGCCGAGATGGCCATGACCTACGGCTACGTCTACGTGGCCCAGATCGCCATGGGCGCCAACAAGGTCCAGACCCTGAAGGCCATCGCCGAGGCCGAGGCTCATAAGGGCCCGTCCCTCATCATCGCCTACGCCCCCTGCGAGATGCACAGCATCAAGGGCGGCATGGAGAACTGCCAGAAG
>CAMZIX010000073.1 GCA_947307375.1 uncultured Clostridia bacterium | reverse complement strand
CCGGCCGCACGAGCCCGATCCGCTGCTGGAAGGACGGGGGCCACGGCTCCCAGACGCTGACCCAGGCGGTGCAGCACTCCTGCAACGCGGCCTTTGTCAGCATCGGCCTGCGCGTCGGCGCGGAGAACTTCTACCGCTACTGCGACGCCTTCGGCTTCCTGAAGCTGACGGGCGATCCGGACGAGAGCCTGACGGCGAAGACCGGCATCGACCTGGCGGGCGAGAGCGGCAGCATCTGGTGGAGCGAGAACACCTTTTATGCTAAGAAAAACCAGTCGCAGCTGGCGGCGGCCTCCTTCGGCCAGACCTTTACGATCACGCCGCTGCAGCTGATCACCGCGGTCAGCGCCTGCGTCAACGGCGGCACGCTGATGCAGCCCTACGTCGTGCAGCGCATCGTCGCCCCGGACGGGAGCACGCGCTATGAGCACGCGCCGACCGCCGTACGCCGGGTCGTCAGCGAGGAGACCTCGGAAAAGGTCCGCGGCATCCTGGAGCAGGTCGTCGGCGACCCGAAGGAGGGCACCGGACGCAACGCCGCGGTCGCGGGCTACCGCATCGGCGGCAAGACCGGCACCAGCGAGAAGGTCAGCCTTGAGGCGCAGACCGGAGAGAAGCAGTACATCGTTTCCTTCATCGGCGTGGCCCCGGCGGACGCGCCGCAGATCGCGATCCTGGTCTTCCTGGACACCCCGTCCGCGAAGTCCGGCGTGTATATCAGCGGCGGCCAGATGGCGGCCCCGGTGGTGGGGCATATGATGGCGGATATCCTGCCCGTTCTCGGCGTGGAGCCGCAGACGGACACGGAGCCCTCCGCGGACGTCGCGGTACCGGATCTCATTGGCCTGACGGCGGCGGAGGCCGCCGCGGCGCTCCGGGAGGCCGGGCTCGACAGCCGCCGGATCGGCGAGGGCGAGCGCGTGACGGCGCAGCTGCCCCGCAGCGGCGTGAGGATCGCGGCCGGCACGCAGATCATCCTGTACTTTGACGCGGCTCCCTCGGCGGAGAGCGAGGAAATGCCCGAGCTGCGCGGCCTGAGCTATCGCGAGGCGCGGGATCTCCTGGCCCGGCGGGGCCTGTACCTGCAGAGCTGGAGCCCGATCGGCGACGCGGACAGCCGGCGCGTGGGCGGCCAGAGCATCCCCGCGGGAACCGAGGTCGAACACGGCAGCGTCGTCTCCGTCGCGCTCGTCAGCGACGACGAGAGTTTACTGGGAAGGTATTAGATATGAAGCTGAGAGAATTGGTCAGGGACCTGGAGCTGCTCGGCGGCACGGCCGACCTCGACACCGAGATCGGCGGCCTGAGCTACGATTCCCGCAAAACGCAGCCGGGAGACCTGTTCGTCGCGGTGCGCGGCTTTGAGACCGACGGCCACCGCTATATCCCGATGGCGATGGCGAAGGGCGCGGCGGCGGTCCTCTGCGAGGAGGCGCCCGCCGACGGAACGCCCTATCTGCTGATCCGCGACTGCCGCCTCGGTCTCGCGCTGACCAGCCGCGCCTGGTTCGGCGATCCGGCCTCCGAGATGACGGTGATCGGCTTTACCGGCACCAGCGGCAAGACCAGCTCGACCTCCGTCCTCAAGCAGCTGCTGGAGCGGACGCTCGGCGCGAAGGTCGGCCTGATCGGCACCAACGGAAACATGATCGGCGAGGAAATGCTGCACACCGAGCATACCACGCCCGAGAGCTATGAGCTGCACAAGCTCTTCCGCCGCATGAAGGAGGCGGGCTGCACGCATGTGGTGATGGAGGTCTCCTCCCACTCGCTCGCGCTCGAGCGCGTCGCGGGCATCACCTTCGATGTGGCGCTGTTCACCAACCTCTCGCAGGACCATCTGGATCTGCACGGGACGATGGAGGAATACGCCGCGGCCAAGAAAAAGATCTTTTCCCAGTGCCGCGTCGGCTGCGTCAACCTCGACGACGAGCGCGCCGCCTATATGATGGAGGGCGCGCCCTGCCCCTTCTTCACCTATTCCGCGCTGCGCAACGACGCCGACCTGACCGCGAAGGACGTCCGTCTCTCCGCCTCCGGCGTGCGCTTTGCGGCGGTGAGCGGGGGAGAGCTGGCGCTGACGAAGTTCGCGGTGCCCGGCATGTTCTCGGTCTATAACGCGCTGAGCGTGCTGGCGGCGGGGCTCTGCCTCGGCATCCCGCTGAGCGGCTGCGCCGCGGCGCTTGCGGAGGCCCGGGGCGTCAAGGGGCGGATGGAATCCGTCCCGACCGACGGGGACTACAGCATCATCATCGACTATTCCCACAAGCCCGACGCGCTGGAAAAGGCGCTGAAGACCCTGCGCCCGGTGACCAGAGGGCGGCTTGTGGTGCTCTTCGGCTGCGGCGGCGACCGCGACCGCAAAAAGCGCCCACTGATGGGGGCGATCGCGGAGCAGAACGCAGACCTTACGATCGTGACCAGCGACAATCCGCGCACCGAGGAGCCCCAGGCCATCATCGACGAGATCCTGGCCGGCATGAAGGCCCGCCGCGGCACGGTCAAGGTGATCGTCGACCGCGCGGAGGCCATCCGCTGGGCCATCGACCAGGCCCGCGAGGGCGACGTGATCCTGCTGGCCGGCAAGGGCCACGAGGACTATCAGGTCGTCGGCAGGGAAAAACACCACATGGACGAGAGAGAAATCGTTTCTGAGTACATAGAGAAGAGGAAACGCGCATGAATTTGACGATGAAGATGATCGCGTCGCTGCTGATCGCCTTTCTGATTTCGACCGCCTTCGGCAAATACTATATCCCCTGGCTGCACAGGCAGAAGGCCGGACAGGCCATCAAGGAGAACGGCCCCACCTGGCACGCGGCCAAGAGCGGCACGCCCACGATGGGCGGCGTGATGTTCATCCTCGCCGTGGCCGTCGTCGTGCTGACCGTGGGCTTCTCCAGCATGCTAGAGGGCAGCTTCGCCCATCTGTTCGTGCTGATCTTCGCGCTGGTCTTCGGCGCGATCGGCATGCTCGACGACTGGGAGAAGATCAAAAACAAGCAGAACACCGGCCTCTCCGCGCGGATGAAGTTCCTGCTGCAGCTGGCGGCGGCGCTGGCCTTCGTCATCCTGATGCGCAACCTCGGCCTGGTCAACACCGAGCTCTACGTGCCCTTCACCGGCGGCACGGTCCGCATGCCCCAGTGGCTCTACTTCGTCTTCGCCGCCTTCGTCATCGTCGGCACGGTCAACGCCGTCAATATCACCGACGGCGTGGACGGCCTCGCCACCGGCACCAGCATCCCGGTCTGCCTCTTCTTTGCCTGCGTGACCTACGCCTGGGGCGAGCGCTTCCTGCCGCAGGGCATTTTCGCCTCGGCGCTGCTGGGCGGCCTGCTGGGCTTCCTGGTCTACAACTTCAACCCCGCCAAGGTCTTCATGGGCGACACCGGCTCGCTCTTCCTCGGCGGCGCGGCGGCAGCCCTGGCCTTCGCCTACGACATGCCGCTGATCCTGATCTCCGTCGGTATCGTGTACATCCTCGAGACCCTGTCCGACATCATCCAGGTCTCCTATTTCAAGCTGACCAAAAAAATGACGGGCGAGGGCAAGCGCATCTTCCGCATGGCGCCGCTCCATCACCACCTCGAAATGGGCGGATGGACGGGAAAAAAGTGGAAAGAAAAAGAACTTTTCTGCCTCTATACCGGCATATCTCTGCTTGCCGCGATCATATCCTTTCTGTGGGTGTACCGGCGTTTCTGATCGCCGCATGAAAATCGGGGAGGTGGGAGCTTGCGAACCGACGGTGCCCGCCTCGCCGATTTTTCGTCTGTTCCGGGCAAGGAACGCCGCCGGAGCTTTGACTGGCCCTTCTGCCTGCTGGTCCTGCTGCTGCTCGGCATCGGCGTGGTGATGGTGCTCTCGGCGAGCTACCCCCGCGCCTACTACGATCCCGGTCACGTGACCGGCGGCCGCCCCGCCTATTACTTCGTGCGGCAGCTGCTGTTCGCCGTGCTGGGCCTGGGCGCGCTGTGGCTGGCCTCCCGCTTTCCGATGGGCTTCTACCGGCGCTGCGCCTTTCCCTTTCTGGGCCTGACGGTCGTTTTGCTGCTGCTGGTTCCCTTCGTCGGCGTGCGCGCCAACGGCGCGCGGCGCTGGCTCGGCGTCGGCGGGCTGACGCTGCAGCCCTCGGAGCTGGCCAAGCTCGCCGTGATCCTCAGCTTTGCGGTGCTGATCTGCCGCTTTCGCGGCCGGATGAGGAGCTTTCGCTGGGGCGTGCTTCCCTTTGCGGGGATCCTCGCGGTGCTGATCGGCCTGCTGGTGCTCGAGCCGCATTTCTCCGCCTCGATCATCCTGCTGGCGATCGGCGGCGCGATGCTCTTCCTCGGCGGCCTCGGCCTCGGCTGGTTCCTGGCGGCCTTCACGGCGGCCGGCGCCGGCCTCGGCGTGCTGCTGGCCTTTTTCCCCTACGCCTCCTCGCGCATCGTCACCTGGCGCGATCCCTTTTCCAGCGCCTCCGACGAGGGCTATCAGATCGTCCAGTCCCTGTATACGATCGGCTCCGGCGGCCTGAGCGGGCTCGGGCTTGGCGGCAGTCGGCAGAAATTCCTGTATCTTCCGGAGGAGCACAACGACTTCATCTTCTCCGTCGTCTGCGAAGAGCTCGGCTTTCTCGGCGCGTCGCTGATCCTGCTGCTCTTTGCGCTGCTGATCCTGCGCGGCTACTGGATCGCCCTGCACTGCCGCGACCGCTTCAGCTGCCTCGTCTGCGCGGGCATTACAACGCTGCTGGCCATCCAGACCTTTCTGAACGTGGCGGTGGTGACGAACCTGCTGCCCTGTACCGGCATCTCCCTGCCCTTTTTCAGCTACGGCGGCACCGCGCTGCTGATCCAGCTCGGCGAGATGGGCATCGTGCTCTCCGCTTCCCGCGAACTCCTTGTATAGAAAGAAGAATCCCCATGAAATTTGTACTGACCTGCGGCGGTACCGCCGGACATATCAACCCCGCCCTGGCCGTGGCCGGCCGCCTGAAAGAGCTGCTGCCGGACAGCGAGTTCCTCTTCCTCGGCGCGGAGGGCAAGATGGAAATGGAGCTCGTGCCTCGTGCGGGCTATGAGATCCGCGCCCTGCCCGTGACGAACGTCAGCCGCGGAAAAACCCCTGCCGACGTGGCGCACAACCTGCAGACTCTGCACAACGTGAACCGCTCCGTGCGCATAACGCGGAGGATCCTGAAGGAGTTTCGGCCCGACGCCGTGATCGGCACCGGCGGCTACGTCTGCTTCCCGGTGCTGATGGAGGCGGCGAAGCAGCACATCCCGACGGCCGTGCACGAAAGCAACGCCGTCCCCGGCCTGACGACGAAGATGCTCGCCGGGACGGTGGACCGGATCATGGTGGGCTTTGAGGAGAGCCGCGCGCAGTACCGCGAGCCGGAGCGCGTCGTCGTCACCGGGACGCCGGTGCGCGGAGAGTTCGACCGCTTCACCCGCGAGAACGCCCGCGCCGAGCTCGGGCTCCGGGACGAGACGCCGCTGGTGGTGTCCGTCTGGGGCTCGCTGGGCTCCGGGCACATGAACGACAAAATGCTCGAGCTGCTGCCGCTGCTGCGCGGACAGAAGGACTTTCACCTGATCCACGCCGTCGGCAGCCGCGACTGGGCCGAGTTTTCCCGCAAGCTCGCCGCGCTGGAGCTCGATCCCGCCGACTGCGGCGCGGAGCTGCGCGAGTATATCTACGACATGCCGCGCGTCATGGTCGCGGCGGACCTGATCCTCTGCCGCGCCGGAGCCTCCACGCTCTCGGAGCTGAGCTATACCGGCACGCCCGCGATCCTCGTACCCTCGCCGAACGTCACCAACCACCATCAGGAGCGCAACGCCCGCGTGCTCGAGCGCGCCGGCGGCGCGCAGGTGCTGCTGGAGGGCGAGTTCGACGCGGCCTCGCTGCTCGAAGAGATCCGCAGCCTGTTGGGCGACACCGCGCGCCTGGCCGATATGTCGGCGGCGATGCGCTCGCTGGCCGTGCCCGAGGCCACGGACCGGATCTGCGCCGAGATCCTGAGCCTGCTGCAGATCTGAATCCAATCACAAGAAAAGCCCCCTGCGCATAGGATGGCATGATTTCTGTGCGCAGGGGGTTTTACTATGGAATTCTGGCATATCCGCGGCGGAAACAGGCTGAGGGGCTGCTGCCCGGTCCAGGGCTCGAAAAACGCCTCGCTGCCGATCCTGGCGGCCTCCATCGTCTGCCCGGCGCGCGTCGAGCTGACGGAGGTGCCGCGGCTGCGGGATGTGGACGCGGCGCTGCGCATCCTGCGCCGGCTGGGCTGCCGGGCCGAGCAGCAGGGGAACGAGGTCTACATAGACTCCGCGCTCTGCTCGCGCAGCGAGATCCCGCCCGCGCTGATGGAGGAGATGCGTTCCTCGGTGATCTTCCTCGGCGCGCTGATCGCCCGCTGCGGCGAGGCGCGGATGAGCCTCCCCGGCGGCTGCCAGCTCGGCAGGCGGCCGATCGACCTGCATCTGGCGGC
>CAMZIX010000072.1 GCA_947307375.1 uncultured Clostridia bacterium | reverse complement strand
CGCTGGCCGAGGGTCTGGAGGCCCAGGCCGAGCAGGTCTTCACCAACATCGCCAACCTCCTCGAGGCCGCCGGCAGCGACATGGGTCATGTGGTCAAGACCACCGTTTTCATCAAGAACATGGACGATTTCGGCGCGATCAACGCGATCTACGCCCGCCATTTCCTTGAGCCCTTCCCCGCCCGTTCCTGCGTCGAGGTAGCCCGTCTGCCCAAAGACGTGCTGCTCGAATGCGAGGTCATCGCCGTCGTGAAGGATTGAGCTTCCTCCCGCAAAAAGCACCGCTTTTCAGCGGTGCTTTTTCAGCGATCCTCAATCGGAGGTCTTCCCATGATCGTTCTTTTACTCGCCATGCTCAGCAGCGCCTCGATGGCGCTCGTGCTGAAGCTGTTCCGCCATCAGGAGGGCAACCGCTTCGGCCTGCTGCTCGGCAATTATCTGACCTGTATCCTGCTCGCCCTGCTGCTGACGCCGGAACGCGCGCTGATCCTCTCCGCCAGCCGCACGACCTTGCTCTGCGGCGCCGCGGGCGGACTGCTGTTCGTCGCCGGCCTCGTCACGATGCAGAGCAGCGTGCGCCTCAACGGCGCCTCGCTGTCGGCGGCCTTCGCCCGGCTGGGGCTGCTGGTGTCGCTGCTGCTGAGCCTGCTCTGCTTCGGCGAGCGGCCGGGAGCCTTTCAGCTTGCCGGCGCGCTGCTCGTCCTGCCGGCCATGCTGCTGATCCACACGGACAAACCCGGCGCGGACGGGGAGGGCGGCGCGCGCTCCTTCCCGCTCCTGCTGCTGACGCTGCTGGCCGGCGGCTGCGCCGACTCGATGGCGAAAGTCTTCGAGCAGCTCGGCGACCGCGCGGAGGACGGGGCCTATTTCTTCTGGCTCTTTCTGACGGCGGCGGTCTTCACCCTGCTGCTGGCCCTCCGGGAGCGCCGCCGCACAGGCAAAAAGCTCCTGCCGAAGGAGCTGGCCGCGGGCGTCGCCGTCGGCGTCCCGAACTATTTCTCCTCCGTCCTCCTGCTGCGCGCGCTGGCAAAGCTCCCTGCCTTCCTGGTCTATCCCCTGTTCAGCGCCGGCACGATCGTGCTGGTGATGCTGCTGTCAGCGCTGCTGTTTCGCGAAAAGCCGGGACGGAAGCAGCTGTTCGGCCTGCTGTTCATCCTGGCCGCCCTGGTGCTGCTGAACCTGTGAACAGCCGTCCGTCGGCAATCGGAATCTCCGCTCCCCGAAGCCGGTGCGATCCGAGGATCGCACCGGCTTCTTTTCCTTTATCTCCAGAACCCATACTGTCAGTATAAAAAATAATAGAATTTTAGTATTGGCGCTCTCTTCCCTTTTTCTCCTTTCTCCGCTATACTGGGGGTGAAAACAGGGAAAAGGAGGCGCGCAGATGAAACTGACGCTCGCGGAAAACATCCGGATGTTCCGGAAGCAGCGGAAGCTGACGCAGGAAAAGCTGGCAGAGGCTCTGGGCGTGACGGTCGGCGCGGTCTATAAATGGGAGTCCGGCCAGTCGACGCCGGAGCTGGACCTGATCGTGGCGCTGGCAGACTTTTTCGACACCTCGGTCGACGCGCTGCTCGGCTATCAGATAAAGGACAACCGCCTGGAGCCCATGCTGGACCGGCTCTGTCAGTATTGCCAGACCCTGGACCCGGCCGCGCTGGGCGAGGCGGGAAAGGCCCTGGCCCGATATCCGCATTCTTTCCGCGTCGTGTATGCCTGCGCTATGGTCTATCAGGCCTTCGGGGCAGGCAGGCACGACCGAGAGCAGCTCCTTCGGGCGCAGGAGCTGCTGGAGCAAGCCCTCGTGCTGCTCCCGCAGAACGAGGATCCTCTCGTCAGCGAGGCGATGATCTGCGGCAGTCTGTCGACCGTCCGCTTCCTGCTGGGTGAGCGGGAAGCCAGCCTGGAGCTGCTGAAGAAGAGCAATGCGGGCGGCGTGTTCAGTGATGAGATCGGCATGCTGCTGGCGGGCTTTCTGGGCCGCCCGGAGGAGGCCTCGCCGTTCCTGGCAGAGGCGCTCCTGCAAGGCCTCTCCACCCTGCTCACCGCGGTCATGGGCTATGTGTTTCTGTTCCGCTCGCGGGGCGACTGGGATTCGGCGCTGGCTGTCGGCCGCCTGGGACTGGCACTGCTTTCCGGGCTGAAAATGGAGGCGAAGCCGGACACTCTCGACAAGATCCAGGCGGAGATGCTGGCCGTGCTGGCCTATGCCCAGGAGAAGGCCGGGCAGCGGGAGGCCTCCGAAGCATCGCTGCGGGAGGCAGGCGCCTGTGCGCAGCGCTTTGATTCCCAGCCGGATTACAGCCTGAGGAGCCTGCGCTTTGCCGACCACATGGATCAGATCACTGTTTTCGACATCTTCGGAGCGAGCGCCGCCGGCAGCGTCGCCGAACTGCTCCGCCTGCTGGACGCCCCGGCGCTGTACGGGCAATGGAAGGAGATCAGCGGCCATGCATGAGTCAGTTCAAAAGCAGGACAACGTCTTTGCCGGCCGGAACTTCCGGCTGGTCTTCCTCGGCGCGCTGGTATCCGAGCTCGGCGCGATCCTGTACAGCTTCGCCGTCAGCTTTTACATTCTGGAGATCAGCGGCAACAATGCCTTCCTGCAGGGCCTGTATCTGGCGCTGTGCGGGGCGGCCCTGCTGGTCTTCACGCCAGTCGGCGGCGTGCTGGGCGACCGCTTCAACAAGGCGAAGATCATGGTCGTCTGCGACTTCCTGAAAGGCGGCTCGATCCTGCTGGCGACAGCGCTGATGCTGCTGTTCCGGGCGCCGCGGGCGCAGCTGGCGATCCTGTTTGCTCTCGGTATCCTGGGCAACGCGGTCAGCGGCGTGTTCAACCCCGCCGCGGGCGCGCTGTTCCCCCACATCGTGAAGGAGGAGCTGCTGCAGCAGGCCAACGCATATTTTTCGATGAAGAGCGCCCTGGAGGGCATCTTCGGGATCATCCTGGCCGGCATCCTGTACGCGGCCCTGCCGGTCTACGCGCTCTTTTTCCTGGTAGGGCTCTGCTTTGTGGCCTCCGGCATCTCCGAAATGCTGATCCGCTATGAGCACCGGCCGTCCTCGGAGCGGCTGACGCTGCGCCTCGCCGTGCGGGATATGGCCGACGGGATCGAATATCTCAAGACCAAGCGAGCGATCCTGGCTTTGCTGGGTTCGATCCTGTTCATCAATTTCTTCTTTTCGCCGGTCACGAGCAATTTCCTGCCCTTTTTCATCAAGACCGATCTGGCGCAGGCGCCGTCCTATCTTCTTGACCGGATGCTGACGCCGGAGCTCTGGTCCTCGGTCTTCAGCGTGTGCTTCGGCCTCAGCTCCCTGCTCGGCGCGGCGATCCTCAGCGCGCGGAAGCAGGAGGAAAAGACCGGCTTCAAAACCGGCCTCAGGCTCTGCGCGACGGCGGCCGTCATGATCGCCATAACGGCCAGCTACTGGCTGCTCGTGGACCGCGGCGCGTCGATCAACGGCTTCCTGCTCGTGTTCAGCCTCGGCTGTCTGGTGATCGGAACGCTGATCTCCTTCATCAACATCCCCGTCAGCACCGCGATCATGCGCATCGTGGACCGGGACAAGCTCAGCAAGGTCAACAGCATCATCAGCATCGGCTCCCAGGGCATGATCCCCGTGGCTTCGGTGCTGGCGGGCCTGATCCTGGAGACCTTGGGCAGCACGGCGCTGCTGGCCGTCTCGTCCCTGGGCTTCACGGCCACCGCGCTGCTGATGCTGTTCAGCAAGCGGGTCCGGGAGCTCTGAATCCGACAAAAAAGCCGAGGCACGGATATGCCTCGGCTTTTTCTTTTTTTCGTCCGGGATTCAGTCCCCGTCCTTCGGGAACAGCCCCTCGAACTTCTGATACTCCACGGGTCTGGCGCGGAGGTTTTTGATGAAGAAGGCGTTGACGAGATAGGGGATGTTCCCCTTCTCGCGCTCTTCGGCGATGCGGCTCACGGCGAGATAGTGTTTCCCCTCGGCCTCGAGGAAGCGCAGGCGGTAATCGGCCTCCACGCCGTCCCTGCAGAAGCGGATGAGCTGCTCCTCCGGCAGGAAGCTGTAGTCCAGCGCGGGCTGCTCGATCGGCCCGGCCAGCTCCTCTTCCGTCTCCTCTTTCCCGTTTTCCAGCAGGAAATAATAGTCCTTCATCCCCTCGCTGAAATTCAGGACCTTTCCGCGGACCCGGTTGTCGTCCAGGATCGGCTTCATCACGATCCAGACCGCGAGCAGCGCGCCGACGGCAGCAATGATAAACAGGGTGATGGCGTTCATCGTCTTTCCTCCCAAAAATAGCGGCAGATTTTATTCTGCCGCTATTATATCACGGGTGTCAAGGCGCGCTTCACCAGCCCGTGTAGTCAAAGGTCTTGGCCACCAGCTCGCCCTCGTCGTTATAGGCCGAGTAGCTCAGCGTGCGGGTCGCGTGGTCAAACTCCATGAAGCGGCCTTCCCAGATCTCGCGGAAACTGTCGTCATCCGCGCTGTACTCCGGGTGCGGGTGCTCCTGGGAATAGTGGGAGCAGATGACGAAATCGCTTCTGCCGTAGTCGTCCGTTTCGCGCTGCGCGTCGGTCATCATGAAGTAGCTCAGCGAATCCTGGTCGCCGATCACATAGGTGGGGTCGATGTGGAAATCGTGACCGTGAAGCTTGACATAGCTCCACTGGTGCCCGGCATGGTCCCAGCCGCGGTGCCCGCTCATGACGCCGGCGTCCACACCCGCCTGCAGCAGCAGATAGGAATAGGCGACGGAAAACTCCTGGCAGATGCCGGTCCCGGTCGTCAGGACACGGTAGCTGGACAGGTAGTCCGGCGCGAAGTTCGGATCGGCGGCCACATAGTCGTAGATGTAGTGGTGCGAGAAGTAGAGGTAGAGTGAGAGCGCCTTCTCAAGCTCGGAGTAGTCGTCCTTGAGCGTCTCGTTGAGGATGCTCTCGACCAGCGCCGCAAACTCTGCGATCCGCGCGGCGGCCTCCTCCTTCGGCACCGTGTAAGTGAATTCCGCCACGCCGTCCTTGACGGGATTTTCCACATCGAGGCCGTAAAAGATCAGATCCTTGAGCACCGGGAAGCACATGTCGGGATACTGGCCCATCACCCACCAGTAGGTGTCCTCGTCCGGGCAGGTAAAGCTGGTCTCTCCGGCCATGACCGCGTCCACCAGGCTGAACCAGGTCTCCGTCATCGGTTCGCCGAAAACCTCCGTCATGTAGGACGAGCAGACCTTCGGCTGAAAGACGTAGTGGCTGCCGATCTCGACGGGCTCCTCGGTCGGCTCTGGCTCCGGCTCTTCGGTGGGGAGGGGCTCCCCGGTCGGCTCCGGCGTCTCCGGAAACACAGGCGTTTCCTCGACGGTCGCCGCCGTTTCCTCCGGCGCCGACGGCTTTGCGTAATGCACGGCGGCGCAGCCCGACGCAAAGGACGCCAGCAGCGCCAGGCAGATCAGAATGGCGATTTGTTTTCTCATAGGGACTCCTTTCCGGACGCTCCACAGGGCCGGTACGATTCATCTTCCGGTCAGTTTCTTTATAACGCGACGCGGCGGCAAACGCAAACTAAGAATTCTTAAGACCGCCGGAAGGCAAAAAAACACTCGCGCGCCGCGCGCGGCTGTGATATGATGATCACAGATCAGAATAACGGAGGGATCCCCATGGATAAGCTGACCAAGCAATTCGGAAAACCGATCTGCGTGCTCCTGTACGCCGTCTTCGCCGCGCTGGCCGCGAAAAAGAAGCCCTGGCCGCTGCTGGCGCTGTTCGCGCTGCATGCCGGCGAATATTTCCTCGTGGCCCGGAAGGTCGCCGACGAAAACGGCATCCCGCAGGGAGAGGCGCTCGCCAAGTGCCTCGCCTTCGGCTTCACCTGGTGGAAGCCGATCAAGTACCACTGGGAATGAGCGAAAGGCAAAAAAAAGAGACAGACCCGCACGCGGCGGTCTGTCTCTTTTTTTGCTCCGGCGGGGCGCGGCTCTGACATGCCACCGGAGGGATCGTGTGCTCCAGCGGGGACTCGCCCGCCTGCGGGCGGGCGGGGCGCGGCTCTGACATGCCGGCGGAGGGATCATGTGCTCCAGCGGATGACTCTTTGCATTCGCGCCTCGCGGAAGACCGGCGCGAATTGAAGTATCGACCAGTTTTCGAACTGGTCGATGAACACCGCACCGCGGTGTTCGATTTTGATTCGAGTCATCCGCAGAGCGGCAAAAAAAGACCGCCACCCTGGGGTGGCGGTCTTTTTTTGGTGCTCCAGCGGGGACTCGAACCCCGGACACCCTGCTTAAAAGGCAGGTGCTCTACCTCCTGAGCTACTGGGGCAAATCGTCCTCACAAGCTCCGCATCGTCTCGCTTCCTCGCATGCTCGAAAGCTCGCCCGCTGCGCTGCTCCTCCTCTCAAAATCGCACCCGCTTTGCTGAGCTGCAATCTTGAAAAAGCGTGAGGATCATCTCTGAGGTCTTCCCCAACGCGAAGCCCAACGGAGTGGGTTCGCGTTGGAAAAGGAAGAAGGACGCAGCAGATATGCGGCTTTCGCGGCTCTTGCGCAAACCGCGGAAGCGGAAGGGAGCTGCGTTCTTCTGACGCCGTGGCTGGGATGGCGGGACTCGAACCCACTATATCGGAGTCAAAGTCCGGTGTG
>CAMZIX010000071.1 GCA_947307375.1 uncultured Clostridia bacterium | reverse complement strand
GCGTTGCCGGTGCGCTTGGACATCTTGACCTCTTTGCCGTCCTCCACCATGCGCACCATCTGGATCAGGTCGACGGCCAGCGTGCCGGCGGGATAGCCCAGCGCGGTCAGCGCGGCCTGCATGCGGGTGACGTAGGAGTGGTGGTCGGCGCCCCAGAGATCGACGAGGAAGGGATAGCCGCGCTCGACCTTGTGGACGTGGTTGGCGATGTCGGGGGTCAGGTAGGAGAGAGTGCCGTCGCTCTTGCGCAGCACGCGGTCCTTCTCGTCGCCGTAGTCGGTGCTCCTGAACCACAGCGCGCCGTCCTTTTCATAGGTCAGGCCCATTTCCTTCATGCGGTCAAGGCAGGCCCTGATGCGCGCCTTGTCGTTTTCATAGAAGAAGGTCTCGTGCATCCAGGAGTCGATCCGCACGCCGTAGAGCTTCAGGTCGCGGTCGATCTTTTCCAGCTCCCGGGCCTTACCGAAGGCCATGAAGGCCTCCAGACGCTCCTGCGGATCAGCCGTCAGCCATTTGTCGCCGTCGCGCTCGGCGATCTCCTCGGCGATGCGCCTGACGTCCTCGGCGTGGTAGCCGTTCTCGGGCAGGGGGAAGTCGTCCCGGCCGAAGTGCTCGAAGTAGCGCGCCTCCAGGCTCTTGCCCAGCATGACGATCTGGTTGCCGGCGTCGTTGACGTAGTACTCGCGCAGCACCTCCCAGGCGCTGGCCTCCATCAGGCGGCAGATGCTGTCGCCCCAGGCGGCGTTGCGGGCGTGGCCGCAGTGCAGCTCGCCGGTCGGGTTGGCGGAGACCCATTCGACCAGCACCTTTTTGCCCTTGCCGGACTCGTTACGGCCGTAGGCCTCGCCGGCCTCGATGACCTGGTTGATCAGCGAGGAGAGCGCGGTGTTTTTCAGCTTGAAGTTGATGAAGCCGGGGCGCGCGACTGTAACGGACTCTGCCTCCGGCAGCAGCTCCCGCAGCTTTTCCGCGAGCGCTTCGGCGATCTCAAAGGGATTCTTCCGCAGCGTGCGCGCCAGCTTCATCGCGGCGCTCGTCGCGTAGTCGCCGAGCTTCGGATCCTTCGGCGTCTCGACGACCAGCAGGCTCTCGTCGGCTTCGATATCGAAGACGGCCCGGACCGCTTCCCGGACCGCTTCAAAGATCTTTTTTTCAAAATTGCTCATCGTAAGGGTTCCTCCGTGTGGGCGTTCGAATGCTGTTACTATACCACAAAACTGGATTTTTACAAGAGTTTTTCAGCAGGGAAAGACGGCGGATGCGCCGGCCGCATCCGCCGTCTTCGGAGAACGGAATATTATCGCGTGATCACGGTGCCGGTTTTCCCCTCCAGCGCTTCGGCGGCGCGGGAGAGGGAGGTGATCAGCGCCGTGCCCCGCCCGCTGCCGCGGACAAAGGCCATGCAGCTCTCGACCTTCGGCAGCATGCTGCCGGGGGCGAACTGCTTTTCCGCGATATAGCGCTCGCAGTCGGCCAGCGTCATCTCTTCGAGCTCCCGCTGGTCGGGCTTGTTGAAGTTGACGCAGACGCGGTCCACGGCGGTCAGGATGATCAGGCGGTCGGCCCGGATGTCCCGCGCCAGCAGTGCGCTTGCGCGGTCCTTGTCGATCACGGCCGCAACGCCCTTGAGGCCCTGCTCGGTCTCAACAACGGGGATGCCGCCGCCGCCGACGGTGATGACGATATCGCCGGCCTCGACCAGCTGCTCGACGACCTTCAGCTCCACGATGCGCTTGGGGATCGGGGAGGGAACGACCCGGCGGTAACCGCGCCCGGCGTCCTCGACGAAGGTGAAGCCCTTTTCCGCGGCGATCCGCTCGGCCTCATCCTTTGTGTAGAAGCTGCCGACGGGCTTGGTGGGATGGCGGAAGCCCGGGTCGTTCTCGTCTACGACGACCTGGGTGACCACGGTGGCGCACTCCTTCTCGATGCCGCGGGCCTTCAGCTCCTCGCGGATGGCCTGCTGCAGATGGTAGCCGATATAGCCCTGGGTCATGGCGCCGCACTCGGGGAAGGGCATGAAGGGCGTGCCGCCGCCCTTGTTGGCGGAAAACTCCATCGCCAGGTTGATCATGCCGACCTGCGGGCCGTTGCCGTGGCCGATGACGACCTCATAGCCCTTTTCCACCAGGTCGACGATCGGCTTCGCCGTACCCTTGACCAGAGCGAGCTGCTCCTCGGGTGTTTTGCCCAGGGCGTTGCCGCCCAGGGCGACTACGATCCTCTCCGCCATCTTACTTCAGCGTGGCGTACATGACGGCCTTGATCGTGTGCATGCGGTTCTCGGCCTCGTCGAACTGGCGCGCCTGTCTGCCGAGGAACACGTCGTCGGTGACTTCCATGGCCTCCAGGCCGAACTTCTGATAGATCTCCTCGCCCACGATGGTCTCCCGGTCGTGGAAGGCGGGCAGGCAGTGCATGAAGATGGCGGTGGGCTTGGCCTTGGCCATCAGCTCCTTGTTGACCTGGTAGGGCAGCAGCAGCTTGATGCGCTTGGCCCAGAGCTCGGCGGGCTCGCCCATCGACAGCCAGATGTCGGTGTAGGCCACGTCGCAGTCCTTCGCGCCCTGCGCGGGATCGTCGGTCAGCTCGATGACGGCGCCGGTCTCTTCCGCGACGGCGCGGCACTTCTCCACCAGCCAGTCGGCGGGCATGAGCTCCTTCGGGCCGCAGGCGCAGTAGTGCATGCCGAGCTTGGAGCAGACGACCATCAGGGAATTGGCCACATTGTTGCGGGCGTCGCCGAAGAAGGTCAGCTTGCGGCCGCGCAGGTCGCTGCCGAACTCCTCGCGCACGGTGAGGATGTCGGCCAGCATCTGCGTGGGATGGAAGTCGTCGGTCAGGCCGTTCCACACGGGCACGCCGGAGTACTTGGCAAGGTCTTCGACCACGCTCTGCTTAAAGCCGCGGTACTCGATGCCGTCGTACATGCGGCCGAGGACCTTGGCGGTGTCGGCCAGGGATTCCTTTTTGCCCATCTGGGAAGAGCCGGGATCGAGGAAGGTCACGCCCATGCCCAGGTCGCGCGCGCCGACCTCAAAGGCGCAGCGGGTGCGGGTAGAGGTTTTTTCGAACAGCAAAACGACCTGCTTGCCGCTCAGCCATTTGTGCTCGACGCCGGCGGCCTTGAGCCGCTTGAACTCGGCGCCCAGATCCAGCAGATAACGGATCTCGGCGGGGCTGTAGTCAAGGAGCGTGAGAAAGCTTCTGCCTCTGATGTTGACTCCCATGGATTAGTTCCTCCTGTATAAAAGTTGTATTATGGATGTTCTGCTTTATTCGGCGCGGATCAGCGGCATGGACATGCAGCGCGGGCCGCCGCGGCCGCGGGACAGCTCCGCGGAGGGGATCTCGAGGACCTCGAGCCCTTCGTCGCGCAGCACCTGATTTGTCACGTCATTGCGCTCATAGACGACGATCCTGCCCGGGGCGATGCACAGCGTGTTGGAGCCGTCGTTCCACTGCTCGCGCGCCGCATAGATCGGATCGCCGCCGCCGCAGGGGATCAGCTTCACGCGCTCCACGCCCGTGTGGAAGGCGAGGAGGCTCTCCAGCTCCGCGTCGATGCGGCGGATGCGCAGACCGTCGTGCACATTGCCCGGGGTGATCTCGTACACGCTCAGCGGCCCGAGGATCGCCGGGTGGACCGTGTAACGGTCGACGTCGATCTGTGTGAAGACCGTGTCCAGGTGCATGAAGGCGCGGCAGCGCGGGATGTCGAAGGCCAGCACGGTGCGGATCTTCGCCTCCGGGTCCTTGAAGAGGTTGCGCGCGGCGGCCTCGATGCCGTCGGGGCTGGTGCGCTCCGAGAGGCCGACAGCCAGGGTATCCTCCGTAAGGTTCAGCACGTCGCCGCCCTCGATGCTGCCGTGATAGCTGCGGTCGTAGTAGCGCGTCACGAGCCCGGCAAAGTCGGGGTGGTATTTGAAAATATAGTCGGCATAGATGGTCTCGCGGCGCCGGTTGGGGAAGTGCATGCGGTTGAGCAGAACGCCCCGCCCGACGGAGGCGAAGGGGTCGCGCTGGAAATACAGATTGGGCATCGGCCGGACGACAAGGTCGTCGGGCTGGGCGGTCATGTCCTGCAGGGAGTAGGCCGACAGATGCGGCAGCTCGCGCAGGGTGACGCCCTCCATGGTCTTTTCCACCAGGGCCTTGCCCGCATAGTTCGCGCACAGATAATTGATCAGCTTGTCCTGCCAGCGCGAGGTGATCACATTGCCTTCGATCAGCCATTGGCGAAGGAAGGGCTCGGTCAGCTCGGGGTGCAGCGCGAGCACCTCGGTCATCAGGTCCTCCAGGTACACGACCTCGGCGCCGTTGTCGCGCAGGATCTGCGCGAAAGCGTCGTGCTCCTGCTGGGCGACCTTCAGATAGGGGATGTCGTCGAACAGCAGCTCCGGCAGACGGTCGGGGGTGAGGTTCAGCAGCTCGCGGCCGGGACGGTGCAGCAGCACCTTTTTGAGTGGGCGGATCTCGCTGGTAACGCAAATGCCTTTCATAGCTCCTCCTTGTTGAAGGCTTTTTCAGCATCGTTCCGCCGTCTACACGGGCGGCGGCAGACGGCGGAAAACTCTGCTGTCAGCATACCATAAGAGCCGCAAAAGTTCAAGCATCGGAAACCATTTTCAGGAATTCAGGCATTATTTTGCAGCTGTTTCGGGCACCGGCCGCAGCATGAAAAAAATTGAAAAAAACTCTTGCCTTTCCCAACAAACTGTGCTAATATAATCAAGCTGTCGGGCGAGAGCCTGATATGCGCTGTTAGCTCAGCTGGATAGAGCGTCTGGCTACGGACCAGAAGGTCAGGGGTTCGAATCCCTTACAGCGTGCCAAAAATCCGGTACCCCGTTGGGGCGCCGGATTTTTGCATTCCCGAGGGATTCGAACCCGAGGGCGCTTGGCAAGGCGCCGGGGGCGCCTTGCAACCCGAGGCGGCCTCCGTTCCGCTCCGCGCACAGCAGGACGCGGAGGAACTCTGCATGGAGGGAACAGAGGAATAAGACGAAAAAAGCCACCCCGTCGGGGGTGGCTTTTTTATGCTTTTTCAGCGGCTTTCAACCTTCGTTTTCTTTTTCCTGCGCTCTGCGAGCTCAAAGGGAGTCACGATCAGCAGCATGTAGGGGACGAGGATCCCGAGACAGGGCAGGAGATACAGATAGGGATAGGGGAGCAGCCTGTGGAAGATCTCCAGCAGGAAGTTCCCCTCCGTCTCCACGGAGAAGAAATAGTTGGCCTTCGGATGCAGACCGCTCCAGCGCAGGAGAAGGTTGATGACGAAGATCACCAGCGAGATCAGCAGGATCGTGAGGACCGTCCGCGGCAGATCGCGCAGGCGCGGCCGGTACAGACCGAAGGTGACGAGGGCCAGACCCTCGATGAAGACCATGAAATGGGTGCCGTAATAGCCGAGCATGCGCGGCAGGAGCAGGGAATAGCCGTCGAAGCCGTTGCCGGGCATGACCAGCGCCATCAGCGCGCCCAGCGGGCCGACGAAGAAGCTGAAGCTCATCATTGCCTTGTTCTTTTTCAGCACGGCGATCGGGATCAGCAGCATATTGATGTTGCACAGCTGCAGCGGCAGCTCGCCCCACCAGTTGAAGCCGCCCATGTTCGCGGTGATCTCGTTGAAGCTGGCGTCGCGGGACAGATAGATCTTGTAGAAAACGAAGCCGATCAGGGTCAGCAGGCAGGCGCCGACGAGGACCGCGGACCTTGTTTTCTCGCTTTTGCCGCGCAGAAGCAGGCTGGAAACGATGAGCAGGAGCAGGAACAGACCGAATACGAGCAGAAACAGCGGGTTGAACGGCCGGATGATCCAGCCTTCGGAAAACAACCGCATGGTATCCCTCCCTTTTCCGGATGATTCCGTATTATAGCACAGGATTCGACCGCAGGGAAGAGGCTGTCATGTTTTTCCTCGCGGCGAATCCGTTTTTTTCGGAGCGGAAAGGTTTTTTATGCATACGGGACAAAAATCAAATTGCTTTTCGGTATATTATTGTGCTATCCTGTAAACGGAAGGAAAAATGCGAAAGGGGAACGCCGCGGCTTCCCGTTCTCCCCGGCGTCGGCGCGGCCGGCTGAAAGCGGCCGCCTGCACAAGTGATCACAGAATACTCGATTTATTTGGAGGTTTTGTCAATGATCCATCTTTCTTATGAGCAGGAAATCAAACTGATCAAACGCCTGGTCATGGCGCAGGGCGTCTCGGAGAGCGACGCGGCTTCGCTGGCTGCCGTCGTCACCCACTCCGACTTCACCGGCACCTATTCCCACGGCCTGTCCCGTCTGTGCATCTACCTGCGGCAGTATATGGCCGGCGCCCTGGTGGCCAAACCCGACTTCCGCTGCGTGAAGGATGCGGAATCCTCCCTCGTCTATGACTGCGGCGGCGGCTCTGGCATCGTGGCGGTGAACAGCGTCTATGACGCGGTGCTCGAACGCGCCCGCAAGTACGGCGTTGCCGCCGGCGTGGGACGCAACAGCGCGAATATCGGCTGCGGCGGCTACTACGGCCACCGTATGGCGGAGGACAACGTGATCGGTATCGTTATGAGCAACACCTATCCCTGCCAGTCTCCGTATGGCGGCGCCGACCGTCTCATCGGCACGAACCCCATCATTATGGGCTGCCCCACGACGAACCCGAACCGCCCGATCGTGATCGACATCTCCACCAGCGGCGTCGCCATCGGCAAGG
>CAMZIX010000070.1 GCA_947307375.1 uncultured Clostridia bacterium | reverse complement strand
CCGGCTGCGCGCCGCAGGCGCACAGCAGGAGCAGGCACAGCGCGAGCGCCGCGCCGAAGCAGCAAATCCTACGGCGCATCGCTCATTCCCTTCTCTGCTTGACGATCAGCAGTACGGACTCCGCGAGGACCAGCCCGAGAAAGATCACGAAGGGGATCTTGAAGGTATCGCGGCCGAGCATGTTCATCGCGCCGTTGAAGCGGTCGATCACCCAGAGCGTGAGGAAGATCACCGCCATGTCCAGACAGACGTGGGGTAGTATTTTTTTCAGCACCGCTCATCCCTCCTCTTCTTCCGGATGGTCCGTCACATAGATGATATCGGAGACGGGGCGCCCGTAGGGGAAGCTGACCAGCTCCCCGTTCCAGGCCATGCCGGCCGTGGCGCCGCCGTCGAGGTTATACGCGCTGACGCAGCCCAGTCTCTCGAACAGCTCGGCGAGCTCCCGCATCGTCATGCCGTTGGAGCCCTTGGCGCCGCGGCCGTCGGCCTGCACCAGGAAATAGTGTCCCGGCTCGACATAGCCGATCGCGGAGCGCGGGTTTTTCCCGGTCACCGTGCTGTTGAATTCCTCCAGCGCCACGCCGTCGTCCAGCAGACTGGGGCCGAAGCTCCACAGCTGCCAGGGCTCGGCCTTCTGCAGCTCCTCCATATCCAGGTCCCTGCCGTCCAGGATCAGCATCCGCCCGTCCTTCAGCAGGACGCAGACGTCCTGCGACCAGGCCTCGCGGTACAGCAGACCGTTCCGGATCACGGAGCCCTCCAGGCGCGCGTGGAAATGGTCGCCGGAGATCGCCGCGACGGCGTCGTGCTGGACCGCCAGCTCGTCGGTCATGCCGCGCGTGCCGTAGCCGTTCGGGCCGAAGGCCGTCCGCAGGAAGCGGATGTCGCTGACGTAGACCTCCGCGACCGAATAGACGAGGCCGACCTCCTCCACGTGCGTCAGCGTCACGCTGATGTTCGCGCTGCGGTAGGAGTCCTCCGTCTGGATGACCTCTCCCTCCGTCAGCTGATCGGCGAATTTCTCGCCCCAGGGGCCGGTATAGACCCGCTGCGGGACTTCCTCCGTCTCCTCCGGCGCCTCTTCCGTCACGGGCTCCGGCGCGGGCGGCGCCTCGGTCGGCGCCGGGGTGCTCAGGATCATCGGGACCGGCTCCGGGGCCGGCGCGCTGTAATAGGGCTTCACGATATGGACGTAGGCAAAGGCGTTGAGGCCCAGGCCGATGCACAGCAGATCCAGCAGGATCACGACCGGCAGCTTCATCCGCTTTTTTCCGCCCGCGGCGGCCGCGGCTTCACTTGCTTGCTTCACAGGGCTTCACCGTCCCTTACTGATAAAAATCGGGAAAGGCGGCCTGCATCTCCGCGTCGTCCACGCGGCAGTAGGCCTGGATGCCGGCCAGCCAGCTCTCGTCGCGCAGCGGCCCGAGCTTGTCGTGCTGCGCGGCGACGAAGGAGTCATAGGCCCGGCGCGGCGCGCGCTCATAGTACATGATGTCGCGGTCGATCTCGGGCGAGACCTCCTCGGCCATCTCGTCGAACAGGGCGCAGACCGTCTCGGCGTTCAGCCCGTTGCGGTAGAGGCTCGCCGCCGTGTCCAGCATCAGCCGGCGGAATTCCTCGCTGGCGCGCAGGGACAGGATCACCTGGCTGATCTGCATGGTCCCGCTCAGAACGGTTTCCATCGAGGCGTACTTTGTCTCCATAGCGAGATCGAAGTCGAAGAGCATCAGCCGCCAACGGCTGTCCGGCACATTGCCCCGGACGTAGCGGATGTTGCCCAGCGAATCCAAGTTGTTGAAATAGCTCTGCAGGCAGACCCACTGCGCCAGCGACTGCATATCCAGGCCCTCGCTCGCGCGGGCGTAGGCCTCCGGATCGCTCATGTCGCCGCCGACGATCGAGCCCAGCAGCTGCGCCAGCTCCGGGTTGTTCGCGTTGGTGATGATCGCCTTCTCGATCTCCACCTGATCCAGGTCAGAGCCGCTGTGCGCCGCCGCGTAGGCCTCGGAATAGGCCTCGCGGATGCAGTAGAGCCCGCCGTATTTTCCGTTGAGATACAGCATGGCGTAGCGTGAGTCGAGCGCATAGGGATCGGTCACGCAGGCCCGGTTGGCGGCGACGGCCGCCAGCGGATCGCGCAGCATGTGCATAAAGGTCGTATAGCCGCCGCGCAGCAGGATGGAATGGAAGGAGCTGATGCCGTTGCCGAACAGATCGTAGTCCAGATCGCCGCCGCAGCGGCCCTTGAAGATCACCTTCAGGCTCTTCTTGACCCAGATGTTGCGGGAGCTGGCGCCGTGGATCTTGATATAGCAGTCGCGGTCGAAGCCCCTGTCCCCGTCGAAGAGCGTGATATGGGCCGGGTAGCTGCCGTCGGAGATCTGCCTGGTGATCATCTGGTAGTCCGCGGGATCGCAGACCACGCTGACCACGGGCAGCGTATGTTCCTCGTTCAGGATATAGCTGAAATTCATGACCTCGCTCGGGAGCTTGTCCGGCTCGATGCAGACGGCGCGGATCACGCCGGTCTTGTCCAGATGGATCGGCCCCTCGGCGAGCGTGGAGCGCTCGGTCGGGATGCTGCCGTTGAGCGTGTAGTAGACGGGGCCGGCGCCGTCCAGCGTGATATCCATGCCCGCTTCGTTTTCATAGATGCCGGGCGTGAGGTCCGCCGTCGGCGCGGCCGAGAAGAAGCGGATGCCGCCCCGGTTCTGCTGTCCGGGCGAGCGTTTCTCAAACAGAACGAAGCCCGCGCAGTCGTCGCTGCGCCCGATGCTCGCGCCGCGGATCAGGCCGTAGATGCCGACATAGTCGGACAGCGCGCCGTCCGGCCCGGTCAGGTACAGGGATTCGCCGCGGGCGGCGTCCAGCCCGAAGGGCGCGTGGCAGTAGGCGGACTCCCCCGTCTCCCCGCAGAAGACGAGGAACAGCTCTCCGGGAGCCAGCTTTTTCTCGGGCAGGCGGAATTTCTCCCGCTCGTTTCTGTCGTCGCTGAGGCAATAATCGCTCAGCAGGATCGTCTCGTCGCCGACGTTGCGCAGCTCGACCCAGTCGAAAAAGTCGCCGTTGTGATAGGCGTAGTCCTCGTTCCAGAGCACCGCCTCGTTGATCACCAGCGCGCCGTGCGCATCCCGCGCCGCGGCGAAGGCCTCATAGCCCGCCTCGCTGTTTTCGAAGCCGGGCGTAGCCAGCCGGGTGAGGAACGGCTCCTCCCCCTCCCAGCAGACAGACTGGTCGGCCTCCAGCGCGGGGAAGCTCCGCTCCCACAGCAGCTGTCCGTCGGGCGCGCTGAGCAGGAGCGATTCGCCCTCGGCCGACAGGGAGAAGTCGGCGTAGCGCTCCCGGCCCTGCGCCTCCTTGCCGGCGCAGAAGAGCAGCACGCGCTCGTCCGGCGCCAGACTCAGCGCCGGGATCTGCCATTTGTTCCACTCGCTCGGATCGTCCGAAAGCCAGAAGCCGCCGAGCTCCTGCGTCTCGTCCCCGGCGTTCCACAGCTCGATCCAGTCGTAAAAGGCGCCGTCGGCGTCGGCCAGACAGCTGCGGTTGACCGCCATCAGCTCGCTGAGCACCACGCTCGTCTCCACGGGCTCGGGCGTCGGCGCCGGCGTCTCCGCCGCGGCCGGAGACGGGATCGCCGCGGGGGGCGTCTCGCTGACGGAGGGCGCGGCAGGCCCCGCCTCCCCCGGCTTCTCTCCGCCGCAGGCGGACAAAAACAGGGCGAGACACAGGGCCAGCGTCAGGCATATGGCAATCAGTCTGCGAGAATGCATGCTTCGATACCGCCGTTTCTTCTGTCGGGAAGCCGCCGAAAGGGCAGACTTCCATTCATATCCAACTTAATAAATATATCATATCCCCCTGCCCGTGTCAACGAAACGCCGTCCCTCCGAACGACATAAAACGCACGCCGGAGAGCCGGCGTGCGTTTTATGTTTTTCTGTTGCGGCGGGGAAGGACTTACTTGTCCTTGCGCTCCTCGCCGAAGGTCTTCTTGGCCTCTTCCCAGCCGGCCAGCAGGGACTTGAAGCCGGCGGACAGCACGTCCTTGAGCTCGGCTCTCGCGTCGACGGTGGCGGCGGAGATCTTGTCGGCGGCGTCCTTCAGCGCGGCCTTGGCGGCCTCGACCTTCTTCTCGATATCTTCCTTGTCGATGTCGAGATCGAGATCGATCTTGATGCCGGCCTTCTTGGGCGCCTCTTCCTTCTCGGCCTCTTCCTTGATCGCGGCCTGCGCGGCGGCGAGACGGGCGATGGGCACGCGGAACGGGCTGCAGGACACGTAGTCCAGGCCGACCTTGTGGAAGAACTCGACGGAGCTCGGGTCGCCGCCGTGCTCGCCGCAGACGCCCAGGTGCAGCTCGGGACGCACGGAGCGGCCCAGCTCGGCGGCCATCTTCACCAGCTTGCCGACGCCGATCTGGTCGACGCGGGCGAAGGGATCGTTCTCGTAGATCTTCTTGTCGTAGTAGGCGCCGAGGAACTTGCCGGCGTCATCGCGGCTGAAGCCGAAGGTCATCTGGGTCAGGTCGTTGGTGCCGAAGGAGAAGAACTCGGCCTCCTTGGCGATCTCGTCCGCGGTCAGAGCGGCGCGCGGGATCTCGATCATGGTGCCGACCAGGTACTTCATGTCGGTGCCGGAGGCGGCGATCAGCTCGTCGGCGGCCTTGACGACCACGTCCTTGACGTACTTGAGCTCCTTGACCTCGCCGACCAGCGGGATCATGATCTCGGGGACCATCGTCCACTCGGGGTGACGGGCCTGGACGGCCAGCGCGGCCTTGATGACGGCGCGGGTCTGCATCTCGGCGATCTCGGGATAGGTGACGGCCAGGCGGCAGCCGCGGTGACCCATCATCGGGTTGAACTCGTGGAGGCCGGCGATGATGTTCTTGATGGCCTCGACGCTCTTGCCCTGGGCCTGAGCCAGCAGCTCGATGTCGGCTTCCTCGGTGGGCACGAACTCATGCAGCGGGGGATCCAGGAAGCGGATGGTGACGGGCGTGCCCTCCATGGCCTCGTAGATGCCCTCGAAGTCGGCCTGCTGCATCGGCTCGAGCTTGGCCAGAGCCGCGACGCGCTCCTCGAGCGTGTCGGCGCAGATCATCTCGCGGAAGGCGGCGATGCGGTCGTCGTTGAAGAACATGTGCTCGGTGCGGGTCAGGCCGATGCCCTGCGCGCCCAGCTCACGCGCCTTGCGGGCGTCGGCCGGGGTGTCGGCATTGGTGCGGACCTGCAGGCGGCGGTACTTGTCCGCCCAGCCCATGATGCGGCCGAACTCGCCGGCGATCTGGGCGTCGACGGTCGGGATGACGCCGTCGTAGATGTTGCCGGTGGAGCCGTCGATGGAGATGTAGTCGCCCTCATGGTAGGTCTTGCCGGCCAGCTCGAACTTCTTGTTCTCCTCGTCCATCTTGATCTCGCCGCAGCCGGAGACGCAGCACTTGCCCATGCCGCGGGCGACGACCGCCGCGTGGCTGGTCATGCCGCCGCGCACGGTCAGGATGCCCTGGGCGGCCTTCATGCCCTCGATGTCCTCGGGGCTGGTCTCGAGACGGACCAGGACGACCTTCTCGCCGCGGGCCTTCCACTCCTTCGCGTCCTCGGCGGAGAACACGACCTTGCCGCAGGCGGCGCCGGGGGAGGCGCCCAGGCCCTTGCCGATCGGCGTGGCGGCCTTGAGCTTGCCGGCGTCGAACTGGGGATGGAGCAGGGTGTCGAGGTTGCGCGGGTCGATCATCGCGACGGCCTTCTTCTCGTCGATCATGCCCTCGTCGACCAGATCGCAGGCGATCTTCAGCGCGGCCTGCGCGGTGCGCTTGCCGTTGCGGCACTGCAGCATGTAGAGCTTGCCGTTCTCCACGGTGAACTCCATGTCCTGCATGTCGCGGTAGTGGTCCTCCAGCTTGTTGCACACGTCGATGAACTCGGCGTAGGCCTCGGGGAACTTCTCCTCCATCTGGGAGATGGGCATCGGGGTGCGGACGCCGGCCACGACGTCCTCGCCCTGGGCGTTGGTCAGGAACTCGCCCATCAGCTTCTTCTCGCCGGTGGCGGGGTCGCGGGTGAAGGCGACGCCGGTGCCGGAGTTCTCGTTCAGGTTGCCGAAGACCATCGGCATGACGTTGACGGCGGTGCCCCAGGAGTAGGGGATGTCGTTGTCGCGGCGATAGACGTTGGCGCGCGGGTTGTCCCAGGAGCGGAACACGGCGCGGATGGCTTCGTACAGCTGCACCTTCGGGTCGGAGGGGAAGTCCTCGCCCAGCTGCTTCTTGTACTCGGCCTTGAACTGCTCGGCCAGCTCCTTGAGGTCGGCGGCGGTCAGCTCGACGTCGTAGGTAACGCCCTTGCGCTCCTTCATGGCGTCGATCAGCTGCTCAAAGTACTTCTTGCCGACTTCCATGACGACGTCGGAGAACATCTGGATGAAGCGGCGGTAGGAGTCGTAGACGAAACGCTCGAACTTGGGATCGGGGTTGCCCTGGATCATGGCGGCGACGACGTCGTCGTTCAGACCGAGGTTCAGGATGGTGTCCATCATGCCGGGCATGGAGGCGCGGGCGCCGGAACGGACGGAGACGAGCAGGGGGTTCTTGAGATCGCCGAACTTCTTGCCGTTGATCTCCTCCATCTTCTCGACGTACTCCATGATCTGGCCCATGATCTCGTCGTTGATCGTGCGGCCGTCCTCATAGTACTGGGTGCAGGCTTCGGTGGTGATGGTGAAGCCCTGGGGGACCGGCATGCCGATGTTGGTCATTTCGG
>CAMZIX010000069.1 GCA_947307375.1 uncultured Clostridia bacterium | reverse complement strand
TCAAGAGCAGCATCTGGGTCGAGAAGGAAGAGCGCCGCGTCAATGCCAAGAGCCTGCTGGGCGTTCTGTCCCTGGGCATCGTGAAGGGCACGGCCGTCACCATCATTGCCGACGGCACCGATGAGGAAGAGGCCATCAAGACCCTGAGCGATCTGATTGATTCTGATTTCTCTGAGTAATCCCATACAGGAAACGATTTAGGGGCGTGTGGAAACACGCCCCTTAGGTTTATGTTCCGGGTACGCTTTTCACAGCCGATTCCGGGACAGCGGGGGGAGCGCGAGGGGGCAAGACCCTCCTCGCGGTTCGATCACCCGCCGCCCGCGGGAGGCCGTGTTTTCAACACGCCCCTGTTTTACCATTCGCTGCTTTCTCAGGAGGCGCTTATGCTTGAAACGCTGCGCGAAAAGGCCAACAATCTGCCGCTGCTGCCGGGCGTGTACATCATGCTCGACGAGCACGGCGAGGTCATCTACGTCGGCAAGGCCAAAAAACTGAAAAACCGCGTCAGCAGCTATTTCCACGGCGAGCATCTGCCCAAGGTGGCCGCCATGGTGGAAAAGGTGGCGGACTTCCACGTCATCGTCGCCGCGAGCGAGTTTGAGGCGCTGGTGCTGGAAAACTCGCTGATCAAGCGCCACAAGCCGCACTACAACATCCTGCTGAAGGATGACAAGGGCTACCCCTTCATCCGCCTCGACCTGCGCGAGGAATACCCGCGTATGAGCGTCGTCAGCCGCGCGGGGAAGGACGGGGCGCGCTATTACGGGCCCTTCGGCGGCCGCGGCCAGAGCTTCGGCATCATCGGCGCGATCAGCAAGGCGCTGCTGCTGCCCGACTGCAGCCGCAAGTTCCCGCGGGACATCGGCAGGGACCGGCCCTGCCTCAACTACCACATGGGCAGCTGCGCCGGCTGGTGCCTCAAGGACAGCTCCGCCGAGGACTACCGCCGCGGCATGCGCCAGGCGGCGCTGATCCTCGAGGGCAAGAGCGCGGAGCTGATCGCCGATCTGACGGCGCAGATGGAGCAGGCGGCGGAAGAGCTGCGCTTCGAGCGCGCCGCCGAGCTGCGCGACCGCCTGCGCGCGATCGAAGGACTGTCGAACCGCCAGCGCGTGATCGCCACCGCCTTCGCCGACACCGACGCCGTCGGCTTCTGCCGCGGCGCGAAGAGCTGCTTCACCGTGCTGCACTTCGTCGACGGCAGCCTCGCCGGCAAGGACGTGGAAATGATGGACGAGCCGCTGGAGGACGACGGCGAGGCCGTGTCCGGGCTCGTGCGGCAGTATTTCACCGCGCAGCGCGGCGGCTGGCCGCGGACGATCCTGCTGCCCTGCGAGATCGAGGACCGCGGGGAACTGGAGGAGCTGCTGAGCGAGACGGCCGGGCACCGCGTCTCCATCGAGACGCCGAAGCGCGGCGAGCGGATGCGCCTGATCGAGAGCGCGGCGCTCAACGCCCGCGAGGAGATCCGGCGGCGCACCACCGCCGCCCAGCGCCGCTCCAAGACCCTGGAGTGGCTGCAGAAGGCGCTGGAGCTGGAGCGCTTCCCGGCGCGGATCGAGGCCTTCGATATCTCGAACCTGGGCGATTCCGGCATTGTGGCGGGCATGACCGTGCACGTGGACGGCAAGCCGAGGAAGAAAGATTACCGGCGCTTCCGTATCCGGGACCTGGAGCAGCAGGACGACTACGCGAGCATGTATCAGGCGGTGAGCCGCCGCTTTCAGCACTATCTGGACGGGGACGAGAAATTCGCGCCGCTGCCGGATCTGCTGCTGATCGACGGCGGGGAGCGCCACGCCGCGACGGCCGTGGAGGCTTTGCGCGCGCTGGGCCTGAGCCTGCCGGTCTTCGGCATGGTCAAGGACGACCGGCACCGCACCCGCGCCCTGATCACACCCGAGGGGCGGGAGATCGGCATCCAGGGCAACCAGGCCGTCTTCGCGCTGATCGGCAATATCCAGGAGGAGACGCACCGCTACTCGATCGAATACCAGCGCTCGCTGCGGCAGGAGGCCTACGGCTCGAGCCTGGACAGGATCCCCGGCGTGGGAGCGAAGCGCCGGGACGAGCTGATCCGCGCCTTCCGGTCCGTGCGCGCGATCCGCGAGGCGAGCGTGGAGCAGCTGCGCCTGGCGGTGCCGAAAAACACCGCGCAGGCGGTCTACGACTATTTCCACAGGGAGGGGGACGAGCCATGCGAGTCATCACCGGAAGCGCCCGCGGAAGAAAGCTGAAAACGCCCGAAACCTACGATATCCGCCCGACCACAGACAACGTTAAGGAAGCGGTGTTCAACATCATCCAGTTCGACGTGGAGGGACGGCGGGTGCTGGACCTCTTCGCCGGCACCGGCCAGCTCGGCATCGAGGCGCTCAGCCGCGGCGCCGCGGAGGCGGTCTTCGTCGACCGCGACCGCGAGGCCGTGAAGATCGTCAGGGAGAACCTGAAAAGCTGCGGGCTGCAGGCCCAGGTGCGGCAGGAGGAGGCCCTCGGCGCCCTGCGGCGCGCGGAACAATTCGACCTCATTTTCGTCGATCCGCCTTATGACGCGGGCCTCTACGGCGAGGTGCTGCAAACGATCAAATCAGTTGACAAGCTGACGGATGGTGGTATAATAATCGTTGAAGCGCGCCGGGACGAGCCGCTTCCCGAGCTCGCCGCGCCCTACGGCAAGCGGAAGGAATACCGCTACGGCAAGGTCAAGATCGCCATCTATACGAAGGAGAGTGCGTGCTGATGCGTACCGCCATCTGCCCCGGCAGCTTTGATCCGATCACGCTGGGCCACCTGAATATCATCCGCCGCACCTCGCGCATCTTCGACCGGGTCGTGGTGCTGATCGCCGTCAACTCCGGCAAAACGCGGCCGATGTTCACGATCGAGGAGCGCGTTGACATGGTGCGCCGCGCCTGCGAGCGCTACCCGAACGTCACGGTCGACAGCTCGGACATCCTGCTGGCCGAATACGCCAGGCAGTTTGAAAACCCCGTGCTGGTCAAGGGACTGCGCGCCGCCTCGGACTTTGAGTATGAGTTCCAGATGGACCTCATCAACAAGCACATCAACCCGAATCTTGAGACCATGTTCCTCACCGCCAGCGGGAAATACACCTTCCTCAGCTCTTCGGTCGTCCGCGAGATGGCGGTCTACGGCGCGGATCTGACGGGTCTGGTGCCGATCGAGCTGAAGGCGGAGATCGAAGAGAAAGCGAAAAACTGGCTGAAATAAAAAAGTGCTCCTTCACGGCGAAACGGGATTTCGCCATGGAGCGTTCAAGGGAGGCAGAACCATGGAAAACAACGACATCATCGAACTGCTCGACATCCTCTACGGCATGATCACCGAGGCCTGGGGCGTGCCCCTCGGCAACGACAAGTGCATCATTGAGCGCGACAAGGCCGTTGAGATCATCAACGACATCAAGGTCAATCTGCCGACCGAGCTGGCCGAGGCCAAGCGCCTCGTCGCCGCGCGGGACGAGTTCATCGGCAACGCCAAGCGCGAGGCCGAGGCCCTGCGCAAGAGCGCGGAGGAAAAGGCCCGCCTGATGGTGGAGGAGCAGGAGATCGTGCGCGTCGCCCGCGCGCAGAGCGCGGAAATGATCGCCTCCGCCGAGGCCAAATCCAAGGAGCTGCGCCGCGTCGCCAGCGACTATGTGGACCAGATGATGGGCGAGGCCGAGCAGACCATCTCCGCGGCGCTCAACGCCATCCGCAATTCCCACAGCGCCTTCAACAAGGCGGGCGGCAAAAAAGAATAAATTTTTACAACATAAAAGTACCCCCGGCAGACCGGCTCTTGTGTCTGCCGGGGGTACTTTTTGCCATATCTTGTGGTTGGAAAAGTTAATAAAATAAGCAAAAAAAAGACAAAAAGTTTCACTTGCTTTTTGCCTGTCCGCCCCCTATAATTGAACTGCAAGTGGGTAATTGTGGAGTAAAATGGGGCATCAGGCAATAGATCGGAGGGGCGGCCATGACGGGCGAATACCAGCACTCGCTGGACAACAAGGGGAGACTGTTCATTCCCGCCAAGCTCAGAGAAGAACTGGGCGAGGTGTTTTTCCTGACGATTTCGATGGATCGCTGCCTCTGCGCCTACAGCGCGGAGAACTGGCAGGCCTTTTCCGACAAGGTCAGCGCCATGCCTTACGTCAAGCAGCGCAGGATGCGCCCGCTCTTCGCCCACGCCGCCAAATGCGAGCTGGACGCGCAGGGCCGCGCGCTGATCCCGCAGAATCTGCGGGACTATGCCGGCTTTGAGAAGAACGTGACGGTGGTCGGCTGCAACAACCACGCCGAGCTGTGGGACAGCGAGGCCTGGGCCGCCGTGTTCTCGGAGGAGACAAAGCCAGAGAACATCGCCGCCGTGATGGAGGAGCTGGAATTCTGATGGCAGAGCCGCGCCATGTGTCCGTGCTGCTGCACGAATGTATCGACAATCTGAAGATCCGCCCGGACGGGATCTATCTGGACGGCACGCTCGGTCTGGGCGGGCACTCGTTCGAGATCGCCTCCCGGCTGACGACGGGCCGCCTCATCGGCATCGACCGGGACGAGACGGCCATCGAGCGCGCCGGCCGGCGCCTCGCCTGCTTCGGGGAGACCGTGACTCTGGTGCACGGCAATTTCTCCGACGCGGCCGGGATCCTGTCGGAGCTCGGCATCGAAGCCGTGGACGGAATGCTGTTTGACCTCGGTGTGTCATCGCCCCAGTTGGATGAGACGCAGCGGGGCTTTTCCTATATGGGGGACGCGCCGCTGGATATGCGCATGGACGCCGGCAGCGCGCTGACGGCCTACGAGATCGTCAACACCTGGCCGGAGGAGCGGCTCAACCGCATCCTCTGGGACTACGGCGAGGAGCGCTACGCCCGCCGGATCAGCCGGGCGATCCTGGCGGCCCGCGAGCGGAAGCCCATCGAGACGACGCTGGAGCTCGTGGAGCTCATCAAGGGAGCGATGCCCGCCGCCGCGCTGCGCGAAAAGCAGCACCCGGCCAAACGCAGCTTCCAGGCGATCCGCATCGCCGTCAACGACGAGCTGGGCGAGGTGGAACGCATGATGGCCACCGCGCCGGACAGGCTGCGCGTGGGCGGCCGGCTCTGCGTGATCAGTTTTCACTCGCTGGAGGACCGCATCGTGAAAAACGGCATCGCCGCGCGGGAAAACGGCTGCACCTGCCCGCGCGAGGCGCCGATCTGCACCTGCGGCTTCGTGCAGACGCTCAAAAGCGTCACGCGCAAGCCCATCCTTCCGAGCGCGGAAGAAACAGAGACCAATCCCCGCTCGCGCAGCGCCAAGCTCCGCGTGGCGGAAAGGGTCTGAATGTGAGAAAGACGACGGCGAATATCGTATTCCGGCTGATCGTCCTGCTGTTTTCGGCGGCGCTCGCGGTGGCGACGCTGCTGAGCGGCATCGACCTGACCGCCGAAAGCGACCGCATCACGGCCTGCCGCCGGGAGCTGCAGGCGCTGGAAAAGGAAAACGAGGAGCTCCGGACCCGGGCCGCCTGCGCGGTGAGCCTGGAGGAGCTGGAGGACTACGCCCGGAACGAGCTGGGCATGCAGCCCTGCGAAGCGGGGCAGATCGAGGTCGTCGACCTCCCGGGATAAGATAAAGCAGAGAGCCGCGGAATATAGATAGAACAAATCTGATTCTGCGGAGGGGTTTATGCCTGATTCTGCCGCCTACAGCGGACCGAACCGCCGGATGCTGCGCCGCATCCTGGCGCTGATGGCGATCTTCGGCGCGGCGGCCTTCGTGCTGCTGATCCTGCGGCTTTACCGCCTGCAGATCACCGACCATGAGCTGTACGAGCAGCTCGCGATCAGCCAGCAGCTGCGCGAGGCGCCGACAGTTATCGAACGCGGCGGCATCTACGACCGCAAGGGAGAGCCCCTGGCGCTCAGCGCCTCGGTGGAAAACGTCTTTCTCAGCCCGGCGGAGATCGACCAGAACGGCGAGGATCGGGCGCTGATCGCCCGCGGCCTCGCGCAGATCCTGGATCTGGACGAGGAGACGCTGCTGGAAAAGAGCAAACAGACCGGCTCCTGGTACGTGACGGTCAAGCGCCGCGTGGAGCGCGAAGAGGCCGACGCGGTGCGCGCCTTCAAGCTCGAGCACGGCCTGCACGGCGTGCATCTGGAGCCAGACAGCCGGCGCTATTACCCGAATTCGACGCTGGCCTGCCATGTGATCGGCTTCGTCGGCACGGACAACACCGGCCTCGAGGGCATCGAGGCCAGGTACGACGAGGCGCTGTCCGGCAGCAGGGGACGCACGCTGCGCCTGACAAACGCCTACGGCGCGGAGCTGCTGCTCAGCCGCTATGAGGACTACGAGCCGGGCGAGGACGGCTGCGACCTGGTCTTGACAATCGACGCGACCATCCAGTATTATGTGGAGAAGCATCTGAAGCAGGCCGTCGCGGACTACGACATCCAAAACGGCGCCGGCGCGATCGCGATGGACGTGAATACAGGCGCGATCCTGGCGATGGCCTCGCTGGACGGCTATGATCTGAACGATTTTCTCGCCGTCGGGCCCGAGGCGCAGGCCGTGATCGACGCGGCCGCCACGCCCGAGGAGGCGGCGGAGCTGCTGCGGCAGGCGCAGGCGCGCCAGTGGCGCAACAAGGCCCTGTCCGACACCTACGAGCCCGGCTCCACCTTCAAGATCATTACGCTGGCGATGGCGTTGGATTCCGGCGCCGTGCGCATGAGCGACGGCTTTTTCTGCGGCGGCACGGTGCGCGTGCCCGGCCGCACGAGCCCGATCCGCTGCTGGAAGGACGGGGGCCACGGCTCCCAGAC
>CAMZIX010000068.1 GCA_947307375.1 uncultured Clostridia bacterium | reverse complement strand
CCCACGTATCCAGCTTGGAAGGCTGGTGTTCTACCATTGAACTACACCCGCACGGGCTGTTCAGCCTTGAGATAATATCATACCCGCAGGGCGCTTGTCAACCGTTTTTTTGCCGATTCCGCCGCTGTCATACGGAGGCAGAAAAAATTTTTCCCGGTGAATAAAAAATTTTTTCAAAAAAGCCTTGACAGATGCTTTCCTCTGTGTTATTGTTCTAATCGCTTAATACACTAATACATTGATACAAGGAGGTGTGAGCAGCCATGAATCGAAACTTCCGGAGCGATCTGCCGATCTACACGCAGCTGGTCGGACAGCTCGAGCAGGACATCGCCTCCGGGGCGATGCCTCCCGGCGAGCGTCTGCCCTCCGTGCGGGACCTGGCGGCCGAGCTGGGGGTCAACCCCAACACAGTGCAGCGGGCGCTGCAGGAGCTGGAGCGCGAGGGCCTGGTCTTCACCCAGCGCACCAGCGGGCGCTTTGTCACGGAGGACACCGCAGCGATCGCACGCTGCAAAAAGACGCTCGGCGAGCGTCAGATCAAGGAATTCCTGGCGGCGATGACGCTGCTTGGCTATCAGCGGCAGGACATCATCGCCCTGCTGCAGGAGGAAAAGGAGGAAGAACCATGAGTGCGATTTTTGAATGCCGCAATCTGAGCAAGCGCTTCGGCGGCGTGAAAGCCCTGGACGGCGTGAATCTCAGCATCGAGCCGGGGCGCGTCGTCGGTCTGCTCGGGCCGAACGGCAGCGGCAAAACGACGCTGATCAAGCTGGCCAACGGCCTGCTGACCCCCTCGGAGGGCGAACTGCTGATCGCCGGGATGAAGCCCGGCCCCGATACCAAGGCCATCGTCTCCTACCTGCCGGACCGGACCTATCTGCCGGACTGGATGAGCGTAAGGCAGATGCTGGACTTCTTTGACGACTTCTATGCCGATTTCCAGCGCGACAAGGCCATCGAAATGCTCGGCCGCCTGGGCATCGACGAGCGGATGCACATGGGCCAGATGTCCAAGGGCACGCGCGAGAAGGTACAGCTGATCCTGGTCATGAGCCGCGAGGCCGGCCTCTATCTGCTGGACGAACCGATCGGCGGCGTCGACCCTGCGACCCGCGATTTCATTCTCGACACCATCATCCGCAACTATAACCCCTCGGCCTCCGTGCTCATCTCCACCCACCTGATCGCGGACGTGGAGGCGGTGCTGGACGAGGTCATCTTCATCAACAACGGCCGCATCGTGCTGCAGCAGACCGTGGACGAGATCCGCGAGAAGCAGGGCAAGAGTGTGGACGGATACTTCCGGGAGGTGTTCAAATGCTAGGCCATCTGATCAAGCATGAATTCCGCGCCACCGGGCGGCGCATGCTGCCCACGCTGGGCGTGCTGGCGCTTCTGGGCCTGCTGGCCAATATTTCCATCCGCGTGCTGGAATCCGGCTTCGGCGGCACGCTGCTGCGCGTCGTGATGGGGCTGTTCATCGCAGCCTTCCTCATCGGCATGACCGTCGCCTGGGTCATCGCCCTGGTGCTGATGATCAGCCGCTTTTACCGCAATCTGCTCAAGGACGAGGGCTACCTGATGTTCACCCTGCCGACGAACAGCCACGCGCTGATCTGGTCGAAGCTGATCGTCTCCACGGTCTGGTTCCTGGCCACCGCGCTGCTGATCGGCCTGCTGACGCTGCTGACGGTCGCAAACCTCGGCAAGATAAGCGCCGACGACTTCAACGCCGCCTTCTACGGGCTGCGCGAGGTGCTGGATATGCTGTACAGCCTCGGCGTGTCCAAGGGCAGCCTGGTCCTGCTGCTGGGCGAATTCGTCGTCGCCTCGGTCGTCACCTGTCTGAGCACCTGCCTGCACTTCTACGCGGCGATGGGCCTGGGCCAGATGTCCGCCAACCACAAGGGTCTGATGAGCGTGCTGGCCTTCATCGGCATCAGCATCGTCTTCCAGATCCTCGGCACGACCGTGTTCAGCGGTCTGAACAGTACCGGCAGCATCGACATCGTCGTGGAGTCGATCGAGGAGCTGGCGCAGACCGCGCCGGGCATCATCCGCGTCATGAGCGCCGGGATCGGCGGCGGACTGCTGCTGGAGCTCCTGCAGGGCGCCGTGCTCTACGTCGTCACCGCGCTGAGCCTGAACAAAAAGCTGAATCTGGCCTGATCGGCCATCCCGAACGCGGAGCGAAAAAATCGCTCCGCGTTTTCCGGCGTCTTGCGGCAGCGGCCATCCTGTGGTAAACTAATTATGTTCATCGCTATGACGAACGCAACCGACGGAAAGGAGAACTCTCATGAAAAAGATCCTTGTTCTGTTCCTGGCTCTCGCCATGATTCTTGCTCTCGCTGCCTGCGGCGCCGCCGGAAAGGGCGACCCGACGCTGGTCCGCGGCACAGTGGACGGCCTGAACTATCAAAACGAAAGCCTCGGCCTCGGCTGCACGCTGGAGGGTGACTGGCACGTTTTCAGCGACGAGGAGTTGGCCGAGATGTCTGGCACGACCGCGGAGATCTTCAACGATCCGGAGAAGTACCAGAAGCTGCTGGAAAGCAGCAATGTGATCCAGGATTTCAACGCCACACATACCAGCGGCGCAAACATCAACATCGTTTTTGAGCGGCTGAATGCCATCGGCAACGCCCTGCTCTCCGAAGAGCAGTATCAGGAGCTGGCCGTTACCACGTTGGAAAAAACCTTCTCCGACATGGCGGGCGTCAGTGATGTGACTGTGGAAAAGCAGATCTACAGCATCGCCGGCACGCCGCATCCGGGCACGCTGACTGTGGCGGCGACCGCAAACGGCAACTACTACAGTCAACAGGTATACATCAAGACGGGCAAACACATGGCCGTGATCACTCTCAGCTCTTTCTTCGAAGAGGATCCCCCGTTTATGCTCGGGTTTTTCTACGGACTGGAGAAATAACGCCGTTTTCCTGCCGAAAACGCAAAACAGCTTCCCGTTTTCCGGGAAGCTGTTCTTTTTATTCCGTTTTCCGTTTCCGCAGGCGCGGGAGCCACCAGCTTCTGCCGTAGGCGACGAGCTCGGCGACCACGCAGACCGGGAAGGCGGCGAACACATCCAGCGCGGAGTGCTGCTTGACAAAGCAAACGGCGATGCAGACCATGACGGCGAAGAACGTCAGCGCCCAGCGCCAGCCCTTCGGCATCAGCCGGTCCTTCCACACCGTGGACATGATGCCCATCGAATAGGCCACGTGCAGCGAGGGGCAGACCCCGGTGCTGGTGTCGAAGCTGTAGATGAAGGCCATCGTCCAGGTGAAGATGTTGTCCCGCTCGAAAAACTCCGGGCGCAGATCCTGCCGGCTGGGCCAGAGGATGTAGCAGGTCATCGCGAGCACCTGGGTGGTGAGGATATACTTCGACAGGCCGCGGAAGCAGTCCGCGTCGAAGAGGATGTAATACAGCAGCATGCCGAATACGTAAAAGTACCAGCCGACGTAAAACACGGCGAAGTACTCGCAGAAGGGGATCCTGTCGTCCAGCGCGCAGTGGATCGGCGTGCAGGCCTCGGCCGGGATCAGGTTTTCGGTGATGAAATACATCGAAAAATAGAAGATCCAGCCCAGAAGCAGCAGCAAATGGGAAAACTGCGGCTCTCGCAGCCGGCTGAAGCGGAAGCCGCGATAATCGATCATCGGTCTGTGCATATAGGCAGATTCACCTGGTTTCCTGTAATCTGTTTTTCGGGTAATCCCGTTTCCGGATGTTCCGGTAGGGCACGACGGTGTGCAGCGGCAGCGACTCCGCGGTCGCCGTGATCTCGTCGCGCAGATAGCGGCAGACGCGCTCGCGCTCCGCGGCGATCGGCGCCTCCGGGTCAAAGACGGTCGGCTTGCCGATATAGACGCTTTTCAGCGCGGGGCAGACATAGACCGGCACAAAGGGCGCGCAGCGCCCGGTTTTTTTATGATAGAAGCGCGCGGTGTCCACGAATTTGTCCTGGAAGGCGTAGAGGATGTGGTTGTCCTTCTCGTTCTTTTCGGGGAAGATCACCAGGCTCTCGCCGTCGGCCAGAGCGTCCACGCTCTGCCGATAGGTCTGGCGCAGGCGCACGTCATGGTAGACCGGGATCGTATGGGCGTTGTTGAACAGGCACACCGCGATCGGCGTGACGAGCCAGCTCAGCAGGCGGTAGAAGGGATGCGTCCAGCGCGGCTTGAAGGACCAGAAATCGGTGAAGGCATAGTCCGCCGCCTCCTTCCAGACCATCAGAGGGCCCGCGCACCAGGTCTCATGCGGGATGTCCAGGCGCAGCTCGCTCATCAGCGGGCCGCTCATCTGGCTGTGGTTGCCCACGAGGATGCAGGGCTCCCCCGGCAGGTTCTCCAGCCCGAACACTTCCATCCGAGGGAAGAAGAGGTTGATGAAAAAGCACAGGATTTTATACATCAGACTCGTCTTTTTCGGACGCATGGCCACGCCTCCTTCCCGGCAGATCCATATTATAGCACCGCCGCGCCGAAAAGTATCGGATAATTTGTTAATAATTGGCGGCCGCCCGCCGCCGGTCGCTCCCTCCGGCGCGGAAAAAATCTGAAAAAGTCTTAAAACCGGGAATTGGGGATGGAAAAGACAAGAGAAACAAGATATAATGAAGCGGTAAAAAAAGAGAAGACCATTGTTTCGGATGGGGAAGGATGAAGGATATGAAAAAAACCGTCAGTATACTGCTTGTTCTGCTGCTCGTCTTCGCGCTGGGCGTCCCCGCCTGCGCCACCGAGCCGACCGGGCCGAAGCCCAACGTCATCAAAAACCCCACCGGCGAGACCGTCGACGAGGGCGGCACCGCCACCTTTATCGCCCAGGCGGAAAACTATAACGAGATCATCTGGCGCATCGTCAGCAACGATACCACCAACACCATCCAGGCCGCCGACGCGCCGGCGTATTTCGGCTGCACCGTCTACGGCCTCGGCACGGAGGTGCTGATCATCGCCAATATCCCCGCCGAAATGGACGGCTGGCGCGTGGAAGCCATGTTCCGCGGACCCGGCGGCGTGGAGTATTCCTGGGGCGCGCTGATCCGCGTCAACGGCGTCTTCGTCAAGGCGCCGACCATCTCCGCCCAGCCGCAGGGCCTGTCCCTGGCCTCCGGTGAGACCGGCACGCTGAGCGTCTCCGCCGCCACGGTGGAGGGCACGCTGCACTTCCAGTGGTATTCCAACACCGCCAACTCCAACCAGGGCGGCACCGCGATCGAAGGCGCCACCGAGGCCAGCTACACGCCCGCCGAGCAGACCGGCACCACCTACTACTACGTCGAGGTCACCAGCGTCCAGAACGGCCGCTCCAGCGACCCGGTGCTCTCCAACGCCGTCGCCGTGACCTTCGCCGCGCCCATCGATCCCAACGCCACGCCGGAGCCCGAGCCGACGGCGCCCAGCACCCCGGCGCCGCTGGTGCCCGTGGTGGACGAGCCGGCCGAGGATACCGCGCCCACCAAGCCGAGCGAGAGCAAGGACAGCTCCCGCAGCGCCGCCTCCGCGCAGGAGCGCGCCAGCAATGCGCTGAACATGCTGACCATTATCGGCGGCGTGCTGGCAGTGGCTGCGGTCGTCGGCGGCATCACCGCCCTGATCGTCCGCCGCCGCGGCGACGATGAGGACGAAGAGGACGATGAGGATTGATTTCGTTCTTCATATTTAGTAAAAAAGACGGTTTCGGCCGTCTTTTTTTATTCTTCATGCCTCATTGACTCCGTCTCCGCTCTGGGGTAAACTGGAGAAAACAAGCACAGGAGGCCAAATCATGTTGACGATCGACTGCGCCGAAGACCGGCTCTGTCTGGCGTTCCGGGGCGTGACGCTGCTTTCGCACAGTTCCGAGCATCCCTTTGTCACGGCGCTGCGCCGCGAAAAGGAATATCAGGCCGACCGCGGCACCGTCAAAGTGACCGCGCGCGTGACGGCGCGCATTCCTCTGCGCGGGCTGCGCCGGGAAGAGGACGGCAGCTTTCTGTTCTTTGCGGAGGAGCACCGCCTGCGCGCCTCGCTGCGCGAGATCGAGCGGGGCGTCGAGCTTCTTTTCTCCGGCGAGCCGGGCTGGGCCTACGAGTTCTCCCTCCCCGCGGAGGCGGATGAGGCCGTCTTCGGCGGCGGCGAGCAGTACCGCCAGGTCAATCTCCGGGGCGAGCGCGTCGTGAACTTCGTCTCCGAGCATATCAAGGCCTCCACGATCCTCGAAAAGGCTTTCCTGCCCCGCGCCCTGTACCGGGAAAAGCCGCACAGCGAGATCGGCAGCTATGCGCCGATGCCCGTCTTCGTCACCGATCGCGGCCGTATGATCCTGTTTGACGCCGCGGCCGACGGCGCCTCCGTCTTCGCCGACGACGCCTTCCTCTTCAGCTTTGACGCCTGCCCGGCCTCGCTGCGCCTCTGGCAGGCCGATTCCTACGCCGCGCTCAACCGTCTGCTGGCCGGCGTGATCCCCAACCGGCAGTATCTGCCCGACTGGTGCCTGGACGGCATGATCCTCGGCGTACAGGGCGGTACGGAAACCGTGCTGCGAAAGGCCTTCGCCATGCTGGACGCCGGCGCGAAGGTCAGCGGCGTCTGGTGCCAGGACTGGTGCGGCGAAAACCGCACCGTCATGGGCAAGCAGGTCTGGTGGAACTGGGAGGTCGACGAGACGCTCTATCCCGGCCTGCGCGAGGGGATCCGGAAGCTGAAGGAGCGCGGCGTGCGCTTCCTCGGCTACATCAACCCCTATCTGGTCAAGGGCGGACGGCTGTATAAGCTGTGTCTTGACAAGGGCTGGCTCATCACCCGCGCGGACGGCAGCGTCTACCACATCAAATCCACCACCTTCGACGCCGGCATGCTCGATCTGACCAATCCCGAGGCCGTGCGCTTCATCAAGGAGGAGCTGATCGGGCGGAACA
>CAMZIX010000067.1 GCA_947307375.1 uncultured Clostridia bacterium | reverse complement strand
CAGGCTCATCAGGAAATAGCAGGACAGGTGCCAGTTGCCGTGGCGCTGCACCAGCCACTCCAGAAAGCCGGCCAGACCGACGGCCAGGAAAAAGACGACCCAGAGGATCACAAGCTTCGCGCGCAGGCCGTTGACGAGGATCGAGCGGCGGCTGTATACGATCAGCACGAAGAGCAGTGCGACGGCCGAGACGATCTGCACCATGCTGACGAAGCCGTTGAGGCGCAGGAAGCTCGCGTCATAGCGGCTGCTGTCGGCCATCAGGTCCAGCGCGCTCAGCCAGGTCAGGAACATCAGCGCCACGTGTCCGTCGCGCGGCTGCCCGCCCTTCATCGGCCAGCGCCGCCGTTTGACGAAAAAGCGCATCAGCAGCACGAAGATGATCAGCATCATCACAAACTGGAAGAAGAAGGTCGCCAGGCGCCATTCGCCGCTGGACGTGATCTCGGTGCTGAAGGGCAGACGCTGAAAGGCCGGATTCGTGACCACGGCCTTGGCGCGGTCGGCGTTGGTAAAGAGCTCGCTCAGTCGGATGAAGGCGATCCCGAGCGCCGCGCCGGGCGCGAGGCAGTCGTACAGACGGCGCAGGTTCTGGGTAAAGCCCAGGAGATAGACGATCGCAGCGGCCAGGCCCGTGCCGAGGATCACGCCCGCCAGGCAGTAGTCGCCGCGGCTGTAATCGGTCATGGCCTTCCAGAAGCTGAGGTATTTTTCGCTGTGACAGTACCAGTTGATGAAGCGCGCCAGCGGCAGGGACAGCGCGATCGCCAGCGGCAGCAGCAGCCAGATCGCGGCGGCACGGCCGCCGTGGGCGGTGAAGAGAGACATCGTCAGGCAAAAGCAGGCGGCCACGCCCAGCGCGATCACGATCGCGTTCCAGTAGATCACATGGCTACCGAGGATCATGGCAATCGGATTCATAGTCTCACCCCTCTTCCGGCAGCGCGGTGGCGAAATAAATGATATCGCTCATCGTGCGTTCCTCGTCCCAGTCGACACGGTTGACGGTCTGGTTCTGCATGACCATCGTGGCCGTCTGGCCGCCGTCGAGCGCGTAGGCGCTGATCACGCCCTTGCTGAAGATAATCTCCGCCGCCTTATTGATCTGGCAGCGCTGGCCGTAGTTGCCCTCCTGGCCGATGGTCATCAGCAGATAGTGACGCTCGCCCTTCTGGGCGATGGCGGCGCGGGAATAATAGGAATCGATCTCTCCGACGGGATAGCTGTAGATGGTCTGCAGCTCGCCGTTTTCGACCAGGATCGGTCCGAAGGAGATGCCGAAGACCACGTCGTGCTCCTGCAGATACTGCTCGACGTCCTCGTCGGTGACGAGCTCGCCGTGGTGGGTCATCAGCATATCGCCGGAGGCGGTGAAGAAGCAGCTGTCCAGCGCCGTGCCGCGGTTGCGGCAGATCTGCCGCTGATAGACCGACAGGCCGATCTGGCGGTTGTCGTAAAAGTCGCCGTTGATGGCGACGACGGCGTTGGCCGCGGCGGCCATTTCGGTCGCCTTCATGCGGATGCCGGAGCCGAAGCTGTTGCCGGACAGGGCGCGGCGAAGCTGCGAGCCGTCGGCGATGACGACCTCCGCGAAGGTGACGGCGCCGCCGCCGATCCCCTCTTTCCAGGTAACGGCGAAGATCGTGTCGTCGCTGTAGTAGCGCATGACCGTATCCTCCATGCGCTCGATGTCCTTGTTCCAGATCAGCTCCCGGCCCTCCAGGAGCGCCGCGGAGGCGTCGACGACGGCCTGCACTTCCTCCGGGTCGGTGGTCACGCCGAATCTGCTCTCGTCGGGCTTCGGCGCGGCAAGGTCGTTTTCGGGGATCTTGTAAATCTTCTTGATGTACACCAGATCGGACAGCGCGTCGCTGGCAGAGTTATTGGCGAAAATGTCCAGCTTGCCCGCGAAATCCGCTTTCCCGGTCTTTTCCTGCATGGCGACGCCGGTCGCCGTCGGCGTGCTTTTCTGCCGCACGCCGGCGTCCGAGTGGATGCTGAAAATCAGCCAGCGCAGGCAGAGGGCGGAAAGCAGGATGAAAAGCGCGGTCAGCAGCGCCATGCCGGCGGAGGAACGGGAGCTCGGGCGGCTTAGTCTGCGATTCTGTTCGTTCATGCGCCGTCCCCTCCTCTCGCGGCGGCCGGATGGCCGCCCAGCGCCTGGATCAGCCGGCTGTCCGTGAGGATGCGCCAGCCTTCCGTGGTATAGTAGAGCTGCAGATTCAGTCCGACGCTGTCCCGATAGCGGTTCGGATGCGCCAGAAGCTCCTCCAGCGCCTCAAGATAGGCCCGCTCCGTCAGCTCCGGCAGATAATTGCCCTGTGCGTCGACCACCTCGCTCTGCGGAAGCTCCTCGCTCAGTCTGCGCACGGCCTCCTCCGTTCCGGACTTCAGATCGGCCTGCATGGCGTCAAGATCCAGGGTCTCCAGGATCACCTGCTGCTTTGCATGCAGCCCCTCCGCCGTGCAGTCGCCGTACAGCGTATAGGAATAGCTGTTCAGCAGGGCCTCGGCCATGCGGCGCGCCGCTTCGCTCTCCGGCTTGTCCTCCAGGCCGAGCGAAGCGTAATCGTAGAGGCAGTCATAGGCGCTGGCGTAATCCTTTGCGATCAGCGAATCGAAGAAGCGGCTGACGCTCTCCTGCGGATCCGCCTTCTTTTCCTCCTTCGCGGAGACCGTGGTCTTCATCGTGGGCGCATAGACGCACAGAAGCAGGGCGGCCGACGCAAAGAGCAGCGCGGGGATCGCCCAGATCAGCTTCAGTTGTTTCTTTCCGCGCAGCTTCAGCAGCGCCGCGAGCCCGGCGGCGGTCAGGCCGAAGACGACGACCGTCATCACCGGCGTCACGAGATCGATCGTAGACTCCGTCTCCGCCGCGGCAGCGGGCTGCTCCGCAGCCTTGCCCGTCCCTTCCGATCGCGGAGTCTCCTGCGTCGGATTGAGGGCTTGCGCCGCGGCCTCGCGGCTCTGGCGCAGCTCTTCCTCGTGGCGCAGCGCGGTCTGATATTCGGTATAGTCGATCATCAGCGCGCAGTATTCCGTCAAAAACTCGTAGGGCTGCACGATCCCCGCCGTGAAGACCACCAGCGCGAAGGGATCCTCCGTGAAGCAAAAGCCGCAGTCGTTCAGATAGAGGATGCTGCCCTCGGCGAAATAGCCGTATTTGTGGGCGACCTCCACCTTCTGCGGGTTCTGCAGGAAGTACTTGTGCGGCTCGGCCTCCTTCATCGTGTCGATGAGGCGCGGATACTTCTCAGGGTTGTCGTAGAGCTGCTTCAGGCAGTGGATCATCTGGCGGGCCGTGAAGTAGTTGTTTTTGTAATACATATCGTCAGCCGTCTCGGGATCCTCGCCCATGATGGGCGCGATCACCTCGCGGTAGACGCGGTAGGGGCGGTTCGCGCCCTTGCCGATCTCGCGCCAGAGCTGCTCCGCCAGCTCGTTGTTGGAGTCGATGATCGTGCCGCGGAGCAGATATTCATAGGAATAGCCGCGGATCCTCGTGTCCCAGTCGATCTCGCCGTTGGCGACCTTCTCGCAGAAGACCATGTTCAGCGGCACCTTGAAGAGACTGCCGGAGATCATGTACTCGTCCGGACGGTAATACTGCTCCTCGCCGGTGACGGTGTTGCAGTAGCCGATCGTCACGCCCTCCGGGTCCGCATGGTGCTTCTCGATGAACTCCTCCGTCACCTGCTCCCAGGTCTTCCCGGCAAAGCGCTCGTCGCCCTCCGCGGCCGGCTCCTCCGCCAGCGCGGCGGGAGACAGGAGCAGCAGCAGACAGAGCGCCGCCGCCAGGCTTATCAGTTGTTTTATCTTCTTCATTGCGTTTCCATCCCGCGATCAAGATTTTACTCTAATAGTGTATTTTACCATTAATGGCCGGAATTGCAAGAGCCAGAGCGGGAATTCAGCTTTTTTAAGAGAACACGAAAAAACTCCGGAGACCAGACGGCCTCCGGAGCTGAACGGTTGCTTTTTGTTTATCCGTTGACGTGCAGCAGGCACTTGACTTCCTGCCCGTATACGGAAGCGTAGATATACACGCCGCCGACGCCCTCCGGCAGTCTGCCGACGCATTCCACCGTGATGTGGTTGGCGTTGTCGTTATCCTCCTTGATGATGAAGGCATCCTTGCCGTCGTCATCGATGCGCCATTCGACGCGGCCCGCGATATCGGAAGGCATGATCGCCGCATAAAGCGGGAGCGTCTCGCCGATCTTCACCGTGACGTCGTCACGCTTGCGGTCGTCGTAGGTGTAGCGGATCTCCAGTGTCTGGATGCTGGGCGTGGGGCTGGGCGTCGGCGTCGGGACCGCCTCGGGCGTGGGTGCGACGTCTGCCGTTTCTTCCACCTGGGTGCCGCCCTTGGGCGCCTTGCTGGTTTTGGGGCTGGCATAGGAATCGTCGTTGAGGCCGGTAGAGACCATCACGATCACCGCCAGGATCACAGCGGCGACAAGGATCAGGCCGAAAATCATCTGCCAGCGGGTGTTGACATTGGCGCGCTCATAGGCGGCCGTACCGGCGGAGGTGCTGGGCGTGGCGGCGGGGCTGCGCGTGCTCTGCGTGACGCGGCGCGTTCCGCAGCTGGGGCAGGTCGTGCGCAGCGCGGAGAAGCTTTCGCCGCAGCGACGACACTTCACTTCAGGGATGATTTTCATGGCGATCCTCCATTCTATGCTCTCGAAGGAATTGTAACCCGATTCCCCCGACCCATACGATTTAACAAATTTATAATACATCGTTGAAATCGTTTCGTCAAGAGTTTGACTTCATTCGACAAAATTTTTAATCCTCTTAAACTATAATGATCCGATCGACTTCTTGAAGATTCTGCCAGCGCGTGATATACTGCAAACACAAGCGATCGAAGCGGGATCTGCCGGCCCTTCGGCCAGGCAGTCAACAGGGGAATCTGGGTGAAAATCCCTCGCGAGGCCGTCACTGTGAAGTCGGACATGCTCTGTCCGCGAAGTCAGAAGACCTGCCCGTGCCGGCAAAACATCTGCCGGCGTCGCCTGAAGTTCCGCGGTACCCGGACAAAACGGAAGCCGTCGTCAGACCGGCTCTCTCTTTTGCTTCAGGCGATATTCGATGGCCGAAAGGCCGAAGAAAGAAAGGAGAGGATGATTTGTCCAACAAAAACAACAAAAAAGCGATCATCGCCGTGGCCATTCTGCTTGTACTGGTCCTCGGCGCGATCCTTGCCTGGTTTGTGCTGAAGCCGAAGCCCGCCGAGGTCCCGGACGGGACGATCGGCATCGTGGTCGAGGTCACGCACAAGGACGGCAGCCAGAAGGAGTTCAGCATCCGAACGGAGGCTGAAAACCTGCGCGGCGCACTGGAGCAGGAGAATCTGATCCAGGGCGACGAGAGCGAATACGGCCTCTTTGTCACCGCCGTGGACGGCGAGGGCACAGACAGCGCCAATCAGGAATGGTGGTGCTTCACCAAAGGCGGCGAAATGCTGATGACCGGTGTGGACGACACCCCGATCGCCGACGGCGAGCACTATGAGATCGTCTTCACCGTCGGCTGGTAAGCTCAGCGTCCGGGAGCTCGCGCTGCTGCCCCTGATGGGGGCGCTGATCTTCGCCGCCAAGGAGGCGCTGTACGCCCTGCCCAACATCAACGTCAACGCCGTGCTGATCATCCTCTGCGCCATCTTTTTCGGCTGGAAGGGCATGTTCAGCGTGGGCATCTATGTGATGCTGGAGGGGCTGGTCAACGGCTTTCACATCTGGTGGTTCGGCTATCTCTACACCTGGCCGCTGCTGCTTGCGATTGCCATGCTGATGCGAAGCTGCCGGTCCGCGCTGATCTGGGCCGTTGTGGCCGCGATCTTCGGGCTGATCTTCGGGCCGCTGATGTATCTGGAGTACTTTGCCATCAACGGCGGCTGGGAGATGTTCCTGGCCATGTGGGTCAACGGCATCCCCTTCGACCTGGCGCACTGCGGCGGCAATTTCATCCTGACGCTGGTGCTGTTCCAGCCGCTGTACCGCGTCATGGCGCACTTTCTCGGCGACCCGGGCAAGCCCGACAACACATGAAAAAACGATCCGCACGGCCGATGGCCCTGCGGATCGTTTCCTGTTTCTGCCGCTTGCGCAAAATCAGAACTTCGTCTTGATTTTTTCAAGGCAGTCCGAGCAGATATTCTTCCCCTGGAAGGAGATCACATTCTTCATATTATCACAAAAGATGCAGGCTGGCTGATACTTGCGCAGAATAATGCTGTCTCCCTCAACATAGATTTCCAATGCATCCTTCTCGGCAATATCGAGCGTGCGCCGCATTTCGATCGGCAGAACAATACGGCCCAGCTCGTCAACTTTTCTGACAATGCCTGTGGACTTCATGGTATATGCCCCCTCCGGCAAAAAATTATGATTGTTTATACCATATTTTTTGATCGTTGTAAATTGTTTTGCGCGCAATGAAACAAAAAATTTACATTTTCCCTCTGTATTTTCCATTTTAATGAAAAAGAACCGGGAAAACAAGCATTTCTTCCTGGATTTTCATACATTATTATGAATGGGGAGGCTCTTTCGATGCTCGGCACTCTGTTCACCCTTCTCTTTCTGCTGTCGCTGTATTTCTCCGTTCTCAGCGGAAACGAAGCGCAGACCGGAAACGCGCTGCTGCTCGGTGCGCAGGCGGCGGTCCCCTTCTGTCTGAGCATCGCCGGCAGCCTCTGCTTCTGGAGCGCCTGGATGGAGCTGGCTGAGCGCTGCGGCCTGGCTGAGCGGCTCTCTTCCCTGCTGCGGCCGCTGCTCCGCCGCCTGTTTCCCCGCTCGACGCGGGAGAGCGACATCCTTTCGGCGCTCAGCGAGAATCTCAGCGCCAATCTCCTCGGCCTCGGCAACGCCGCGACGCCCGCCGGGGTCCGCGCCGCCCGCGGGATGGCGCGGCTGGGAGAGGCGG
>CAMZIX010000066.1 GCA_947307375.1 uncultured Clostridia bacterium | reverse complement strand
TCATCATCATCCGCGAGGACCTGATCCGCGAGGATCTGGACCCGAAGATGCCCGTCTACCTGCGCTATGACATTCAGGCGGCCAACGGCTCGATGTACAACACCCCGAACTGCTGGGCGATCTACTGCTGCGGCAAGGTTTTCCACTACCTGCGCGAGATCGGCGGCCTGGAGGAAATGGCCCGCCGCAATGAGGAAAAGGCGAAGATCCTTTACGATTTCCTCGACGAGTCCAGGATGTTCCGCGGCACGGTCGAGAAGAAGGACCGGAGCCTGATGAACGTCCCCTTCGTCACCGAGAGCGCCGAGCTCGACGCCGAGGTCGTCAAGGCCACCAAGGCCGCCGGCTACGACAACCTGAAGGGCCACAAGAGCGTGGGCGGCCTGCGCGCCAGCATCTACAACGCCATGCCCAAGGAGGGCGTCGAGGCCCTGGTCGAGTTCCTGAAGAAGTTCGAAGAAGAGCACAAGTAAATTGACGGAGCCGCAAAGGAAAAGCCTCCGCCTGCCGGAATACGATTACGGCAGCCCCGGCGCGTATTTCGTCACGATATGCACGAAGGACCGGCGGTGTTTGCTGTCGTCTGTCCGTAGGGGCGACCCTTGCGGTCGCCCGTTACTGAGCTTGTCCCCGTACGGCAGCATCGTTGAGCAATGTATCAAGCGGACAGAGGCCCTGTACGCTGTAAAGCTCGACCCCTATGCAATCATGCCGAATCACGTTCATTTCATCTGTACGATTGACCAGGCGCGGGCGACCGCAAGGGTCGCCCCTACGCTGGGTCGTATCGTTGGCGCTCTGAAATCGCTGGCGGCAAATCGGTGCCGCACAGCAGGCCTGGACGGAACGCTTTGGCAGCGGGGTTATTATGAGCACGTGATCCGCAGCGAAAAGGATTATCTGGAAATCCGGACTTACATCGATCAAAACCCCGCGAAATGGGCGGAGGATCCATACTACGAAACGAAAACAACATAATTGGAGGAAACGAACTATGAAGATTCTGGTTACCGACGGAATGGACAAGAAGGCCATGGCCACCCTGCGCGAAATGGGCCATGAGGTCGTCGAGCAGTTCTACGAGCCCGACCAGCTGGGCGCCGCGCTGAAGGACTTTGACGCGGTCGTCGTCCGCTCCAAGACCAAGGTCCGCGCCGCTCACATCGACGAGGCCGCCGAAGGCCGGCTGAAGCTCATCATCCGCGGCGGCGTCGGCGTCGACAACATCGACGTGGCCTATGCCGAGTCGAAGGGCATGACCGTGAAGAACACCCCGCGCGCCTCCTCCCAGAGCGTCGCGGAGCTGGCTCTGGCCCATATGCTCTCCTGCGCCCGCTTCATCTCCCACGCCGGCTACACGATGCGCAGCGGCCTGTGGGAAAAGAAGACCTACGGCAAGGGCATGGAGATCAGCGGCAAGACCATCGGCATCATCGGCTACGGCCGCATCGGCGGCTGCCTGGGCGCGATGTGCAAGGCCCTCGGCATGACCGTGATCGCCTACGGCGCCCACCACGAGCCGGGCACCGCCGCCCGCGACGGCGTGCCCTACGTCTCCCTGGACGAGCTGCTCGAGCGCTCCGACTTCGTCTCCGTCCACGCCCCCGCGGCCGACGGCCCGATCATCAAGGCCGAGACCATCGCCAAGATGAAGGACGGCGTGGTCATCATCAACACCTCCCGCGGCGCCAACCTCGACGAGGCCGCCCTGCTCGAGGCGCTCGACACCGGCAAGGTCCGCGCCGCCGGCCTCGACGTCTGGGCCACCGAGCCTTCGACCAACGCCGCGCTCTACGGCCATCCGCACGTCTCCTGCACGCCGCACATCGGCGCCCAGACAGGCGAGGCCCAGGCCCGCATCGGTCAGGAGATCGTTGAGATCATCAAGGACTTCGACAAGTAAGAGCGGAGAAGGCCATGAAGGAAAACATCTTCCGAAGCGCCGACATCCTGCTGCCGCGGGACGCCGACATGACGAAATGGGCGGTCATCGCCTGCGACCAGTTCACCTCCGACAAGGCCTACTGGGACCGCGTGCGTCAGACCGCGGGCGACGCGCCCTCCACCATCAACCTGATCCTGCCCGAGGCGGAGCTCGGCTCCCCCCGCGAGGCCGAGGAGGTCGCGCAGATCAACCGCACGATGGACGAGTACCTGCGCGAGGGCGTCTTCGCCGTCTACCCGGACAGCTACGTCTACGTGGAGCGCACGCTTGAAAACGGCAGCGTCCGCAAGGGCCTGGTGGGCAGGCTGGATCTCGACGCCTACGACTACCGTCCCGGCTCCGTCTCCGCCATCCGCGCCACCGAAAAGACCGTGCCCGAGCGCATCCCGCCGCGCCAGCGCGTGCGCCGCGACGCGCCGATCGAGCTGCCGCACGTGCTGCTGCTCGTCGACGACCACGAAAAGCGCCTGATCGAAGCCGTGGCCGAAAAGAAGGACCGCCTGCCGAAGCTCTATGACTTTGAGCTGATGGAGGACGGCGGCCGCATCCGCGGCTGGCTGGTCGCCGGCGAGGACGCGAAGGCCTTCGACGAGGCGCTGGGCGCCTACTGCGAGACCGTCGGCGCCAAGTACGAGGGGCTGAAGGGCGTGCCGATGGTCTTCGCCGTCGGCGACGGCAACCACTCCCTCGCCACCGCGAAGAGCTGCTATGAGGAGCTCAAGCAGAAGCATCCCGGCGAGGATCTCAGCGCCCACCCCGCGCGCTGGGCCCTGGTCGAGCTGGAGAACATTCACGACGAGGCGCAGGTCTTCGAGCCGATCCACCGCGTCATCTTCCATACCGAGCCGAAGAAGCTGCTCGCGGCGCTCAAGGAGAGCTGCTGCGCGCCCGGCGGCTATCCGGTGCGCTGGTACAGCGGCGGCGAGAGCGGCGAGCTGAGCCTCGACCGCGCGAAGAGCGAGCTGGCCGTCGGCGTGCTGCAGAGCTTCCTCGACGCGTATCTGAAGGAGAACGCCGGCGAGATCGACTACATCCATGACGACGACGCGCTGATTTCCCTCTCCGAGCCGGCGGACGCCCTCGGCTTCCTGCTGCCCGCGATGGAGAAGAGCCAGCTCTTCCGCGGCGTCATCAGCGACGGCGCCCTGCCGCGCAAGACCTTCTCGATGGGCCACAGCCGCGAGAAGCGCTACTATCTGGAGGGGCGCAGGATCCGCTGAAGCCCGCCGCCGTTCCACAGGCAGAACAGTCTTTCTCCTGTTCTGCCTGTGCTCGCTATCCCGAAGGAAAAGGAATCTTCCTATGAAGCATAAGCATCTTTCGCCTGAGCAGAAGCCGCACTGGACGCTGCCGCTGATCGGGCAGCGCATCGTCAAAACCACTGTGGCGGTGTTTCTGTGCCTGCTGTTTTACTATCTGCGCGGCTACCGCGGGCAGGACATGCCTACCGAGGCCGCCATTACCGCCATCGTCTGCATGCAGCCCTATGTGCGCGACACCCGCGATTACGCGCTCAACCGCTTCGCGGGCTCGCTCAACGGCGCCGCCTGGGGCCTGCTGTTCCTGCTGCTGGTGCTGGTCTTCCCGGCGCTGGCGAAAAACATGCTGATCCTCTACGCCGTGATGGCGCTGGGTGTGATGGCGACGCTCTACACCGCCGTTGTCGTCCGCAAGCCCGACACGGCGAGCCTCGCCGCGATCGTTTTCATCTGCGTCGTCATCAGCTTCCCGGACATCAGCGACCCGCTGCGCCAGGCCGCCGACCGGATGCTCGGCATCCTGGTGGGCACGGCCGCTGCCATTGCAGTCAACGTGTTCCGCCTGCCGCGCAGCAAAAACCGTGACAGCGTGTTTTTCGTGCGCATGAAGGATCTCGCGCCGGACCGCTTTTCGCAGATCTCCTCCGCGGCGCAGTTCAGGCTGAACTACCTGTATCAGGACGGTGCGAGGATCTGCCTCATGTCGGAACACGCGCCGGCCTTCTTCGCCCTGCAGATGAGCGACGCCATGCTGAACATGCCCCTGATCGTGATGGACGGCGCCGCGATCTATGACGTCAAAGAGAACCGGTATCTCTCCGTCCAGACCCTCGGCGAGCGCCCGGCGCTGCGGATGCGCGAGCATCTGGATCATCTGGGCGTCAGCTATTTCCTTTATACCGTCCGCAGCAACAAGACCTGCGTGTTCCACCGGGGGCCGATGAGCGAGCAGGAGGACATGCTCTATCAGCGCATGCGCCGCTCGCCCTACCGCAGCTATCTGGACGGTGAGAATTACGAGCTCGACGAGATCGTCTATTTCAAGGTCCTGACCGACGAGGCGCAGGCGCAGACACTGCTGCGCGGCATGCAGAGCGTGCTGCACTCCAATCACCTGCGGGCAGTCATCCGGCCGGAGGCCGGCGCAGCCGAGCTCCGCGCCCTGTATATCTACTCGGCCAAGGCCACGATGCGCCAGGCCGAAAGCCGGCTGATGCAGTCGCTGCGCGAGCGGGAGCCCGAGCTCCGGGCCGTCGAAGTCTTCCTGCGCGCCGATTACCGCAGCGAATACGACGCGATGAGCCTGCTGCACCGGCTCGGCAATTTCTATGAGCCGGTAAAACTGTTCGGCCGGCGGAGCAAATAGCTCTGCGCATTTTTCTGTAAGGGAGTTATCAACTATGGATTATCTGGGCAGCCTGACCGGCAGCATTTTTTCGCTGGTCTTTATTGTGTTCCTCATCGGTACCGTGGGCTATTTCATCGGCGCCGTCAGTGTGAAGGGGATCTCCCTCGGCACCGCAGGCGTGCTGCTGACCGCCCTGCTCTACGGCATCCTCGCCAACTTCGTCCCCAGCTTCCAGATCGGCAGCCAGGAGATCGTCCTGTTCAGCGACGCGCTGAAAAAGAACTTCAGCTTTGTCTCCTCACTCGGCACGGCCATGTTCGTCACCTCGGTCGGCTTCATCGCCGGGCCCAAGTTCTTCCGTTCCTTCAACCGCGCCACCATGTCCTATGTCTATATGGGCGCGATCACCATCGGCGTCGGCGCGCTTGTGACAGTGGCCTTCATCTGCCTGGACAAAAACCTTTCCGCTTCGATGGCGGTCGGTCTGATGACCGGCGCGCTGACCAGCACCCCCGGTCTTTCGGCGGCCAAGGAGGTCGCGGGCGAGGGTGCGGACCTCGTCACCGCCGGCTACGGCATCGCCTATCTCTTCGGCGTGCTGGGCGTGGTGTTCTTCGTGCAGCTGATGCCGCGCATCCTGAAGATCAATATCGCCGAGGAGCGCGAGCGCTTCGTCGCCGCCAACCAGATCCCTGCCGGCCTGATCAAGCGCCGTCTCGACAAGGTGGACCCCTTCGGCTTCCTGCCCTTCTTCCTGGCTGTGGCGCTGGGCTGCGTTATCGGTGCGATCAAGATCCCCGGCATCAATTTTTCCTTCGGCAACTCCGGCGGCTGCCTGATCGCCGGCCTGCTGGTCGGTCATTTCGGCCATCTCGGCCGGATCGATATGCGCATCGAGAAAGCGACGCTCAACTTCTTCCGTGAACTGGGCCTCGTGCTCTTCCTGATCGGCGCGGGCGTGCCCGGCGGCGTGAACTTCGTCGCCAATATCCGGCTCGCCTACTTCCTCTACGGCGCGCTGATCACGCTGATCCCGATGATCGGCGGCTATTTCATCGGCCGCTATGTGTTCAAGCTGGACATCTTCAACAACCTCGGCTCCATCACCGGCGGCATGACCAGCACGCCCGCGCTGGGCTCGCTGATCGCCACGGCCGGCACCGACGAGGTCGCCGCGGCCTACGCCGCGACCTACCCCGTCGCGCTGGTCTTCGTGGTCATCGCCGCGAAGGTGATCGTCCTGGCGCTGTAAGCGCCGGAGCATGCCAAAGGGCCTGCGTTTCCGCGCAGGCCCTTTGCCTATCCCCGTCTTGACAGAACGGGGCTTTTGCTTTAGACTTTTTTGTGGGAATGAAATCCCGGAGGATGCGGCATGGCGGAGCTTCGGCCTTACAAGTCCACAGCGCGCGACATGACCAGCGGGCCCATCTGGCGGCAGCTGGTCCTCTTCGCGCTGCCGCTGATGCTGGGCAACGTCTTCCAGATGCTCTACAACACCGTGGATTCGGTGATCGTCGGCAACTTCGTCAGCAAGCAGGCGCTCGCGGCCATCGGCTCGACGACGATGATCACCAACATGATGGTCTTTTTCTTCAACGGCTTCTCGGTCGGCGCGAGCGTGATGATCGGGCAGTATTTCGGCGCGCGCGATATGGAAAAGCTCCACCGCGCGATCGAAACGACCATGGCGGCCACCTTCCTGCTGAGTTTCCTGTTCTCCGTAGCGGGCGTGCTGGCGGTCGAATCGCTGCTGCGGCTGATGAGCACGCCGGACGACGTGTTCGCGGACGCGGCGCTCTATTTGCGCATCTATATCAGCGGCATCTCCGGCCTGCTGATCTACAACATGGGCAGCGGCGTGCTGCGCGCCGTGGGCGATTCGACCCGCCCGCTCTATTTCCTGATCTTCACGAGCCTGCTGAACATCGCGCTGGACCTGTTCTTCGTCGTCGTGCTCAAGACCGGCATCGCCGGCGCCGCGATCGCCACGATCATCTCACAGGCGATCTCCGCCGCGGCGATCCTGATCCTGCTGACCCGCACGAGGGACATCTACCGCCTGAGCTGGCGCGAGCTGCGGCTGGACTGGCCGATCCTGCGGCGCATCTTCGCCGTCGGTCTGCCGGCGGGCATCCAGTCGGTCATCACCGCCTTCTCCAACATCTTCGTGCAGGGCTACATCAACGTCTTCGGCTCGGACGTGATGGCCGGCTGGGCCAGCTACAACAAGCTGGACCAGTTCATCATGCTGCCGATGCAGAGCATGGCCATGTCGGCCACCACCTTCGTCAGTCAGAACGTCGGCGCCGGGGAGGACAGGCGGGCCGACCGCGGCACGGCCGCCTCGCTGCTGCTGACCTGCGGCATCACCGGCACGATCATCGCGCTGCTGATCGCCTTCGCGCCCCAATCCGTCCGGCTCTTCTCGCCGGACAGCGAGGTCATCCGCTGGGGCGTGCTGTTCATCCGCACGAACTGCGCCTTCCTGCTGTGCAACTGCATCAACCATGTGCTGGCCGGCGCGCTGCGCGGCCGGGGCGACTCCCGCGGGCCGATGATCATCA
>CAMZIX010000065.1 GCA_947307375.1 uncultured Clostridia bacterium | reverse complement strand
GATCGCCGGCCAGCTCAGACCGAAGCCGTGGCGCAGCAGCAGGAGCAGGCGCAGCCGCTCGTCCGCGAGCCCGTCCAGCAGCGCCAGGAAAGCCCCCGCGTCCGTCCGCGCCAGACGCTCCAGGCGCTGCGAAGCGGCGCCGTGCCCCATGCTTCTTCTTGCTTTTGTGTTTTTCATCTTATGATTCCTCCCAGTCTCGATCCATCGGCCGCCGCCGCAGATAAGGGCTCGCCCAGTCAGTCAGGCAGTCGCTGTCCGCGCAGATCTTCAGCCCGTCCGGCAGCTCGTACCAGCGCTCGCCCTCGCCGATCGGATAGCCGCAGTTGTCGCAGATCAGCATGTTTCGCCACGAATCGTGTCGTTCTCGTCGAAAAAAAGAGCCTCGACGCTGCAGCCGTAGTAGCGGGCCAGCGCCAGCTTGTTCTCGTCCCGGGGCATGCGCGAGCCGCGCTCGTACATGGCCAGCGTGGACTGGCGGATCCCCAGCGCGGCGGCGACCTCCTCCTGCGAGCGCGCCCCGCGCAGCCGGAGCAGCCGTCCGGCGACCTTCTTCTTATCCATGCCGCTTCCTCCTTCGTGCGCCACGTTCTGTGGCCTTCTGCGTACAGTATAGCTCTTCTGACACGAATTGTCAACTTATTTTGCTTTCCCTCTTGCATTTCTTCACGAAACGTGATATTCTATGCTTGACAAGGAGGCGACTGCGATGGGAGAAGGATCCTTTGGACCGCGGCTGCGCAAGCTGCGGAAGGCGCGCGGCGAGACCCAGCCGGAGCTGGCAAAGCTCCTGGGGCTGTCGCGCAGCGCGGTGAGCATGTACGAAAGCGGCGAGCGCGAACCGAAATATGAGCTGCTGACGGCGATCGCCGCGCATTACGAGGTGGACCTGGACTATCTGCTGGGGCGCGACCGCCCGCAGGCGGCCGAGGGCGACGACCCCGATATCCGCCTGATCGCGCGCGCCGGCCGGAAAATGACGCCGGAACAGCGGGAGAGCCTGCTGCGCTACGCCCGCTTCATGTTCCCCGAGGCCTTCGAGGACGACGATGCGTGAGCCGATCGAGGAGATCCTGCACTTTCAGTGCGGGCACGGATATTCGCTGCCGCTGAACATCGAGGCGCTCTGCCGCGGGCTGGGGCTGGAGCTGCGCCCGCTGTCGGCCATCGTGCGCGAGAGCGGCCTGAGCGCGGCGGAGGTCTGCGCTCTCTGGGGCAATCCGGACGGCGTGCTGCAGCGGCTCGGCGGGCGCGGAGTCATCTGCTTCAACGACGCCCGGCCGCCGCGGCGGCAGCGCTTCACGCTCTGCGAGGAGGCCGCGCACTGGCTGCTGGGGCACCTGGACGAGCCGGGCTTCTCGGCCTTTGAGCAGGACTACAGGCCGGAGGTCTATCAGCGCTGCGAGGAGGAGGCCCGCTTCGCCGCGGGACTGCTGCTCTGCCCGCCGCGCTGGTACTTCGCGCACGAGCCGGAGCTGACAGAGCGCGCGCTGATGCGGCGCTGCGAGGTCAGTCTCGCCTGCGCGCGGCACATCCGGGCCGACTACGCCCGTTACGGCGCGGAGATCCGCGCCTGCCCGACCTACGGCTTCGTGCCGATCAACGCGGAAACGCGGCGGGCGCCCGCCTCCCCCACGGGAAAAAATACTTGCAAAAGCGGCGCGGATACTGTAAAATATACAGGCTAACAGGACGCAAACGAAATCTATCATCGGGAGGACCCATCTATGATTACTGCAGGCGAATTCAGAAACGGCGTTACGTTTGAGATGGACGGCCAGGTCATGCAGGTCGTCGAGTTCCAGCACGTCAAGCCCGGCAAGGGCGCGGCCTTCGTGCGCACCAAGATGAAGAACGTCATCACCGGCGCCGTGACCGAGACTTCCTTCAACCCCACCGCCAAGTTCGAGAACGCGACGGTCGAGCGCGTGACGATGGAATATCTCTACAACGACGGAAACCTCTACTATTTCATGAACCCCGAGACCTACGAGCAGGAGCCCGTGGACGCCTCCGTGCTGGGCGACAACTTCAAGTTCGTCAAGGAAAACATGGAGTGCACCATCTACTCCTACAAGGGCAAGGTCTTCAACGTGGAGCCTCCCTTCTTCGTGGAGCTTGAGGTCACCGAGACCGATCCGGGCTTTGCCGGCAACACCGCCACCAACGCCACCAAGCCCGCCACCCTCGAGACCGGCGCCGAGATCAAGGTCCCGCTGTTCATCGACCGCGGCGAGATCATCCGCGTCGACACCCGCACCGGCGAATATCTGAGCAGAGCGTAAGCAACCGTATCCAACCAATGAATCAGCGTCTCCTGCGGAGCGCGGAAGAAAGGAGTAATTCTGATGACGATCGTGGAAAAAGCCGCCTACCTGAAGGGATTGACCGAAGGCCTCGGCATCACGCCCGAGACGAAAGAGGGAAAGCTCTGGGCCGCGCTGCAGGACCTGCTGTCCGATATCGCGCATGAGATCGAGGATTTGCAGTCCGGCCAGCTGGACATGGCCGACGCGCTGGACGAGCTGACCGACGAAGTGACCCTGCTGCAGGACGTCTGCGGCGAGTTCGACGGCGACGCGCCAGACGAGGATGAGGACGACGAGGACGACGAGGTCGACGACGAAGAGGACGACGAGGATTCTCTCTTCGACGGCATCCTGTACGACGTCACCTGCCCCGTCTGCGGCGAGGAGATCACCCTCGACGAGGACATGCTGGCCCAGGGCTCGATCGACTGCCCGCACTGCGGCGAGGCGCTCGAGTTCGAGATGGGCGAGGACGAGGACAGCGACAACTGACGCATAAGCATAGAAGCATCCCCTGCCGACGGCAGGGGATGCTTCTTTTTTGCGCGGGCGGGCGATCGTCTCTTGACGGGCGGAGCGGCCTGCGGTAAACTGGGGAGCATGACGAAACTGATCGAATCCGGGAGGACTGGGATATGAAACGAGGTCTGCGGGCGCTTGCCCTGCTGCTGTGTCTGGCGCTGCTGAGCGGCTGCACGTGGCCGGAGGTCGTGCCATGGGCGCGGGAGGAGGCGGCGGAGGAAAACGCCTCGCAGAGCGGGAGCTTCGGCATCTACATGACCTGGACGCGGACCGACGAGCATACCCTGCACATCTCCGGCAAGGGCGTGATCCCCGACTACTGGGGCGACACCACCAAAACGCCCAACTGGCCGGTCTGGCACGAGTTCCGCGACGCGATCACGACGCTGGTGGTCGAGGAGGGCGTTTCCGTCGTCGGCAGCCGCGCCTTCATGGGCTTTTCCGCGCTGACGAACGTGATGCTGCCCGAGAGCCTGATCGAGATCGGGGCCAGCGCCTTTGAAAACTGCGAAAGCCTCACGGAGATCGTGATCCCCGACGGCGTGCACAGCATCGGCAAGCAGTGCTTCGCCGGCTGCGGGCTGCGGGCCGTCTCGCTCTCCCCCTTTGTCGAGCAGGTCGGCGACAAGGCCTTCGACCGCTGCGACGAGCTGCTGGAGATCTTCGTCGATCCCGACAACCCCTCCTACGCCTCGCAGGACGGCGTGTTCTTCACCAAGGACCTGACCCGGCTCCTCTGCCTGCCCGGCGGCAAGACCGGCGCCTACCGGATCCCCGACAGCGTGATCCTGGTCGCCGAGGGCGTCTTCGCCGGCTGCGAGCTGAGCGAGGTGCGCATCTCCGGCAATTTCAAGGTCGTCAGCAGCGGCATGTTCGCCGACTGCGGGCAGCTCACCGAGCTGTGGCTCGAGGAGGGCGTCACGACGATCGAGGACCGCGGCCTGTCCAACTGCCCCCAGCTGCGGGCGGTGCACATCCCCGCCAGTCTCTCGATCATCAACGGCAACGCCTTTGACCGCTGCCCCGTGCTGCAGGAGATCAGCGTCACCGAGGGCAATCTGAAATTCAGCTCCGAGGACGGCGTGCTCTACAGCCTGGACAAAGCCCGGCTGATCCGCTGCCCGGCGGCCTTCACGGGTGAATTCACCGTGCCTGCGGGCGTGGAGGTCATCGACCCGATGGCCTTTGAGGCCTGCGTCGGACTGAGCGGCGTCACGCTGCCCCTGAGCCTGCGGGAGATCGGCGACGGCGCCTTCCGCGGCTGCACCGGCCTGAGCGAGCTGGACTTCGGCCTGCTGCTCGAGCGGATCGGCGCGGAGGCCTTCCGCGGCTGCGTCAAGCTGCGCAGCGTCTACATCCCCAACAGCGTGCAGGAGCTGGGCGAGGCGGCCTTCTCCGGCTGCGCCGCGCTGGAGAGCCTCTTCCTCGGCAGCGGACTGGACGCGGTGGCGGCCTGCGCCTTTGAGGGCTGCGCCGCGCTGCATGAGCTGAACTTCAACTGGGGCGCCGGCTCCATCGACCGCCGCGCCTTCTTCGGCTGCAGCGCGCTGAAAAACGTCTACATCCCCGGCAGCGTCGCCGTGATCGGCGAGAGCGCCTTTGAGGGCTGCACCGCGCTGGAGAGCGCCGCGCTCCCCTCCGGGCTGGAGCGCATCGAGAGCCGCGCCTTCGCCGACTGCACCGCCCTGCCCGGGATCCTGTTCACCGGAACGATCGACTCGGTCGGCTATGCCGCCTTCGAGGGCTGCACCGCGCTGGAAGCCGTCACGGTCTACGGCGGCGTGCGGGAATTCGGCGGGCGTGCCTTCGCCGGCTGCACCGCGCTGACGCTGCTGAAGCTGCCGGACAGCGTGGAGGTGCTGGGCCCGAACGCCTGCGAGGGCTGCACCGCGCTGAAGGATCTGTACCTCTCCTACGGCATGACGGAGATCGTTTACGGCTGCTTCCAGGGCTGCACCGCGCTGGAGAGCGTGAGCCTCCCTCCGAACGTGGAGAGCATCGGCTTCGACGCCTTCTCGGGCTGCACCGCGCTGGCCGCGCTGTCGATCCCGGACGGCGTCACGCGGATCGGCGAGGGCGCCTTCGCCGGCTGCGGCAGTCTGGCGCAGGTCCGCTTCGCCGGCAGCGAGGAGCAGTGGGACACGGTCCGGATCGGAGAGAACAACGAGCCGCTGCTCGCGGCGGAAATGAGCTTCGCGGAATAAGACGGAGCGCAGAAAAAGCACGGATCAGAAACATTCTGATCCGTGCTTTTTCGTTTTCAGCCGTGCAGTCCGGCTTGCAAACCCGGGCGGGATTTGCTAAAATATCATTGAAAAATCGACGTGCCGGAGGGGCGCGGAAAGGAGCATCAAATGGTGAAAAAACAGGGTCTCGGCGACATGGTGTGCGAGCTGCTGGCGCAGCGCTATACGCTGAAGCGGGAGGAGCTGGGCGAGGACGCCCGGCTTGCCGCAAAGGGCATGGTTTTTGACACGGAATCCTACGAGATCCCGGAGCTGGGACACTTCTGCATCCTGCGCATGAACGCCTTTCTCGGTCTGATGAAAATGGAGACGGCGGTGCTCGCCGCCGACGCGAAGGACGTGCCGCTGCTGAACCTGGACTGGGTGCGCGCCTTCGGGAAGGAGACGCAGATCGTCGAGCTCTACGACACGCAGCTCGAGCCCTGGCCCGAGACGGCGCTCGCCGAATTCGACGCGATCCGCCGCCGCGACGGGGACCTGCCCGATCCACCGGCCCAGGGCGCGCACTGGTACGACGCGATCCTCTACCCCTGCTCCTACCACAAGGCGGGCAAGGGCCTGACGGAGCGCCTGGAGGCCGCCGCGCGCGACTATACGGAGGTCTTCCTGCGCCAGCTCGAGGCGGCGCCCGCCTGCGACTCCGGCGCCAAGCGCGAGAAGACGCGCGCCTTCGCCGAGCGGCTCTTCGCCGAGGGCGGCCCCGCCGTCGACCAGGTGACGAAGCTCTTCGGCGCGGAGACGGCCAAGCGCCTGATCCTGCAGTATATGTACGGCGTCAGGGGCTGAATCGCGCCTTCCGTCCTTGACGAAAGAGAGCGGAAGCGGCATGCTTTTTGGTAGAAAAATCCAAGTGTCCGACCGAAAGGAGAGCCCCGGATGAAAGCATTTCTGCACGCCTCCTGTCCGATCGCCGTCTGGATCATCACGGCGCTGGAGGCCCTGTTCGTGATCCTGGCGCTGCGCGGCTGGAAGCGCAAAAAGGAGCCCCTGTATCTGCTGACCGCGCTGGTCGCCTTCGGCCTGTTTTACGACGCGCTGATCCTCTCGCTCGGCACCGTGCTGCCGGGCGGCCCGGCGCTCGCGGCGCTCAGCCGCATGCGCTATGTGGCGCACGGCGCGCTGATCCCGCTGCTGTTCCCGATCTGCGCCTATGCGCTGAACTTCAACAAGACCTGGAAGACGGTCGTCTGGATCTTCACCGGTCTGCTGATCGCCGCCGGCATCGCCGAGGGCTTCGCCACCGAGCTCGATCTGCGCGAGGTCGCGGGTCTGACCCGCTACGCCTCCGGCGACGGCACGCCCGGCTGGGCAAAGGCTGTCAGCGGCGTGCTGAGCTACGGCGCGGTGGTGCCGCTGATCCTCGCGGGCGTCGTCGTCTGGATCCGGCAGAAAACGCCGCTGCTGTTTCTGGCGGGCTTCCTGATGTTCGCCTTCTCGGCGCTCGGCCCCGCCACCGGCAACTTCGACCTGATCTTCTACATCAGCATGTTCGGCGAGGTCTGCATGGCCCTGTGCTTCCTGCTCTACGCAAAGAAAAGAGCGGAATGATCCCGGAATTCATTTTTTACATAACAGAAAGTGAGGAAAACCCATGAGCAGCTTCAAAGATCTCCGCATCGTGGACAACTTCTACCAGACCAGCTCCTACTACCCCATGCCCACGGTCATGATCTCCACCCTGGCTGAGGACGGCAGCACCTCCGTCGGCTCCTACTCGCTGTGCTTCCCCTATTACATCGCGGGCAAGGGCTACTACGCCATGGTGCTGGAGGCGCGCAACTCCTCCAACACGGCGCAGCATCTGCTGGCCGGACGCAAGACCGTGGCCATCAACTTCATGCCCGAGGGCCGCGGCTACCACAAGAAGATCGTCGCCCAGGGCTGGCCCGGCGACACCCCGGCCGAGAAGATGAAGGACTTCGGCTTCCACCTGGAGGACGGCCTGTGCATCCAGGCGGATCCCTCCACCCCGCGCCCGAAGGTCGTGAGCGAGGCCTATCAGGTGATGGAATGCACCTGGATGAGCGACCTGGAGAACGCCTATGAGGACATCGGCCGCCAGCTTGAGGACGGCTGCTATCCGCCCCCCTACAAAAACTTCAACGGCATCACCACCCAGTACGGCGCGCACTTCATCCTGCGCATCGACAAGATGCTGATGAAGCCCCAGTACTACGACAACATCATCAACGGCGTCAAGGGCCGCCTCTGGCCGAACGTGCTGGTCTGCCACGGCTACCGCGACAGCAAGAACTTCTGGTTCGCGCGCACCCCGCGCCTCGTGCCCGAGCTGCTGCCGATCCGCAACGCGACGCTGTCCTCCGTGCGCTACGCCGCCGACCGCACCGACCCGAACGTGCA
>CAMZIX010000064.1 GCA_947307375.1 uncultured Clostridia bacterium | reverse complement strand
CTCGGCCAGCAGCGCGTCCAGCGCCTCCGTGGGCGCCAGGTGCGTGCTCTCCAGGCGGGCGATCTCGCGGCGCACCGCCTCGTATTTGTCCAGCACCGCCCGATGGCGCTCCGGGCTGACCAGCCCGATGCGCAGGCCGATGGCGCTCAGGCGCTCGTCGGCGTTGTCCTGCCGGTGGAGCAGACGGTATTCGCTGCGCGAGGTCATCATGCGGTAGGGCTCGTTGGTGCCCTTGGTCACCAGGTCGTCGATCAGCGTGCCGATATAGCCGTCGCTGCGGCGCAGGACGAAGGGCTCCTCGCCGCGCAGCTTCCGCGCGGCGTTGACGCCGGCCACGAAGCCCTGCACGGCCGCCTCCTCATAGCCGGAGGAGCCGTTGAACTGCCCGGCGCCGTAGAGCCCGGCGATCGCCTTGCACTCCAGCGTCGCGCGCAGCGCCGTCGGGTCGATGCAGTCGTATTCGATCGCGTAGGCCGGACGGGTCATCTCCGCATGCTCCAGGCCCGGGATCGTGTGCAGCATCTGCAGCTGCACCTCCTCGGGCAGGGACGAGGAGAAGCCCTGGATGTAGAGTTCCTCGGTGTTCAGGCCCATCGGCTCGATGAAGAGCTGGTGCCGCGGCTTGTCGGCGAAGGTCATCACCTTGGTCTCGATGCTCGGGCAGTAGCGCGGCCCCACGCCCTCGATCACGCCCGCGTAGATCGGGCTGCGGCCGAGGTTGGCGCGGATGATCTCGTGCGTGCGCTCGTTGGTGTAGGTCAGATAGCAGACCGCGCGGTTGATCGGCTTTTCCTCCGTGCAGAAGGAGAAGGGCTCGGTCTCCGCGTCGCCCTCCTGGCGCTCCATCTTGTCAAAGTCCACAGTCCGGGCGTTGACGCGCGGCGGCGTGCCGGTCTTGAAGCGGCGCATCGGCAGGCCGAGCGCCCGCAGGCGCTCCGCCAGCGGGACCGCCGCCGCGAGGCCGTCCGGTCCCTCGGATTTCAGGCTCTCGCCGACGATCGTGCGGCTGTCCAGATAGGTGCCGGAGGCGAGGATCACCGCGCCGCAGCGCCAGACGGCGCCGTTTCGCGTGGTGACGGAGCGGACGCGCCCCTCCTCCACGCCGATATCGACGACCTCCGCCTGCTTGACGCGCAGGTTCTCCTGCCGCTCCAGCGTCAGCTTCATAAGCTCCTGGTAGCGGCGGCGATCCGCCTGGGCGCGCAGCGAGTGCACCGCCGGGCCCTTGCCGCGGTTGAGCATCCGGTACTGGATGCAGGCCTTGTCCGCGGCCTTCGCCATCTCGCCGCCGAGCGCGTCGAGCTCGCGCACCAGGTGGCCCTTGCCGGTGCCGCCGATGGCCGGGTTGCAGGGCATGTTGCCCACGCTGTCGAGATTGACGGTGAAGCAGACCGTGTCCATGCCGAGGCGCGCGGCGGCCAGCGCGGCCTCGATGCCCGCGTGCCCCGCGCCGATCACGGCGATATCACATTGTCCCGCCTGATACAAAACCATAGCTGTCCTCTTGCGTTTCGTTTGTTTTTCTATTGTAGTACAGTTCCCCGCGTTTGGCAAACAGAATCTTTTTTTATCCGTTTTTCTACAATTATTTGAACATTCATCTTGACCGCCGAAAACGCAGCGGATATAATAAGGAAGAATAGTGGAGTATTATGTTCTCTTATGTCCAATAGATAGGGGGTTGACCCATGAAACGAATCTTATCGGTCCTTCTGCTGCTGGTGATGCTGGCTTCCCTGTTTGCCTTTGCTCCGGCCGCGCTGGCCACCGGCGACACGCCGACGGAGACCGAGAAGCCTGCGGAGACCGAAACGCCCGCGGAAACGCCCGCGCCCACGCCGACGCCCGCTCCGACCCCGGAGCCCAAGGTGCTGAACAAGATCACCGTCCAGCTCGACCGGACGCCCGTCGTCATGATGGCCGCCAGCGAACCCAAGGCCGCCGTCAGCTCCAAGAACGCGTCCCTCGTCAGCCTGACCTGGTACGATCAGCTCGACAACGCGATCCCGGGCAACAGCGCCTTTGACTACACGACCTACCGGATGGTGATCGTCGCCAGAGCCGACGACGGTTATATCTTTGCCGCGGACATGAACGCCTATCTCAACAATTCCGCCACGAGCTGCAGCGTGTCCGCCGACGGCAAAACCGTCACGCTCGTCCGGCAGTATGAGGCGCTGGTCTATCCGCCGCGGATCATCAAGCATCCCGGCGAGGAGACGGTCAAAGAGGGCACGTTTGTCTCTTATGTCTCCACGGCGGTCTACGCCAAAAGCCTGACCTGGGAATTCATCAGCCCCGACGGCGAGACGGTGTTCGACTGCGCGGACATGACCAAGACTTTCCGGGAAAGCCGCTGTGAGAACGACGGCAAGGAAAAGATCATCATCTACAACATCCCGATGGAGATGAACAACTGGAAGGTCCGCGCGGTATTCTCCGGCGCGGAAGGCACCGTCACGCGCAGCAACCCCGTCACGGTCAAGGTCGAGCCGGATCCGGACCGCAAGACGCCGGCCGAAACGCCCGCGCCCGAGGAGACCCCGGCGCCCACCGAGGAGCCGGCCGAGACGGAGAAGCCCATCGAAACGGAACAGCCGGCCGAAACGCCCGCGCCGACCGAACAGCCGGCTGCGGATCCGGCGGAAACGGCCGCTCCCCCCGCCGACCATGAGCATCAGTTCGCCGAGGCCTGGACCGCGGACGAGACCAGCCACTGGCACGAATGCTCCTGCGGCGCGCGCGCGGAAGAGGGTACGCACGACATGCGCTGGAAGACCACCTCGATGGATAACAACGTCGCCACCCAGGAGGGCGTCTGCAAGGTCTGCGGCTATCGCGAGACCAAGCAGATCACCGTGAGCGGCACGCGGATCATCAACAAGATCCCGATGCGCTACGTTTTCGGCGCTTCGCTCGGCCTGATGCTGATCCTGGTGATTGCCGAGGCCTCCAAGCGCAGCAAGCGGAGGAAGTAAGCGCTTCCTGCCTGGTACATAAAAAAGGATCCGGAGCTCAGGCTCCGGATCCTTTTTCTGTATTTGCTTTGTGTGGATCACACCACGCCCTGGGCCATCATGGCCTCGGCGACCTTCAGGAAGCCGGCCACGTTCGCGCCGAGCATCAGATCACCGGGCTTGCCGCACTCGACGGAGGCGTCGTAGCAGGCCTTGTAGATGTTCTTCATGATGCCCTGCAGCTTCTCGTCGACCTCTTCGAAGCTCCAGCTCATGCGGATGGAGTTCTGGCTCATCTCCAGGCCGGAGGTGGCCACGCCGCCGGCGTTGGACGCCTTGCCGGGGCTGTAGAGCAGGCCGTTGGACTTCACGACCTCAATGGCCTCGGGAGTCAGCGGCATGTTGGCGCCTTCGAAAACGGCCATGCAGCCGTTGTCGACCAGCGCCTGCGCGCCCTTCTCGTCCATCTCGTTCTGAGAGGCGCAGGGATGCGCGATGTCGCACTTGACGGTCCAGATGTCGCGGCAGCCGGCATGGTACTCGGAACCGGGCACCTCGTCGGCATAGACGCTGATGCGGGCGCGTCTCTTCTGCTTGATGTCGAACAGCTTCGGCAGATTGATGCCGTTGGGATCGTAGATGTAGCCCTGGGAGTCGGACATGGCGACGACCTTGCCGCCGAACTGGGTCACCTTCTGGGCGCAGTACTGGGCCACGTTGCCGGAGCCGGAGACCACGACGGTCTTGCCCTCATAGCTGGTGTTGGCCAGGTGCTTGAGCGCCTCGGCGGAGAAGTAGCACAGGCCGTAGCCGGTGGCCTGGGTGCGGGCCAGGGAGCCGCCGTAGGTCAGGCCCTTGCCGGTCAGCACGCCGCCGTCGAAGCGGTCGACGATGCGCTTGTACTGGCCGAAGAGGAAGCCGATCTCACGGGCGCCGACGCCGATGTCGCCGGCGGGCGTATCGGTGAACTGGCCGATGTGACGGTACAGCTCGGTCATGAAGCTCTGGCAGAAACGCATGACCTCCGCGTCGGACTTGCCCTTCGGGTCAAAGTCGGAGCCGCCCTTGCCGCCGCCCATGGGGAGCGTGGTCAGGGAGTTCTTCAGGATCTGCTCGAAGCCCAGGAACTTGATGACGGAGAGGTTCACGCTGGGGTGGAAGCGAAGACCGCCCTTGTAGGGGCCGATCGCGGAATTAAACTGGACGCGGTAGCCGCGGTTGACGCGGACGACACCGTTATCATCGACCCAGGGAACGCGGAACTCGACCACACGCTCAGGCTCGACGAAACGCTCGAGCAGGCTGGCCTTTTCCCACTCGGGGTGCTTGTCGACTACCAGCTCCAGGGACTCGAAGACCTCCCGTACTGCCTGCAGAAACTCCGGCTCATGGCCGTCACGACGTTCGACGTCCTCATAGACGCGCTTGAGATACTCGTTGTTCAGCATAAGAGACTCCTTTTTTCGTTATGTATTTTCCCGTGCAGTCATTGACTACGCGCACATTTGATTATACAATAGAGTCACGTAAATCTCAAGTATATTTGTGAGAAACTTCAAAAAAATATCTGAAAAACCGTCGGGAGGTCACTTTAAATGGTTAAAACGACGAATTTTGGTGCATACAGGCAATTCATCCTGGAATCGGAGGAGCTGCGCGTGAGCGTGATGGAGCTGGGCGCCACCGTGACCGGGATCGAGTTTCGCGGCCGGAAGATCGGCCTCGGCTATGAAGCCGCCGAGGACTATCTGCGGCACGACGCCTATCTCGGCGCGATCGTCGGCCGCTTTGCCAACCGCATCGGCGGCGGCAGCTTCGCGCTGAACGGCCGGCGCGTGGAGCTGGACAAAAACGAAAACGGCAACACCCTGCACGGCGGCGCGGATTCCTGGGACCGCCGCGTCTGGCAGGGCCGCATCGAGGGCGAGAGCGTCCTCTTCACGCTCCTCTCCCCCGACGGCGACAAGGGCTTCCCCGGCCGCGTGACCGCCTCCGTGCGCTATACCGTCGAAGGCGCCGCGCTGCGCATCGACTTTGAGGGCGAGACGGATTCCGACACGGTCTTCGCGCCGACCTCGCACATCTACTTCAACCTCCGCGGAGAAGGCAGCGTGCTTGGCATGCGCATGCGCATCCCCGCCTCCGGCGTGCTGGAGGTCGACCGGGCGCTGATCCCCACCGGGCGCATCCTGCCCGCCGAGGGCGTCTTCGACTTCTCCTCGCTCCGCGTCGTCGGGCAGAGCTACGACCACGCCTTTGTGCTGCAGGGCGGCCGCGCCTGCGAGGCCGTCGACGGCGGCGTCCGCCTGACCGTGGACACCGACTTCCCCGCCCTGCAGTTCTACACCGGCACCTTCCTGGGCGAGCCCTTCGGCGAGAGCGGCGGCTTCGCCGTCGAGCCCGAGGCCTTCCCGGACGCGCCGAACCACCCGGACTTCCCCAGCGCGCTGCTGCGCGCCGGCGAGCGCTTCCGCCGCTATGCCCTCTATCGCTTCTCCGAGGCGGATTGAGCGTCGGTTTTTCAGTTTATTTACAATTACTTGTCATATCCGTGCTATAATCCCTCCCAGATAGTTTGTCTGAGGAGGGATTTGCTATGAATCTGCTTCGCAATCTGCCCGTCGGCGGCTTCGTCGTGATCGTCATCATCGGCCTGCTGTTCGTTCTGGCGCTGCTGATCCTGTTCTACACCAGCGCCCGCTACCGCGCGCTGGCCGCCTCCAGCGACGGGGACGGCGAGGGCAGGCGCGGCTTCCATAAAGCGCTGCTGGGCGAGTTTTCCGCCGCCTATCAGAAGTACGGGCGCGACGTGAACACCCCGGCCATCATCAGCGACGTGATCGGCAAGCGGCTCGGCGGCCTGCTGCTGTGCGAGCGCTTTTTGAACAACGCCGTCTCTCTCTTCGTGACCCTCGGCCTCTTCGGCACCTTCCTGGGTCTGAGCATGTCCGTCTCTTCGCTGACGGAGCTGATCTCCTACTCCAACACCGAGGAGTGGCTGAGCGTGCTGGACAGCGTCGGCGGCGGCCTGATGAGCGCGCTGGGCGGCATGGGCGTGGCCTTCTACACCTCGCTCGTCGGCGCCGGCTGCTCGATCCTGCTGACGGTCCTGCGCACGATCTTCCATCCCCAGGCCGAGCGCGAACGCCTGGAGACCCGGCTGGAGCTCTGGCTGGACACCGAGATCGCGCCGACGCTCGCCACCGAGGCCGCCCGTGACGACGCGGACCTCATCAACAACATGATCCACGCGCTCAACAGCTCCGTGACGGAGATCCGGCAGGCGCTCGGCGCCGCGGCGCTGGCCTATGTCGACAGCACCAAAAACGCCTCCGCCGCGCTCGTGAAGGCGGCCGGCAGCAACAAGACCGCGCTGGAGGTCTTCGACCGGACCGTGGACAAGTTCAACAACGGCGTCCACGACTTCTCCGAGGTCGATTACAACCTGCGCGGCAGCGTGGAGCGCATGGATCTGGCCGTGCGCGACCTGGCCTCCGCGATGCGCGAGATCAACCGCCGCATGGGCGCGGGCAAGGAAGGAGCCGCGCAATGAGGCGGCGCTTCACCGGCGGCTCCGCCGGGATGGTCGCATCCTCCCAGGGGGAGCAGGGCTTCTGGCCCTCCTACGCCGACATGATGTCCGCCGTGGCGCTGATCCTGTTTTTCCTGATGCTGCTCAGCTATATCCAGAACCTTGTCACCGGCAACGACCTGCAGAACACGCAGGAGCTGCTGGACAGCACCCGCGTCAAGCTCAGCGAAACGCAGACCTCGCTGGACGACACGGAGCGCGCGCTGGCGGATCTGGAAAAGACCCTGGCCCTCACGCTCAAAGAGGTGGAGGAGGCCGAGGCCAACCTGGACAAGATCACGATCGACCTGGACGAGGCGAAGCTGACCCTCACGCAGCAGCAGAGCGAGCTCGACCAGCAGAAAAAGGATCTGGCCGCGCAGGACAAGCTCCTGGCCGACCAGGCCGCGCTGATCGGGCGGCAGGAGGAATATATGAAGGCCGCCAGCGAGGAGCTGCTCGCCATGCGCAGCCAGATGCAGACCATCGCCGTGCTGCGCCTGTCCATCCTCGAGCAGATCCGCGACGGCTTCATCAAGGCCACCGGCGACTCCAGCAAGGTCAGCATCGCGGACAACGGCAACATCATCCTCAACGAGAGCATTCTCTTCGACGTCGGCTCCTCCGAGATCAAGGAGGAGGCGCAGCCGGCGCTGGACCAGCTCGTCACGGTGTTTTACAAGTTCCTGTCCGACGATGAAAACGCCAAATACGTGGACAGCATCGTCATCTCCGGTCACACGGACAGCACGGGCACGGACGAGTCCAACCGGATCCTGTCCACCGACCGCGCCAACTCCGTGCTGGATTATCTGCTCAAGAGCGGCAAGCTCTCGAAGTATTCCAAGTTCTTCTGCGCCGCCGGCTACGGCGAGACCCGTCCCGTGGCCTCCAACGCCACCGAGGC
>CAMZIX010000063.1 GCA_947307375.1 uncultured Clostridia bacterium | reverse complement strand
CTCTCGATCCGACGTTACTACAGGCAGTTCGATTATTGAGCCTCACAATCAAAAGAAGGCTGACGGAGCACCGTCAGCCTTCTTTTCTATCCAGTTTTGCCCTCAGCGTGCCGACCAGCGGGCAAATTCCTCGTCCGTTGCGAGGACGCTGTGTGTCTCGCTGACGGCGTGATAGCTGCCCTTGGTATAGTCGATGCCGGAGCTTTTGTAATCATAGGCGATCGCCGTGCGCTGCTTCTCCACCCGCGGGTCCGGGTGCGGAACAGCAGAGAGCAAGCTCTTCGTATAGGGATGCAGCGGACGATCGAAGATGTCCTTCGTCGTCCCGGTCTCCACCAGATGCCCCAGATGCAGCACGCCGATGCGGTCAGAGATGTACTTGACCATGGACAGATCGTGCGCAATGAACAGATAGGCCGCGCCGAGCTCCTTTTGCAGGTCCTTCATCAGGTTGACCACCTGCGCCTGGATCGAGACGTCCAGTGCGGAGATCGGCTCATCTGCGATGACGAGCTTGGGCTCCATGATCAGCGCGCGGGCGATGCCGATGCGTTGGCGCTGGCCGCCGGAGAACTGGTGGGGATAGCGATTGGCGTGCTCCCGGTCCAGTCCAATGCGCTCCATAATGCGGTAGACTTTTTCCTGCCGCTCGTCAGCATTGACATAGAGGTGATGCACATCAAGGCCTTGAGCGATAATATCTCCCACCTTTTTGCGCGGATTGAGACAGGCCATGGGGTCCTGAAAAATCATCTGCATGCGCGTGCGCAGGTGCCGCGTCTCCGCCGCGCCAAGATGGCCGGAGATTTCCACGCCCTCGAAGAGAACGCGGCCCGCGGTCGGCGTGTAGAGACGAATGATTGAGCGGCCGATCGTCGACTTACCGGAACCGGACTCGCCCACAAGGCCATAGGTTTCCCCTTCGTCGATATAGAACGAGACGCCGTCCACCGCCTTGACCGTGAATTTCTTGCTGACGCGGAAGTACTGCTTCAGGCCCTCCACTTCCAGAAGGTGTTCAGCCATCTGTTCTTTCCCCTCCCCTCATGCTTTCGATGCGACGGCGCAGCGAGTCGGGCATCGCCACCTTGGGCGCGCGCTCGTCCAGCAGCCAGCTTGCCGCAAAATGCGTCTGGCTGATTTGAAACATCGGCGGCTCCGCCTTAAAATCCGCTTCCAGCGCATAGGCGTTGCGCGGGGCGAAAGGATCGCCCGCAGGCAGGTCAACCATGCTCGGCGGCGAGCCGGGGATCGTGTAAAGCCTCTCGCTGCTTTCATCGGAGATGTCCGGCATGCTGCTGAGCAGACCCCAGGTATAGGGATGGCGCGGGTCGTAGAAGATGTCCTCCACCGTGCCTTTTTCCGCAATGCGCCCGGCATACATGACGGCCACATAGTCCGCCACCTTCGCCACGACGCCGAGATCATGTGTGATATAGATTACCGAAATGCCGGTTTTCCGCTGGATCTCCTGGATCAGTTCCAGGATCTTGGCCTGGATCGTAACGTCCAGTGCCGTCGTCGGCTCGTCGCAGATCAGAATGTCCGGGCTGCAGGAGAGGGCAATGGCGATGACCACGCGCTGACGCATGCCTCCGGAGAGCTGGTGGGGATAGTTCCGCATCCGCTTTTCTGCCTCCGGGATGCCGACGAGCTCCAGCAGCTCGATCGCCCGGCGGCGGGCCAGCGCTCTGGACAGGTGCAGATGCTGGATCATCCCCTCCATCAGCTGCATGCCGATCGTCATCGTAGGGTCGAGCGAGGTCATCGGGTCCTGAAAGACCATGGCAATATGCGTGCCGTTGATATGCCGGCGCATCTCGCGGCGGGACAGACGCAGAAGATCCCGCTCCGTCCATTCATCCTTCTCCCGGCAACGATAAAGGATTGTCCCGCCTTCAACAATCTGGTTGGAACTGACAATTCCCATGATCGCCTTGACGGTCACGCTTTTGCCGGAGCCGGACTCGCCCACGATGGCGAGCGTTTCCCCCTGATAAAGGTCCAGATCCACACCGCGCACGGCGCGCACCGTACCGCCGCTTGCCTGGAAGGAGATACGGAGATCCCGGATCGTCAATGTCTTTTCCATGCTCACATCTCCTTCATCTTGGGGTCAAAGGCGTCGCGCAGGCCGTCGGCCATCAGGTTGAAGCTCAGCATCAGCAGTGCCAGCACCGTGACCGGGAAGAGCACCAGGAAGGGATACATGGTCATGGACTTGAAGCCGTCGCTGATCAGCGAGCCGAGGCTTGCCAGAGGAGCGGGGATGCCCAGGCCGATGAATGCCAGAAAGGCCTCGGTGAAGATGGCGTTCGGGATCGTCATCATGCACATGACGATAATCTGGCCGAAGATGTTCGGCAGGATTTCCCGGAAAATGATCGAAAAGGTGTTTTCACCCAGGGTGCGGGAAGCGAGGACGAATTCCCGTTCCTTCAGCCGCAGGGTCTGGGCACGAGTCACGCGGCTCATGCCGATCCACTCAGTGATCATCAGAGCCACGGTGATGCTGGTCAGGCCCGGCTTCATCACCACGATCAGAAGCGTCACGATCACTGTCGTGGGGATCGTGGAGAGGATCTCAACGATTCGCTGGAGGAAGAAGTCAAGCTTTCCGCCATAATAGCCGGAGACCAGCCCGAAGCTCATACCGACAAAGGTGTCGATAAGGATGGCCACCAGCGCCACATACAGCGAAACGCGCGTACCGGTCCATGTCCGCGCAAACTGATCGCGGCCAAGGGCGTCGGTCCCGAAGATGTGCGTCACATCCTCGATTCCCTTCTGGGTATAGACGTTGCTGCGGATCGGCTCGCCGTTGACATACTGGGTATAGACGCCGGAAAAAACCGGAGCGGATTCCCAGCCCGCGATGTGCGGCGGCAGGTTGCGCTGGGACATGTCCTGCGTGCGGTAATCATAACCGCTCAGCGTGGGACCGGCAAAGGCCATAACCACGATAAGTACGATCATTACAAGCCCGAACACCGCGCCGCGGTTTTTGACGAAGCGGCCAAGCGCGTCTTTCCAGAAGCTCTGTGCACTGTAAACCTTATCGATGCCGAGATCCCGGTTCTGTGCCGGTACGAAATCCTCTCTCTCTACGAGAGAGGCATACTCCTTTGCCGTCATCATGTTGAAGCATCCTCCTTTGCCAGACGGATGCGCGGGTCGATCACACCGTAAAGGATATCCACAATCAGCATCACAGAGATGAACATGATGCTGTAAACGAACACCACCGCCAGCACGACGTTATAGTCATTGAACTGGATCGCCGACACCAGCAGGCTGCCGATACCGGGGATCGCAAAAATCTGCTCCACCACAAGGCTTCCCGTCATCAGCTCGACCGTCAGGGGCGCGAGCACCGTGACGATCGGGATCAGCGCATTGCGAAGACCATGTACGCCGAGCAGCCGAAACGACGATATGCCCTTCGAGTCGGCCAGCAGCATGTAGTCCGAGCCCATGACCTCCACCATTTCGGTCCGGGCAAAGCGCGCGACGGTAGCCATGGAAAACATGCTTAGCGAGATCGTGGGCATCACGGTCGAGCGCGCGGCGTCCGCCGTGCTGTACAGCAGCGGCAGCCAGCCGAGGCGGAAGCCGATAAAATAACTCATGGCCATGGCAAACACATAGGAGGGAAAGGCAACGCCGATAACGGAGACCACCGTGGCGAAAGTATCCAGGAAGGAGTTGCGCTTCATCGCAGCCACAATCCCCATCAGCAGCCCGATGAGCGTGCCGAGCGCCACCGCCTGCACCCCGATGCGGATTGAAACCATAATGCGTGCGCGCAGCAGCGAGGCGATGGGCATATTTTTCTGGATGACATAGGAAACGCCGAAATCCCCGGAGAGCATGGCCTTGAGATAATTGACAAACTGAACGGGAAGGGGCTTGTCCAGGCCGTATTTGGCCTCGAGATTTGCCCGCTGCACCGCGGTGATCTTCTCGTCGTTGAAGGGGCTGCCCGGCATGCTGTGAAGCATGGTAAAGAGAACGGCGAGAATAATGAGGACCGTGACCACCGAGATCAGCACCCGTTTGAGGACGTACTTAAACATACTTTTTCCCCTTTACGAAGGGCGGCCGCGCAACCGATGTAGCGCGGCCGCCCTTTAACGGATTTGCTGTATGAATGCTTGTATCAGAAGTTCACATCCACGTCTTTGTAGATCGTTCCCACACCGACGGGGAAGAAGGCCAAACCGGTGATGCCGGGCCGCACCATGGCGGCGGTACCCTTCTGGTAGACCGGAAGGATCACAGCGTGCTCCATCACGAGCGCCTCGGCCTGCTTGAGCGCCTCCCAGCGCTCCTCGTACCGGTTGGCAAGATCGCCGTTGGCGTCCGCGATCAGCTTGTCATATTCCTCATTGCTCCACTCGCCGTAATTGTAGGTCGAGCCGGTCGTCCACATGTCCAGATAGGTCATCGGGTCAGCGTAGTCCGGGCCCCAACGGGTCAGGCCGAGCTGATACTCACGGTTCTGCATCAGTTCGGTACGGCTCTTCTTCGGCTGAGATTTGAGGTTGATGTGTACGCCGGGCAGATTGTTCTCGATCTCGCTCTGCAGGAACTGGGCAATCAGCGGCGTGGAGTCGGAGTCGTCATAGAGAAGCTCGATCGTGACTTCGTCCACACCGAGCTCTTCCTTGGCTGCCTCCCAGTACTCCTGGGCCTTGGCCTTGTCGGTCTGCAGGTAGAGCGGTGAGGTCTCACGGAAGTCCTTGCCGTCCGGGCCGATGGCCAGGCGGTTCGGGATCGCGAAGTCGGCGGGCGTGGAGCCGTCCTGCAGGATCTCATAGCAGATCACGTCCTTGTCATAGCTCAGTGCGATGGCCATGCGCAGATTTTCACTCTCAAGACCGCAGGAATATTCCTCGCTCTTGGGATTGAGGTTGGGGGAGAGATACCACAGATAGCCCTCTTCGATGCGGGTGAAGCCGTCCATGGTCTGGTACTTCACGATCTGGTCGCCGGAGAGACGGACATAGTCCAGGGTGCCGTTTTCATAGGCCAGCATCGTCTGCTGCGGATCCTTGATGATCTGGAAATTGATTTCGTCCAGATTGACCTTGTCCGCGTCATAGTAGCTGGGGTTTTTCTTGAGCTGATAGGTGTTGCCGCCCACGTCCCAGGCAGACATGTAGAAGGGGCCGCAGCAGAGCAGCTTGTCGGCGCCCAGCGCATACTCGCTGCCGAGCTCCGTGGCAAAGGCCTCGTTGATCGGACAGAAGCTGGGGAAGGTCATCAGGTTCAGGAAATAGGAAACAGGATGATCCAGCTCGACCTTCAGGGTCTTGCTGTCCACAGCGCTGACGCCGAGTTCCTCGATGGGCAGCTCGCCGCTGATGATGGGCGTTGCGTTCTTCACGGCCGCCACTTCCATCATGAAGCTGTATTCGGAGGCAGTCACGGGATCGACCAGACGGCGCCATGCGTAAACAAAGTCGTCCGCCGTGACGGGTACGCCGTTCATCCAGTTGGCGTCCTCACGAATGTGAAACACATACTCGGTAGATTCCTCGTTCGTCTCATAGGATGCGCACAGCGCGTTGACCGGCGTGCCGTCCGCAGCAGTGACGAAGAGCGGTTCGATGATCGCGGAGATAACCTCCAAGCAGTCAGCCTCCGTGGCGATCGTGGAATCCATGTCGAACAGCTCAGCCATACGGCCGACATTCAACACCTTGTAGTCGCCGTCCTCTGCGGTATCGGCAGACGCGGCGTCTGCAGGGGCCGCGGGAACAGGAACCGTTTCCTGCGCGGCAGGAGCGCCGCAGCCCGCCAGCATCAGCAAAGCCAGCAAAAGCGGCAGGATCTTCTTCCAGGTTTTCATGGCGTTCTCTCCTTTTTTCACGGCTCCGTCAAAGCAGAACCATAGTATTCAGCGGTTTCTCACGCTAAATTGACTATAGCATTTTCCATATAACTTGTCAATAACTTTGTACCACTTTGGCGGAACACAGGCGCGGCAATCGCAAGGCCTGTGAAGCAGCAAAATATGGCATATTTTCGCTCTTTCCGAGCACTTCGTTTGGCTCGCCCGAGGCAGAGCATTCGCCTTCGAAAAGCCCGGTCGGACACGAATTGTTAAATTGGTACAAAAAATAACAACAATTATATAAAATGCCGCACGGCGAGCCGAAGCCCGCCGTGCGGCGTTATGATCCTGCGATCGTGATTCAATTATCCTTCTCTTTGGTAATGGACGCTGAAGTTGCACTTATCGCCTCTGGTATAAGTGCGGGCGTATTCCACGATCCGGCCGTGCTGATCATAGCTCAGACCCTGGAACTTCATCACGGCAAAGGAACTGTCGATGTCCAGCAGACGCGCCTCCATGGGGTCAAGCTCCTCCAGTTCCAGCCGCTCCCACACGCGGGAGATGCGGATGCCGTAGAATTCATAGATCTGATACATGGAAAAAACATTGAGATCCACCTGCGGAAGGTTTTCCAGTACGGTCGTTGGGATATACAGCTCTTCGAGCGAGTAGGGTTCGCCGTCGCTGCAGAGAACGCGCTTGATATAGTACACGCTGTCGTGGGGATCGATTTTCAGCAGACTTGCATAATAGGGGCCGGCTTCTCGCGTTGCCTTGATGAGTATCTTGGCCGAGCTCTTGTGGCCGAGCTGCTCCATCGTCTGCTTGAAGCCGCCGATGGTCTCAAGATCACGCTCGTCCTTCCTGCTCGTGACGTACACGCCCTTTCCCTGCACACTTTTCAGCAAACCCTCGTAGATCAGCGCGGAGATCGCGGAGCGTACGGAGAGGCGGTGAATCCCGTAGGTCTCCGCCAGAGCGTTCTCGGAGGGAATCGGTGTGCCGGGCGGATACTCGCCGCTCTCGATTTTGCTGCGGATAACTTCCCGCAGTTGAAGATAGAGCGGGGAGTGATAATTCACTTTTTTCTCGTTCAAAGCACCTTACACCGCCTTTCCATTCGCCGCCGCGGCATGCGCGTCACTCGGCAAGTCGGGTTTCCATCCGGCTGATCAGCATGACCCGGTCCGGTCGGATCATGACCCGGCAGTATTCCAGCATTGCTCCGTCCTGATCATAGGTCCGGCTCTCGATTCGAAAGATGGGCGTCTCATTGGGAAGCTCAAGCAATTCGGCTTCTTCTCCCACGCGCGTGGTGGAGATCCGCTCCTCGCCCTGCGTGGGAACCACGCCGTATTCCTGCTCAAAAACGCGATAGAGCGAGTCTCGTGCAAAATCGAAGCGGTCGATGTCCGGAAAGCGCTCGACCAGGAAATATGAGCTCTCGATCTGCAGGACCCTGCCGTCTGCAAAACGGAGGCGCGACAAATGCCACAACTGCGTGCCCAGCGTGACCCGGAAAAGGCGGGAAAGACGCTTGTCGCTCTCGATCTTTTCAAAGGCCAGCAGACGGCTCTCATGGGGCCGTCCCTGCAGTGTGGTCTCCTCTTCGAAGGATTTCAGACCCTGCAGTTTGCGGCGGTATTTGTCCCCGGAATAGTAGATCCCGGACCCGGGACGTACCTCCAACTCGCCGCTCTTGACCAGCCGGTTGATCGCCGAGCGCAGCGTACTGCGGTTGCACGACCACATCTCGCACATTTCCCGCTCTGCGGGCAAGCGATCGCCCGCCTTCAATCTGTTTTGTCTCAGATAGGCACGAAGTGCTTCCAGAGCGGCCTCACGCGGTCGGACAACATACTCTTGCAACGCTGCACACCCTCTTTCCGCCTGTAAGTATTCAATAAAGTATAGCACGAAAAGCCATCCGAACGCAAGTAAAAGATCGGC
>CAMZIX010000062.1 GCA_947307375.1 uncultured Clostridia bacterium | reverse complement strand
CGGTCTCGCCGGTGACCATGACGGAGGCGGCGCCGTCGAGCACGGCGTTGAAGATATCGCTGAGCTCGGCGCGGGTCGGCACGGGGCTTCGCTCCATCGAGGCGAGCATCTGCGTAACGACCATGAAGGGCTTCGATGCGCCGCGGCAGGCCGCGGCGATCTTCTTCTGAAGGGCGGGAAGCTCCCACAGCGGGCCGCTGTTGCCGAGGTCGCCGCGCGCGATAACGATCTCGTCGGCGGCGGGCAGCAGCTCGTCGAGGCGCGCCACGCCCTCGCGGTTTTCGATTTTGGCGAAGACGCGGATCTCCCCCGCCCCGGCTTCCTCCAGCGCCCGGCGAAGTTCGTCCAGATCCGCGCGGCAGCGCACAAAGGGCTGCATCACGCCGGTGACGCCGTATTCCCGCGCCAGCGCCAGATTGCGCCGGTCGCTCTCCGTCAGCGCCTGAAGGCGCAGCTCCAGTCCCGGCAGGGCGATGCTCTTGCGCGAGGTGAGCAGGCCGCCGCGCAGCACCTCCGCCCGCTCGGCGTCGAGCGCGCGCAGCAGGAGCCTGCCGTCGTCCAGCAGGATCTCCTGTCCGGCCGTGATCTTCTCCCGGATCGGCGCGGGAACGAAGTCCAGCGGCGCCCGCTCCCCTTCCCGCAGTTCGATCGGCGCGGACAGGGTGCAGATGCGCAGCTCCGGCCCCTGCATATCGATCAGCAGCTTCGGTCTGAGCCCGCAGCGCCGTCCGGCCTCCTGCAGGGCCTCCACCAGCGGCGCGGCCTCCGGCAGGCTGATATGCGAGAGGTTCAGGCGCACGCCCGTCATGCCCTCGCGCAGCATGGCCGCCAGCGTATCCGCCGAGGCGCAGGCCGGACCGAGGGTCCCGTAAATCTCGACCATGGCTTATCTCCCGATCGGCGCGGTCTCTTCCGCGAGCCAGGCGCGCTCGGCCTCATCCAGCCAGGGCGCCAGGCGCTCGTACACCTTCGCGTGGTAGGCGTTGAGCTGCGAAAGCTCCCGCTCGGTCAGCATCTCCGGCAGGATCGCGCGGCGCTCGTAGGGCACCATCGTGACCATCTCGAAGCCCATGAACTGGCCGTAATCGTTTGTTTCGCCCTTGACGCAAAGCATCAGGTTCTCGATGCGGATGCCGTAGCGGCCGGCCAGGTAGAGGCCCGGCTCGTCCGAGGTCAGCATGCCCTCCTCAAAGGGCGCGCCGCCGTTCAGATCCTTCAGGCGCAGGCCCTGCGGGCCCTCGTGCACGTTCAGCAGATAGCCGACGCCGTGCCCGGTGCCGTGGTTGTAGTCGAGGCCCAGCTCCCAGAGCGGCATGCGGGCCAGGATATCGAGGTTGACGCCGGTGCATCCCTGCTTGAAGCAGGCCGCCGCCACGTCCAGATGGCCGCGGAGCACCGCGGTGTAGTGGCGCTTCTGCTCCTCAGTCAGCGCGCCGATCGCCACGGTGCGGGTGATGTCGGTGCTGCCCTGGAGGTAGTGCCCGCCGGTGTCGACCAGCAGGAAGCTGTCGTTCCGGACCGGGATGTTGGATTCTTCGGTCGCCTCGTAGTGGACGATCGCGCCGTGCTCGCCGGCGGCGACGATCGGCGAAAAGCTCTGGTCGACGAAGCCGGGGCGCTCTTTGCGGTAGCCGAGGAGCTGTTCGCTGACGTCGAGCTCGGTGATCTCTCCGCGCTCAAAGGCGCCGTCCTTCTCCCGCCCGCGCAGCCAGTGGATCATCTTCGTCACGGCCACGCCGTCCTGAACGTGCGCCAGGCGCTCGTTTTCCATCTCGACCGGGTTCTTCTTCGCCTTGGCGAGGGTGCTGGGATTGGGCCTGTCGATGAGCCTGACGCCCTCCGGCACCGCGCCGAGCAGCGCGACGTTGGTCTTTGCGCGGCTCAGCAGCAGGCTCTGTCCGGCGGGCAGGGCCCTGAGGTCCTCATAGACCTGCAGATAGGGCCGGACCGTCACGCCGTCGGCCTCCAGCTTCTGCCGCAGCTCGGCGGAAAAGGCCCCGGGCGCGGCGTAGAGGATCGCGTGGTCGGCGCTCAGCAGCGTGTAGGAATAGAACACGGGGCTGTAGGCCACGTCGCCCCCGCGCAGGTTGAACAGCCAGGCGATGTCGTCCAGCGAGGCCAGCAGATGCCAGACCGCGCCGAGCTCCGCCATCTGCCCGCGCAGAAAGGCGAGCTTGTCCGCGCGGCTCTGCCCGGCATAGGCCGCGTCCAGTTCCCAGATCGGATGCGCCGGGAAGGCCGGTCGATCCGTCCAGAGCTCGCCCACCAGGTCGAGCGTCTCCGCATAGCGGATCTCCTTGCCGGCGAGGGCGTTTTTCAGCGTGCGGGCGTAGGCGTCGGTGACGGTGCGGCCGTCATAGCCGAGGCAGCCGCCGTTGCACAGCGTGTTTTTCAGGTATTCGGGGATCGTCGGCACGCCGGGCTCGCCCATTTTGCGCAGCTCGATGCCGGTGTCCGCCAGCTGCTCCACCGCCGCAAGGAAATAGCGGCCGTCGGTCCAGAGGCCGGCCTCCTCCGCCGTGATCACCAGCGTGCCCGCGCTGCCGCGGAAGCCGGAGAGCCACTTCCGGCATTTGAAATAGTCGTCCACATACTCCGAGGCGTGAAAATCGTCGGTCAGCACCAGATAGGCGTCCACGCCGTTTTCGCGCATCTTTTCCCGCAGCGCTTCCACGCGCGCGCGGATCGTCGCAGCATCGTGATTGCTCATTCGTCCGGTTTCTCCTTTATGTTGATGTAGGATCTCTGCCCTGATTGTAGCATGTTTTCCCGGGAAATACCAGTTCCGGGATCCTTATTTCAGGCTCTGCTGATGATCGTCGACGATCGGGTAGATCTCCGCGAAGGGATCGGGGATCATCCGGACCTCGCTGTCGAAGTTCAGCAGCTCCCCCGGAGCCTCCGCCGTCGTCGGCCAGGCGGGCAGGCCGGGGCCGTTCGGGTCGCCCGTGCGGGCGAAGTTCACCCAGTAGCTCAGCATAGTCTCCGAGAGGGCGAGGTCGTCCGGCCCGTAGTTTGCCGGGCTGCGCCAGACGTTGCCGTAGGCGTAGATCATCTCGCCGGAATGCCAGTCGCCGATGGCGCCGTTCTGCTTGGTGAAGCAGTACTCGTAGACGGGCTTCCCCTGCCCGGTCAGCCGGCGGCTCCAGTCATAATGGCTGTAGGCGAACCAGCAGACGCCGAGCAGGCGGTTGAAGCTCTCCGTGGCCGTTTTCTTGTCGGCGGCGGGAGCGAGCGCGAGGTAGCGCTCCGCCTCCTCGCCCAGCAGACGCTGCACGGCCGCGGGATAACGCTCGGGCTCGACGCTCTGCAGCAGGCGGAAGGCCTCGGCCTCGTGGCCGTTGAAGCCGTTGAGCAGCGCCTCCTCGTGGTTCAGGCCCTTTTCATAGCTCAGATAGGGCTGCTCGGTGAGCGCGTAGCCGTCCACGGTCATCGAATCGTTGGCGTACTTCGTCTGCACGAGCTGCCCGGCCGGGATCGCGCGCAGCGCCTCGATCGAGGACGCGCCCTGCTCGGCCTTGATCGCCCGGCCCATCTCCAGCGCCTCGTCCATCGTTCGGAGGGTGTGATAGGGCCGGACGGCGGTGATCCCGCTGCTCTCGGCGATCGCGCGGCGGAAGAGGCCCTCCGTCAGCGGCGAACAGCAGAGGGCGTTGACGCTGGAGGAGCCGGCGGATTCGCCCGCGACGGTGATGTTGTCCGGGTCCCCGCCGAAGGCTGCGATGTTCTCATGGACCCAGCGCAGCGCCGCGATCTGGTCCAGCAGGCCGTAGTTGCCGGTCGTGCCGTTGGGCGACTCGGCGGCCAGGGCCTCGTCCGCAAAGTAGCCGAAGACGCCCAGCCGGTAGCCGAAGGTGATCATGATGATGCCCTTTTTGGCGAGCGCCTCGCCGTTGTAGTCGGTGTAGGAGGGCTGGCCGGTCATCAGCGAGCCGCCGTGGATGAAGAAGATCACCGGCAGCTTTTCCTGCTCGCCCGCAGGCTTCCAGACGTTCAGATACAGCGAATCCTCGCTGACCGGCTCGCGGCAGTTGTCGCCGAGGCGGAGCTTGAACTCGTGGTAGCCGATCAGGCGGTAGAGCGTGTCGTAGAGCGCGGAATGCGTCTGCTGCATCGACATCGGCGCGAAGGCGTCGCAGGCGCGCACGCCCTCCCAGGGCTCCGGCTCCTGCGGCTCGCGCCAGCGCAGCTCGCCCACCGGAGGTCTGGCATAGGGGATGCCCGCATAGACCTCCACGCTGCCGTCGGCGCTGACAAGGCCGGTCAGCTCGCCCTGCGCGACCGTGACGACGCCGGTGACGGCGGGATCCTTGCCCTCCACGGCCGGGATGGCGCGGAAGGGCGGCGTGCTGAGCTTCAGGATCAGCGCGAAGAGTGCGATCAGACCGAGCCAGGCGGCGAAGCGCAGCAGCTTCGGCGAGATACGCGGATAGAGCAGCAGGAAGCCGGCGAGCAGCAGCGCCGTCAGCGCCCAGCCGACGAGCGTGTATCTGCCGAGCTCCAGCAGCGCCAGCATCACCAGCGCCGCAAGCACGAAAAGAAGGATCGCTCCCGTTTTCATTTTTGCTTTCATCGTCCTCTCCACTCCGCCGTCTCCTCAAGCACGCGCGCGAAGGCCTCCAGTCCCGCCTGATCCTCCGCGGAGAAGCGGTCAAGCAGCGGGCTGTCGATATCCAACACGCCGATCACCGCGCCGTCCCGATGCAGCGGCACGACGATCTCGGCATTGGAGGCGCAGTCGCAGGCGATATGCCCCGGAAAGGCGTGAACGTCCGGTACGAGCTGCGTCCGGTCCTCCGCGGCCGCCGTGCCGCAGACGCCCTTGCCGAGCGGGATGCGGATACAGGCGAGCTTTCCCTGGAAGGGGCCGAGCATCAGGCTGCCGTTTTCCGTCAGATAAAAGCCGGCCCAGTTGAGATCCGGCAGCGTCTCGTACAGCAGCGCCGAGGCGTTCGACAGCAAAGGCAGCCAGTGAGGCTCGCTCTCGGCGAGACCGCGCAGCTGTTCACAAAGCAGATGGTAATCGCTCATCTCTGTTTCCTCCGTTTCTTTTTCTGCTTTTCACTTTATCACAGCGCCGCGCGATTGGCAACACAAAAGCCCCGGGGACTCGTTCCCCGGGGCTTTTTCAAATAACGCGTCAGATATACTGCTTGCGCGGCAGACGGTCGTACCACTTCTCCAGATAGGGTGCCAGCAGAGAGGTGGCCTTCATGTCCAGGTTGAACATGTAGACCGTGAAGGTGACCACGAAGAAAGCCAGGGCGGCGATCAGCAGCTTCAGCAGGAATTTCAGCACTTTTTTCTTCATCTTCTTACTCCTTCGCCTTAGTAGGCCTCGTTATCCGGGATGATCTCGAGCGAGGGATCCAGCGGCTCCTCGCGCATGACGGTGCGCATGTACTGATTGACCTGGTCGCGGATCGCCTGACGGGTGAAGACGCGCGGATCGCAGAGGTCGTGCGAGACCCACATGATGTGGATGCCGCGCTCGCGCGCCTGCTCCTCGAACATGCCGTGCATGCCGGTGAGCGCCTTGCAGCTCATGTGCTCCCACATCATGACGAGGTCGGCGTTCATCTTTTCGCAGAGCTCCCAGAGATCGTCCAGCAGGACCTTGTAGCCGCCGTGGGTGTGGTTGCGCATGATCATCTCCATGTTCAGCATCGCCATGTCGCGGTAGGCCTGCTCGCGGTTGGCGGGCGTGTCGTCCTCGGCGATCATGTCGGTGTTGATGATGGAGAGCATGTCGGCCAGAGGCACGATGCCCCAGCACTGCAGCAGCCAGTAGAGCTGGTCGATGGTGTACTGCGGCTGCACGCCCCAGATGATCGCGCGATGGCGGTATTCTTTGGCGTACATGCGCTTCTCGCGGTAGCCCTGCTCGGCCAGCGCCAGCAGCTTGTGGTCGATCTTGACGAATTCCGGATCGCGGCCGGAGTTGCCCATGTAGTTGGTGTCGTTATACAGGCTGAAGGCCGCGCCGAAGAACTGCGGATACGGCGTGGAGTTGATCTCCAGCTGGGCGACGCGGCAGCGGGTGGCGTCGTTGACGCGCTTGGCGGCGGCAAAGTAGAGATCCCAGTCCCACTTTTCGCCGGTGTGCTCCTCGACGAAGGCGATGGCCTTTTTGATCTCGCGGGCGGCGTACTCGAGCACGTCCGGCTCCTTGTGGCGCAGCGGGGTGGCCAGCTGGAAGGTCGGGATGCCGTACTCGCGCTCGAGGCGCTTGGCGATGATGCCGTTGCCCATCAGCGAGCCGTCGCAGGTGGTGTTGTTCTGCACGGCGCACTTGCCGAGCACGCAGAAGTCGTCGTCGATGGAGATGCCGGCCTCGGCCTCGGGCATCGGGCAGACATCGCCGGGGATGCCGTACTCCTGGGCCACGTCCAGATAGTGCATGACGTTGAACTGGTGGAAGATGTTCGAGGCGAACATCGTGGGCACCTCGCGCAGGATCGTGTGGACCTTCTCCTTGTCGAAGCCCATCATGAAGGTGACCATCGAGTTCTCGTCGGTGATGACGCACTTGTCGGAATAGGCCTTGTCGTTGCCGACGCGGCGGTCGCCGCGGAAGCAGTTGGCGATGGCCTGGGTCACGTCCGCGATGACGAAGTTGAAGGAGGTGTGGGCGATGCGCAGCGCCTCGTCGCGCAGGCCGATCGTGAACTTGTCCATGCCGTGCGGGACGAAGAGGTAGCTCATCATCCAGCGGTAGCGGAAGAAGCCCTTGACGTTGCGCGGGACGATGATGAATTTGCCCAGCACGCTCATCAGGTAGAGCCAGCGGGTGTAATCGTAGAGGGTGTCCTTCAGGCCGCGCCACTCGCGGCGGCCGCGGACCTTCAGCTTCTCGTTGTAGATCTTGCCGGGCGACTGCTCGCCGGCGCGCTTCACGGGATTGACGATCTTTTCAACAGTCTTCATGCCTGCCCACCTTTCTGGATCCTCTTGATCTCAATGCTCTCCACAAAGGCCTGCACGCGGGTGCGCATCTGGCCGACGGAGGAGGCAATGTTGTACGGGCGGTCCACAGACAGCACGGGATAGCCGTAATCGTGCGACAGCATCGCCGAGCCGAGCGTGCGCTCGTAGGCCCAGGGATCGCAGAACTTGACCTGCTCGTAGATCACGCCGTCCGCGTCGTATTCCTTCGCCAGCTCCGCCACATACTGCTTGCGGCCGTAGACCTTCTCCTGGTTCATCATGCGCGGGCACTGGCAGTTCCGGATGTAGTGGCGGCAGACCTGGGTGAGGGCATCCTCCTCGTCGTTGAGCTCGATCTCGACGCGGCCGGGGTAGGAGCCGAAGCAGAAGCGGTCGCAGCAGACGAAGGCTCCGCATTCCTCGACCAGCTTGACGAAGCCGGAGTCGTCCATCTCTGAGCCGACCAGCAGCACGCGGGCGCGCCAGGGCTTCTCCTCAGGCTCGCGGGTCTTGAGCTCTTCGAGCGTCTCTTCCAGCTTGTCCAGGATCAGGTACTTCGGGCAGACGTAGGTCGCCAGACACAGCACATGGAACTCGTAGCCGGTGATGCGGGGCTTGTCTCCCTTGCGGAAGTCGCCGATCGCGCGGATCAGGCGGCAGAGCCTGTTGTGATCCGCGACGGCCTTGCGGATGGCCTCGTCGGAGATATCGACGCCGTATTTCTCGTGCAGCGGGGTGAGGATGTGGTTGGTGCACTGCAGCACGGCCAGCTGGACGTCGCTCTCGGTGTTCTTGAAGGCGATCTCCATGTATTCATGGAAGAAGTTCGGGTTGTCCTTGCCCATGGTGTTCAGCAGCTCCATGTTCTCCACGGCGCGGTTCATCATCGTGCAGCCGTCGGGCGTGATGACGCAGTCGGAGAAATTGAAGCCGCCCTCGATCGCGCGCTCGAGCA
>CAMZIX010000061.1 GCA_947307375.1 uncultured Clostridia bacterium | reverse complement strand
GGCTGGAAGACTTCCGCGCCCCCTTCGGCGCCGTCCGCTGCGGCGAGGCGCTGCGGCTGCGCTTCCGCCTGCTGGCCGGCGCTGTGGAAAAGGCCGAACTGATCCTCTGGGGCGACGGCTTCCGCCGCGAGCTGCCGATGCGCCGCGAGGGCGCCTGGTTCACCTGCCGCTTCTCCGCGCCGGAGAAGCCGGCCGCACTGTGGTACGCCTTCCGGCTCCTGACCGGCAAAGGCGAGCGCTGGCTCTGCCCCGGGGAGGGCGGCTATGCCGGCGAGCTCCGGGAAAAAGCCGGCGAGGGCTTCCGTCTGACGGTGTTCCGCGCGGACTTCGACACCCCGGCCTGGTTCCGCCGCAGCGTCATGTATCAGATCTTCCCCGACCGCTTCGCCTTCTCCGACGACGACACCGCCCGGCGCGGCGTCGCCTATCACCGCGCCCTCGGGCAGACGCCGGAGCTGCACCGCAGCGTCCGCGAGGCCGTGCGCTGGCAGCCCCGCTCCTTTGAGAAGGACTACAGCCCGGACGATTTCTACGGCGGCACGCTCAGGGGCATCGAGCAGAAGCTCCCCTATCTGAAGGCCCTCGGCGTGAGCGTCCTGTATCTCAACCCCATCGTGGAGGCCCGCTCCAACCACCGCTACGACACCTCCGACTATAAAAAGGTCGACCCCATCCTCGGTACGAACGAGGATTTCGAGCGGCTCTGCCGCGCCGCGGAGGAAGCCGGCATCCGCGTGATGCTCGACGGCGTGTTTTCCCACACCGGCGCCGACAGCGTCTATTTCAACCGCTACGGGAGCTATCCCGGCCGCGGCGCCTGCCAGGGCGAGGACTCCCCCTATTACGACTGGTACGAATTCCGGCACTTTCCGAACGACTACCGCTGCTGGTGGGGCTTCAAGGACCTGCCCGAGGTGGACGAGCGCAACGCCGCCTGGCAGGACTTCGTCGTCAGCGGCAAACACAGCGTGGTGCGCGAATGGCTGTGCCGCGGCGCCGCCGGCTGGCGGCTGGACGTGGCCGACGAGCTGCCGGACGAGGTGCTGGCGCTGATCCGCCGCGCCGCCAAAGAGGAAAAGCCGGACGCTCCGATCCTCGGCGAGGTCTGGGAGGACGCGGTGCTCAAGGAGAGCTACGGCTCCCGCCGCCGCTACGCGCTGGGCGAATCGCTCGACAGCGTGATGAACTACCCCTTCCGCAGCGCGATGCTGGACTTCATCCACGACCGCACGAACGCCTACGGCCTGCGCGATTTCCTGATCGGCCAGCAGCTGAACTATCCGCAGCCGCTCTATTATTCGCTGATGAATCTGCTGGGCTCGCACGACGTGGACCGCATCCGCACCGCGATGGCGGCGCCCACCACCCTGCGCGCCCTCAGCCGCGTCGAGCAGCTGAGCTATCCCTTCCGCGCGGAGGACCTGGCCATGGCCCTTGACCGCGAGAAGCTCTGCGCCGCGCTGCAGTTCGCCATCCCCGGCGTGCCCAGCGTCTATTACGGCGACGAACAGGGCATGTGGGGCACCGGCGATCCCTTCAATCGAGGGCCCTTTATTGAGGGAGACGAAGGTTTACATAATTATTATGCGGCGCTCGCCGCCAGACGCAATAAAAACCCCTGTCTGCAGACCGGCGAGGCCGTTTTCGCCGCCTGCTCCGCCGAGGTGCTGACTGTTTTGCGTTATGTAAACCAAAATGCCGACGTTTTCGGCGCTCCCGTACCCAACGGTGCCTGGCTGCTGGTCCTCAACCGCAGCGGCAGCGAGCAGCCCTGGGAGGCGGACGTCTCCGCCGCGGGCGGCGGTCTGCTGCAGGGGCGCATCGGCCCGCTGCGGGCGGAATGGATCGAAATACGGAATTGACCGCAAAGGGACAAGCACTGCTTGTCCCTTTGTTTTTTTGCAAGCGCATTAGACTCCGGTTTCCCAACGAACAGTTGAGAATCCTTCAACCAAGTTCATATTGACAGGGAGTCTGTTTTCTTCTATTCTACAATTAAGAGTAAAAACAACCAAAAGGAGAGCGGACAATGATCGGAGACAAGATCCGGGAATTGCGAAAGACGCGCAAGCTGACCCAGGAGCAGCTGGCAGCTTATCTCAATGTTTCCTCCCAGGCGGTGAGCAAGTGGGAGACGGGAGCGAGCAGCCCCGACCTCGATATGCTGCAGCGGCTGGCCGTCTTTTTCCGGACGACGCCCGACGCCCTGCTGGACTTCGACCGGCAGCGCATCGACGAGGAGGTCAAGGCGCTGGTGAAGGATTCCTGCCCGCTGACCGGAGATCCGGCGGAACGGGAGGCCTTCTACCGCGAGGCGCTGAAAAAGTATCCCAACAACGAGCTGCTGCTCAACTACCTGCTGATGGTGCTCCCCAACAGCCGCGCCAGGGAAAAGATCGAAATCGGCGAGCGGCTGCTCGACACCTCGTCGGACGAGGCGATCCGGCTCGACGTGCTGCGCCTGCTGGCCCAGACCTGCCACAACATCGGGGAACAGGCGATGGCGGAGAGCTATCTGCGGCGGATGCCGGAGTTCAGTTATCTCAAGACCGAGATCGGAGCGGTCATCCTTGCGGGCGAAGCACAGGAGCAGGAGATCGGGAAGACGGAGGATCTCTGTCTCTGTACCTTCTGCTCCATGCTGATGCTTCGGCAGCGCCGGGCGGAGAGTGACGAAGAACAAGAGCGTTTGAGCCGACTGACCGACGAACTTCTGGCGCTGCTTTCGCGGGAGCCCGCCTATCACGAGCTTGCGGACGGCATTGCGGAGGAAATCAGAACCGGCAGTCTGATGGCGTCCTACGGCTGAGGCGTGCGCCATGATGAAACAGACTTTCCGTCGAAAAGCCGAGACGAGATATCTGTTGACCGCGCTGCTCTGCATCGTCCTTGTGATCCTGCTCGTGGCCGTGGTCATTCCTTCGCTGAAGCTGAACCGGGCCGAAAAACTGCTCGCGGCCGGGGATTACGCTGCGGCGTACGCCCTGGTCAGGGACATGGACTACAAGGACAGCGCCGGGATCGCCGCTCAATGTCTCTTTCCGCTGCAAAAGGCCGGTCTCGCTGACGTGACGGTCGGCGAGGCGCTCCGCTTCGGCGTTTACGAGCAGGATAACGACCCCTCGAACGGCCCGGAGGAGATCGAATGGCTCGTGCTGGACGTCGACGGGAGCAGAGCCCTGCTCATCAGCAAATACGCGCTTGAGGCCCGGGAGTTCAACGACGAGCGCAACGCGTATCACGTCGTGACCTGGGCCAACAGCCAGCTGCGGGCCTGGCTGAACGACGCGTTTTACCGCTCTGCGTTCAGCGCCGATCATCAGCAGCTGATCCTTACGACCGAGGTCGCGGCGGGTCGGAACCCCGTTTCCGACGTCGATCCGGGACGGGATACGAAGGACAAGGTCTTTCTTCTGAGCATCGACGAGGCAGACCGGTATTTCGACTCAGACAGCGCGAGACGGTGTTGGCCGACCGCGTCCTGCCAAACGGTTAACATGGAACAGGGCGAAGACGGCTCCTGCTACTGGTGGCTGCGCTCGCCCGGCATGATGGACTCATGCCCTTCGGTCGTCATTGCACGCGGCAGCATCTTCACCAACGGTTTCTCCTGCGGCCACAAGCCGGAGGTCGCCGTACGCCCCGCCATGTGGATCGAGCTCGGCGGAAACTGATCAAGGAAAGAACGAAAAAAACTGTAAAATATTCTGTTTGATGGGAGAGCTTTCTATGGACACTTCAGCCTTTGTTGATTTCAAACGCCGCCTGACCGAAAACTGCGGCCGCGTCATCGTCGGGAAGGACGAGGTGATCGAGCAGGTCATCGTCTGCCTGATCGCCTCCGGACACGTCCTGCTCGAGGATGTGCCGGGCACCGGCAAGACCATGCTGCTGCGCGCCTTCGCCAAGAGCATCGGCAGCAGCTTCAAGCGCATCCAGTTTACGCCCGACCTCATGCCCTCCGACCTGACCGGCATCAATTTCTTCAACCAGAAGAAGGGCGAATTCGAATTCCGTCCCGGCCCTCTGTTCGCCAACCTGATCCTCGCCGACGAGCTCAACCGCGCCACGCCGCGCAGCCAGTCCGCGCTGCTGGAGGTCATGGAGGAAAAGCAGATCTCCGTCGACGGCGTGAGCTACCGCATGGAGGAGCCCTACATGGTCATGGCCACGCAGAACCCGCTGGAATCCTACGGCGTCTTCCCGCTGCCGGAGGCCCAGCTGGACCGCTTCTTCATGCGCCTGCGGCTGGGCTATATGAGCCGCGAGCAGGAGATCGGCGTCATGCGCAGGCCGGAGACGCGCCAGTTGATCGACGCGCTCCCGCAGGTGGCTGACGCGGAGGAGCTCAACGAGCTGAGGAAGAATTATCCGCAGGTGCGCGTCAGCGACGACGTCGCGTCGTATATGATGGAGATCGTCAGCCGCGCCAGACACAGCGAGCTGCTCATCAACGGCGTGTCGACCCGCGGGAGCCTTGCCCTCTACCGGGCCAGCCAGATCTGCGCCGCCCTCAACGGCCGCGACTATGTGATCCCGGAGGACGTCAAGCGCGAGGCCATGACGGTTCTCCCGCACCGCCTCACGCTGGTCGGCAACATTCATCTTGACAACGACCGCTTTGTCGCCAACATTCTGGAAGAGGTCGAGGTCCCGCTGGAAACGCTATGATCATTTTTATCATAGTCTGCACGCTGCTCCTGCTGGCGCTGGTGGAATTCGCCAGTCTGCAGGAGGAGCTGCGGCATCTGCACGTGGAGTTCAGCATCGACACCAGGCTGGTCGAGCCGGACGAGACCGTCACGCTGCGCTATTCCGTGTACAATACCAGCCGCTGGCCGATCCTCTGCGCGAGCCTGTCGCTGCAGCTGGATCCGGAGGTCCAGGTCTGCGAGGATGCGGACTGGATGGCGCTCCATGCGACCCGCGACTATCTCGGCACGCGCATCGACCACCACTTTTACCTTCCCCCCTTCCGGAAATTCAGCGGCAAGGTCCGCATCTCCTTCCGCCGGCGCGGCGTATACGAGCTCGGCCGCTTCTATCTGGAGCGCGGCGACTATCTGGGACTGCACCCCATCGTTCGTTCCGGTCTGCCCGATATCCGCGTCGTCTGCACGGCCCGGCGCACGGAAACCCCGGAGCTGGACACGCTGGGCGGCTATCTGGGCGACATCTCGGTGCAGCGCTTCATCATGGACGATCCCAGCATGCTCAAGGGCTACCGCGAGTATACCGGACGCGAGCCGATGAAGCAGATCTCCTGGATGCAGACGGCCAAGACCGGACAGCTGACCGTGCGGCAGAACGACTTCACCGTCGACCGGAACGTCAGCATCCTGGTGAATTTTGAATCCGCTCCGCTGCCCGAGCTCGAGCGCTGCATGGAGCTGGTGCGCAGCGTCTGCGAAGAGCTGGAGGAGCAGCGCGTCCCCTACAGCCTGTTTTCCAACGGCGACCTGTTTTCCGTCCAGGAGGGTCTGGGCCGCAGTCACGAATTCTATGTCCAGCGCCGGATCGGTCTGTCCCGGCTCGGCTCCTTTTACGGTTTTTCCATGCTGACCGACCAGTACGTGCGGCGGCAGCGGGAAAACTCCAGCTGTATCATCATCACCCCCCGTCTCAGTCCGGCCGTGGAGGCCTGTCTGCCGCGGCTCCGGCTCTGCAGCGGCCGCGACCCCTATCTTCTCCTTGGAGGTGCGACAACAGAACATGAAAAGAACGACCGCCTTTCGGATCACGGCTGATCTCTGCTTTTATTTCTGCGTCCTGAGCATTTTTCCCGCCCTGCGTCCCTGGCAGCTTCCCATGCTGCTGTTCACGGCAGCCGCTTTCCTGGTGACGCTGCTGGCCGTATACTGCCCCTATGCCCTGCTTCGCTTTCTCCTTTCGCTGCTGCCGGGCCTGTGCTTCCTGCTGGCGCCGGTCAAATTCCCGCTGTTTTTCCCGGGTCTTGCCTGGCTGTATCTGATCCTGGTGCTGAGCTTCGGGCGCTTCGGCATGTTCCTGGACGACTATCGGCGGATCTACCGCATCATGCTGATCGTCTGTCTCTGCTCGCTGGCTGCCAACATCGCCCACAGCGCCGTCTATCGCGGCGACGTGATCTCCTACTACAGCATCGGCTACGCCCTGGCCTTTCTCTTCTTCGGGATGCTCGCCATGCGCGAGATGCAGATGAACGCGAAGATGGGCCTGTCCTGGCGCCTGATGAACGCCGCGACCGTCATCGGCGTCCCGGCGCTCGCGATCGGCGCCTCGGTGCTCCTGTTCTATATCCTCCGCACGATCGAGCCGGTCGTGAGCTATCTGTTCCGCCCGATCGGCACCTTCCTGATGATGCTCTTCAGCCGTCTCTTCCCCGGCTCTTATGAGGACGCTCTGCCGACGCCGAAGCCGTCCGCCACGCCGCTGCCCACCCCCGCCATCTTCGAGAACCCGGCCTCCGAGGGGCAATCCGTCCTGGAGGAAAACATCAACGCGGATTTCCTCCGGCCCGAAACGCTGGACAAGGCGGCGCAGATCGGCGGATACGCCGTGCTCGTCGCGCTCGTCCTGCTCGCTGTCTATGTTGTGTTCCGCTACGCGCGCATGAGCCGGGTCGTCTCGGAGACGGACGAATACCTCTACGAGGAGAGCGAAGAAGCGCTCCCGAAGCGGAAAAGACGCACAGCCCGGACCGCGCCTGTCTCCGGCAACGCGCAGCAGATCCGCAGGATCTACAAAAAATACCTGGAGCTGATGCGCGAAAACGGCGTACGCATCCAGAAGGACAGCACCTCGCGGGAGATCCTGGAAGAGGCCGAGCTGGTCAATCTCTCTCCCTCTGCCGCGCGCCTGCGCGAGCTGTACCTGAAGGCCCGTTACGGAGAGGACGGCGCCGTCAGCCGCGAGGACGTTCAGGAGGCGCAGCGCTGCCTGCAGGAGATCCGCGAGCAGGAGGGCTGGAAACGCTGAGCTTTTTCAAATCAACAGCCGCCGGATTCTTAAGGAATGAAGAATCCGGCGGTTTTCTTGTAAAAGCCGGCGCTTCATGGTATACTATACCATCACGTTTTGTCCGAGTGAGGTGAGTTTTTCCTTGAACGCGGCGCTGTCCGGCAGCCTGATCCTGTCCAAATCCGTGCTGATCCTGCTTTCGGTCCTGATCCTTGTCCGCTGCCTGCGCTCGCTGCTGTCCGAGCGCTACGAGGCGGAGGTCTGGGCTTATCTTCAGCTCGGCCGGGAACAGCTGCCCGTCACGCACTGGGAAAACCTCATCGGGCGCGCCAAAGGCGCGGATATCCGCGTCGAGCGTGAAAAGGTCAGCCGCGTGCACGCCGTCCTGGTGCGCAGCGACAAGGGCGTCTGGACCGTCTACGACATTTTCAGCCGGGGCGGGGTCTGGGTCAACGGCGTCAAGCTCAGCCCGCGCGGCGCCGCGGTCCGCAGCGGCGACGTGATCCGCGTCGGCGGCACCGGTCTGAAATTCAAGGACATGACCGCCGAAAAGCGCCAGAAAATGGAGGAACAGCGCACCGCCGCCGGCAAGCGCGTCTCCCCCTTCGGGACGCTGCTGGAGCTGAGCGTGTTCCAGATCTTCCTGCTGCTGCAGCACGCGCTGTGCCTGAACGAGCATCTGACGATGATCGCGCTCGGCTTCGCCTGCCTGATCGCGCTGGAATGGTTCTGTTATTTCTCGATGCGGCTGCTCGGCCGCTCGGGCTTTGAAATCGAAACGATCGCCTTTTATCTGAGCAGCCTCGGCATGTCCGTCGCGGCCAGCGCCGTGCCGGAGGAGCTTCTCAAGCAGATCCTGCTGACGATCGCGGGCGTCGCGCTCTTCCTGCTCATGGGCTGGTGGCTGCGCAGCCTCAAGCGCGTGACCGCCGCGCGCGGCGCGGCCGCCTG
>CAMZIX010000060.1 GCA_947307375.1 uncultured Clostridia bacterium | reverse complement strand
GGAAGGCTACACCAAGCTCGGCTTCTGCGGCGGCGGCGGCGGCACCAACCCGGCCTGCTGCCGTTACGGCTACGGCTTTGTCCAGGGCGCTGCGGCTGCGGCTGCCGAAATGGGCAAGACCGTTGACATGAACTACTCCTGGCTCTACGGCGCTTCCTTCTCCGCTTCCCCCGAGCTCCAGACTCTGGCCAACGGCTGGTATGAGGCCGGCACCGAGGCGATCTTCGCCTGCGGCGGCTCCATGTTCGCTTCCGTTGCCGCTGCCGCTTCCGCCAACGACGGCGCGGTCATCGGCGTTGACGTCGACCAGTCCTTCGAGTCCGACACCGTCATCACCTCCGCCATGAAGGGCCTGTCCTCCTCCGTTGTCTGGGCTCTGACCAAGGCCTATGACGGCACCTGGGAAGAGATCGGCGGCGTTGCCTCCAGCCTGGGCGCTGCGGAAAATGCTGTCGGCCTGCCTGTTGACACCTGGTCCCTCAAGGGCTGGACTGTCGACGAGTACCAGGCGATGCTCGCCGACATCATTGCCGGCAAGATCACCATCGACGACAACTACGAGAACCTGGCCAGCACCGATTCTCTCAACCTGAACATCGTCGAGTAATCCAAGCGCAAACCGAAAAGAGGAAAGTCGAAAGACTTTCCTCTTTTTTGTTTTTGCGATGCGTTAAATTTCTTGCAATTAGGGGTCGTATCTTATATAATTATTTTATTAAACATCCGCGGAACGGCGGACATCAAATCGGAACAAGAAAGTAGGTGGCGCTTATGGGAGATGCTCCTCAATACGTGATTGAGATGCTTCACATCACGAAGGAGTTTCCCGGCATCAAGGCAAACGACGACATCACCCTGCAGCTGAAAAAGGGCGAAATCCACGCCCTGCTCGGTGAAAACGGCGCCGGCAAATCCACGTTGATGAGCGTTTTGTTCGGCCTGTACCAGCCGGAGGCAGGCGAGATCCGCAAGGATGGCAAACCCGTTAAAATCAACAACCCCAACGACGCAACCGCACTCCACATCGGCATGGTGCACCAGCACTTCAAGCTGGTCGAGGTCTTTACCGTGCTGGATAACATCATCCTCGGCGCGGAGGACACCAAGCTCGGCTTCCTGCAGAAGAAGGAGGCCCGCAAAAAGGTCGAGGCGCTGAGCGAAAAGTACGGCCTGAAGGTCGATCTGGACGCCAAGGTGGAGGACATCACCGTCGGCATGCAGCAGCGCACCGAGATCCTGAAGATGCTGTACCGCGACAACGAGATCCTCATTTTTGACGAACCCACCGCCGTGCTGACGCCGCAGGAGATCGACGAGCTGATGCAGATCATGAAGAACCTCGCCGCCGAGGGAAAGAGCATCCTCTTCATCTCCCACAAGCTCAACGAGATCATGGCCGTGGCCGACCGCGTATCCGTCCTGCGCAAGGGCCGCTATATCGGCACGGTCAACACCAAGGACACCAACAAGCAGGAGCTGTCGAACATGATGGTCGGCCGCCCCGTGCAGCTGGAGGTCGTCAAAAAGCCGGCCGAGCCGAAAGACGTGGTCCTGCACATCGAGAACATGTCCGTCGCCTCCAAGCTCCACAAGCGCAACGCCGTCAACAAGGTCTCCCTGGACGTGCGCGCCGGTGAGATCCTCTGCATCGCCGGCATCGACGGCAACGGCCAGACCGAGTTCGTCTTCGGCCTGAGCGGTCTGGAGCCGCTGACCGAGGGCAAGATCGAGCTCTGCGGCGAAGACATCTCCAAGGCCTCCATCAAGCAGCGCGCCGCGCACATGAGCCACATCCCCGAGGACCGTCACAAGCACGGCCTGGTGCTGGACTTCACGCTGGAGCAGAACATGGTGCTGCAGCGCTACAAGGAGCCCGAATTCCAGAAGGGCGGCTTCATCCGCTTCGACGAGGTGCGCAAATATTCCGAAGACCTGATCGAAAAGTTCGACGTCCGCTCCGGCCAGGGCCCGGTCACCATTGCCCGCAGCATGTCCGGCGGCAACCAGCAGAAGGCCATTATCGCCCGTGAGCTGGACCGCAACATGCCGCTGGTCGTTGCCGTTCAGCCCACCCGCGGCCTGGACGTCGGCGCCATTGAATTCATCCACAGCCAGCTGGTCGCCCAGCGCGACGAGGGCAAGGCCATTCTTCTGGTCTCCCTGGAGCTGGATGAGGTGCTCAGCCTGTCCGATCGCATCCTCGTCATGTATGAGGGCGAGATCGTCGGCGAGCTTGACCCGAAAAAGACCACGGCGCAGGAGCTCGGCCTGTACATGTCCGGCGCCAAGCGCAGCGGCGGAGAGGAGGCAAAGGCATGAGTTTCTGGAAGAAAGAAAGCACACAGAAGATCCTGTCCTCGCTGATCTCCATTTTCATCGGCCTGTTCGTCGGCGCGATCGTCGTGCTGATCGTCGGCCTGTTCAACAAGAGCATTTCGCTCAAGGGCGCCTGGGAAGGCATCCGCCTGATCTTCGTCGGCATCCTGAGCACCGGCCGTGACGCCACCGGCGCGCTGACCTGGGGCTTCAACCCCGCCAGCATCGGCAACATGCTCTTCCGCGCGACTCCGCTCATCATGACCGGCCTCTCGGTCGCCCTGGCCTTCAAGACGGGCCTGTTCAACATCGGCGCGCCCGGACAGTACCTGATGGGCACGCTGGCCACGCTGAGCATTGCGCTGAGCATCCCCTCCGGCGCTCTCCCGGGCTGGCTGATCTGGCTGCTCGCCTTTCTGGGCGGCGTCCTCGCCGGCATGCTCTGGGGCGCGATCCCCGGCCTCGTCAAGGCTTTTCTGAACATCAACGAGGTGCTGGCCTGCATCATGACCAACTGGATCGCGGCCAACCTCGTCACCTGGGCCTTTGACGCCAGCAACTTCAAAAACATGGTCGAGGGCACCAAATCCGGCTACATCTACAAGACCACCTACGGCCTGGTGAACGGCACCTATGTCGACGGCGCCGGCGTCGCCACGGCCAAGCTCGGCCTGAACAAGCTCTTCCCGGGCTCGCAGATCAACGCCGGCATCCTGGTGGCGATCCTGCTGGCGATCGGGGTCTATATCCTCATCAGCAAGACCACCCTCGGCTATGAGCTGAAGGCCTGCGGCGCCAACCGCCATGCGGCCCGCTACGCCGGCATCCACGACAAGCGCAACATCGTGCTGTCGATGTCCCTGGCCGGCGGCCTGGCCGCGGCCGGCGCTTCGCTCTACTTCCTCTCCGGCAACACCGAGTTCTTCTGGTCCACCTATCAGTCCCTGCCCTCCACCGGCTTCAACGGCATCCCGGTCGCGCTGCTGGCGCTGAACAATCCCATCGGCGTCATCTTCTCCGCGATCTTCATGGCCATGCTGGATATCGTCGGCCTGCAGCTGACGAACCTCACCGCCTACAACGAATACATCACCGACGTCATCATTGCCGTTATCGTTTACCTGTCCGCCTTCTCGCTGGCGATCCGCGTGCTGATCGCCGGCAAGAAGAAGGTCACCCCGCCGAGAGACGGAACGCCCAAGCCCGGCGATCCGAAACCTGACGACAAGAAACCGGATGCTGCGCAACCCGCGAAAGGAGGCGATGAGGCATGACGTTCCTGATCCAGCAAACGCTGATTTACGCTGTACCTCTGATGATCGTGGCGCTGGCCGGCGTGTTCTCCGAGCGAAGCGGCATCATCAACCTCGCGCTCGAAGGCATCATGATCTTCGGCGCCTTCATGGGCGTGCTGTTCGTCAACCTGGCGCAGACCGCCGGCTGGTTCGTCGAAGCGAGGGCCGCCGGCAACTGGCTGGCGCTCCAGGGCTTTGAGCTGCTGGCCATGCTGGTCGCGGCGGTGATGGGCTCCGTTTTCTCCCTGCTGCTGAGCTTTGCCTCCGTCAATCTGCGCGCCGACCAGACCATCGGCGGCACCGCCCTGAACCTGATGGCTCCCGCGCTCGTGCTGTTCTTCATCCGTCTGATCGCCAACCAGAACACCCTGCAGATGGCCACCGGCGACTCCGCCAGCTGGTTCATGATCAAGAAGACCACGCTGGGCTTTGAAAAGAACGCCGATCTCGGCTTCCTCGGCAACACCCTGCTGCACAAGGTCTATCTTGCCACCTACATCTGCATCCTGATCTTCATCATCCTGTCCGTGATCCTGTATAAGACCCGCTTCGGTCTGCGGCTGCGCTCCTGCGGCGAAAATCCCCAGGCAGCGGACAGCCTGGGCATCAACGTGCACAAGATGCGCTACGCCGGCGTTTCGATCTCCGGCGCGCTGGCCGGCATGGGCGGCTTCGTCTACTCGCTCACCACGGCCAACTGCACCTCCAACGGCGACGTCGCGGGCTTCGGCTTCCTGGCCCTGGCCGTTATGATCTTCGGCAACTGGAACCCGCTGAACATCGCCGGCGCGTCGCTGCTCTTCGGTCTGTTCAAGTGCATCGCCGCCGCGTATTCCAGCCTGGACATCAACGGAGACGGCGTGTACATGCTGGCCCAGATCGGCATCAGCTCGCACCTCTACCGCATGCTGCCTTACATCATCACGCTGGTCGTGCTCGCCTTTACCTCCAAGGGCTCCCGCGCGCCGAAGGCGGAGGGCATCCCCTACGACAAGGGCCAGCGCTGAGCCATTCCTTAATCTTTCTGAAAATGCCGCCGTTTCGGCGGCATTTTCGTTTGATCTGTGGTATAACGATCGGGGGACCCATCCCCCGCCCATTCCCTCTGCGGAGGTGCTCATGAAACGATTTCTTTTTCTGCTGACGCTGCTGCTCGGCGCGCTGCTGCTCGGCTCCTGCGCACAGGTGCCGGTCCCGGCGGCGGATACGCCGGAGCCGACGAAGGAGCCGGCGCCGAGCCCCGCGCCCGTCGAAAGCCCTTCCGCCGCCCCGGAGCCCGACGCGGCCGAGCGGCGCCTCGCGTCCCTGTCGCTGGAGGAAAAGGTCTGCCAGATGCTGATGCTCTGCAGCTCGGACGAGGCCGAAGTCGCGGAGGCCGCGTCCCTCGGCGCGGGCGGTCTCTGCCTGTACGCCGACTCCTTTGCGGGCCGGGATAAGGACGCGGTGCTCGCCATGACGCGGGATCTCCAGGCGGCCGCGCGGATCCCGCTGCTGCTGGCCGTGGACGAGGAGGGCGGCAGCGTCTGCCGCGTCAGTTCCAATCCTCTGCTGCGGCCGACGCCCTTCACCTCGCCGCGCAGTCTGTATCAGCAGGGCGGCTGGCCGCTCATCGAGAGCGATACCGCGGAAAAGGCCGCGCTGCTGCTCTCGCTCGGGCTGAACGTCAATCTCGCGCCGGTGGCCGACGTGCCGCTGAACCGCTGGAACTACATCTACGACCGCAGCTTCGGCACCGATCCGGCGGAGACCGCGGACTACGTCCGCCTCGTCGTGACGGTCATGAAGCGCGAGGGCGTCGGCAGCGCGCTCAAGCACTTCCCCGGCTACGGCGGCAGCGCCGACACCCACGCCGGGCAGGCCGTGGACGCCCGTCCCTACGAGACCTTCACGGAGGGCGACTTCCTGCCCTTTATCGCCGGCATCGAGGCCGGCGCGGACGCCGTGCTGGTCAGCCACAACATCGTGCTGTGCATGGACGATACGGCGCCCGCTTCCCTTTCCCCCACGGTGCACCTCGTCCTGCGCGAAAAGCTGGGCTTTTCGGGGGTCGTGCTCTGCGACGATCTGAGCATGGAGGCGATCGGACAGTTCACCGGCGGCCGGAACGCCGCCGTCGACGCCGCGCTGGCCGGCAACGACCTGATCTGCTGCGGCGATTTTAAGGCTTCCGCGCAGGCGCTGCTCGCCGCCGCGGAGGACGGCCTCCTCCCGGAGGCGCAGATCGACGCCTCGGTGCTGCGTATCCTGCGCTGGAAGCTCGCCCTGGGTCTGGATCTGGGTTGAACGGCGCGAAGAAAGCTCTTCCCCTTTTCTCCGCGATATGATACACTGAACGGGAACTCAGGAAAGGATTTGAGAGAAAGATATGAAAAAGCTTCGGATCCCTCTGCTGTTGCTGCTCTGCGTCCTGCTGCTCTGCGGCTGCGTCAGGACCCCGGCCAGGCCTGCTGAAGCGGCGGAAACGGCCGCCCTGCCGGCGGAGAGCCTGCCGCCCGAATCGGAGGAGGAAGTCAGCCTCCCCGAAGGCGAGGCGGAGAAGCGCATCGAAACGCTGGCCCGCCAGGAGGACATCCCGCTCTTCGGCGACATGGTCTACGAGCGGCCCTCGCTGGAAGAGCTGGAGGCGCTGATCGCCGATGCGGAGGACGCGATGGACGCCGGCGAAGATTACGAGACCGTCGAGCCGCTGCTGGACGACTGCTTCCTCTACTACTACCACTTTGACACCATGTACACGCTCGCGGATATCCGCAGCTGCCTGGATCTGAGCGACGAATACTACGCCGACGAATATCTCTGGTGCGCGGAAAACTACACGCTGATCGACCAGGCGATGGACGGGCTGTATTATTTCTGCGCGGCCTCGCCGCTGGCGCAGGAGCTGGAGGAAAAGTACTTCTGGGAGGGCTTCTGCGAGCAGTACAGCGACGAGAGCGAGTCGATCTACAACGACGAGACCGTGGCGCTGATGCAGCAGGAGAGCAACCTGATCGCCGAATACCGCACGCTGTCGGCCGATCCCGTCATCAGCTTCCGCGGCAAGGAGGAAAATCTCGCCGCGCTGCTGACGCGGTTTGACGGCGCAGGCGACGCGGACGGCTACAACAGCGCCTGTATCGCCTACTTCACGCAGTACAACGAGCGCTACGCCGACCTGTATATCCGCCTGGTCTCCGTGCGCGAAAAGCTGGCCGAGGCGCTGGGCTATGAGACCTACGAGCAGATGCAGTACGTCTACGCCTTCGAGCGCGACTACAGCCCCGAGCAGGCTGAGGCCTATCTGCAGGACATCAAGAAGTACATGGTGCCGCTGTACCGGGATCTGTCGGTCAGCGCCGTCCTCAACGAGGTCTGGTACAGCCAGCTGGATGAGGACACGCTGCGGAATATCCTGCGCCAGTCCGTGTCGGACTTCGGCGGCAGCGTCTCCGAGGCCTATGACTTCATGCTGCGCTATGAGCTCTGCGATCTCAAGCAGGACAGCCGCAAGGCCAACATATCCTTTGAGACCTATCTGAACGATTACGAAGCGCCCTTTCTCTTCGTCAACTCCGCCGGCACGAACGAGGACATCCTCACCTTCGCCCACGAATTCGGCCACTACTGCGACGCTTACGTGAATCTGAACGCCTATGAGACCGTCGACCTGGCCGAGGTCTACTCCCAGGCGATGGAGTACCTGGTGCTCTCCCGTCTGGACGAGCATCTGGACGAGGAAGAAGTGGACAATCTCGCCAGGATCAAGATGATCGATACCGTGGATATGTTCGTCAGGCAGGCCTCCTATGCCGAATTTGAGCACCGGGTCTATGCGCTGGGCGCGGAGAATCTGAATGCGGAGGTCCTGAACGAGACCGCCCGCCAGGTGGCCAAGGAATACGGCCTTTACAACCGCCATTACGACGAGTTCTTCTCGTTGAGCTGGGGGGACATCCCGCACTATTTCGAGCAGGCCTTCTACATCGTCAGCTATCCGATCTCCGACGACCTCGCCGAGCAGATCTTCGCGCTGGAGCGCGAGGAGGCCGGCGCGGGTATGCGGCGCTATCTGGACAACCTCGAGCGCGACTTCTCCGGCATGATGGGCCTGGTGGACGCGGGCGGCTTTGAGAGCCCCTTCGCGCCCGGCCGTGTGCAGACCATCGCCGCCACCGCGCGCGAGATCCTCGGCCTCTGAGAAAAAACAAGCCCCCGGGGCAAGACCCCGGGGGACTTTTTTATCTTCTCGGGCAGAAGCGCTGGGCGCAGCCGCAGCGCTTTCTCTTCGGCATCAGCCCCTGCGGCCTCGGCGGCGGGGGCGGCGGAGGCGGCCCCATCGGGGGCGGCGGAGGGGGCGGCCACGGAGGC
>CAMZIX010000059.1 GCA_947307375.1 uncultured Clostridia bacterium | reverse complement strand
TCATCGGCTACGCCAAGCGCCAGGGCATCCCCGTCGGTCCCGGGCGCGGCAGCGCGGCGGGCAGCGTCGTCAGCTACTGCCTGCACATCACCGACGTCGACCCGATCAAATACAGCCTTTTCTTCGAGCGTTTCCTGAATCCGGAGCGCGTCAGCATGCCCGATATCGACGTGGACTTCTGCGTCAACCGGCGCGGCGAGGTGATCGACTACGTCAACCGCCTCTACGGCCACGACCACGTCGCCCAGATCGTCACCTTCGGCACGATGGCCGCGCGCGGCGCGGTGCGCGACGTGGCGCGGGCGCTCGCGATGAGCTACGGCGACGCCGACGCGGTCGCCAAGCAGATCCCGAACGGCCCGGGCGCGCTGAACATCACGCTCGACGAGGCGCTGCAGCTCTCCAAGCCCCTGCGCGACATGCAGGAGCAGGATCCGGCCGTCAAGCGTCTGCTCGACACCGCAAAGGCCCTCGAGGGCATGCCGCGTCACGCCTCCACGCACGCCGCCGGCGTCGTCATCACCGAAAAGCCGGTCTACGACTACGTGCCGCTGGCGACCAACGACGAATCCGTCGTCTGCCAGTACCCGATGACCACGCTCGAGGAGCTCGGCCTGCTGAAAATGGACTTCCTCGGTCTGCGGAACCTCACCGTGCTGGAGGACGCGGCCAAAATGGTGCGCAAGACGAAGCCTGACTTCCGGATCGAGACCATCCCCGAGGACGACGCCGCGAGCTTCCGCATGATCGCCGACGGACACACCTCGGGCGTGTTCCAGCTCGAGAGCACGGGCATGACCGGCGTGTGCACGCAGCTGCGCCCGCGCAGCATCGAAGATATCACCGCCGTCATCGCGCTCTACCGTCCCGGGCCGATGGACTCCATCCCCCGCTTCATCGAGTGGAGCCAGCACCCGGAGAAGGTCAGCTACAAGCACGAGCTGCTGCGGCCGATCCTCGCCGTCACCTACGGCTGCATCGTCTACCAGGAGCAGGTCATCCAGATCTTCCAGCAGCTGGCGGGCTTCTCGCTCGGACAGGCGGACATGATCCGCCGCGCGATGAGCAAGAAAAAGCACGCCGTCATCGACGCCGAGCGCGTGGCCTTCGTCCACGGCGACGAGAGCCGCGGCATCGACGGCGCGGTGACGCGCGGCGTGCCGGAGGCCGTCGCCAACAGCATCTACGACGAGATCCTGGACTTCGCCAGCTACGCCTTCAACAAGGCCCACGCGGTCAGCTACGCGATCGTGGCCTACCGCACGGCCTATATGAAAAAGCATTATCCGCGCGAGTACATGGCCGCGCTCATCAGCTCGGTGCTCGACAGCAGCACCAAGGTGGCCGAGTATATCGCCGAATGCCGCGACATGGGCATCCGCCTGCTGCCGCCGGACGTCAACGAGAGCGGCGCGGACTTCACCGTCTCCGGGGAGAACCTGCGCTTCGGCCTTGTGGGCATCAAGGGCATCGGCTGGGGCGCGATCCGCGCGATGGTGGCCGAGCGCGAGCAGAACGGCCCCTTCCAGAGCTTTGAGGACTTCTGCCGCCGCATGACCGACAAGGAGATGAACCGCCGCGCGATCGAAAACCTGATCCGCGCCGGCGCCTTCGACTCCCTCGGCTACAAGCGGCGCGTGCTGCTGCAGGCCGCGGAGCTGATCCTCGACGCCGTCAACCGCGAGAGCCGCGACAATATCGCCGGCCAGATGGACCTCTTCGGCGGCGACGAGACCTTTGCCGAGCCGAAAAGCATCACGATGCCGGACCTGGAGGAATACAGCCCGCAGGAGAAGATGCAGATGGAGAAGGAGGTCACCGGCCTCTACCTCTCCGGCCATCCGATGGACGAATACCGCGACAGCCTCCGCCGCCTCGGCGTCTCCTCCGTCGGCGCGATCCTGGGCGATTTCGAGTCCTCCGACGGGCCCCGCCGCTTCTCGGACGGGCAGACTGTGTCGATCGCGGGCGTCGTGTCCTCGGTGCGCACCCGCCCGACCAAAAACAAGTCGCTGATGAGCTACGTCGTCCTGGAGGACGACAGCGGCGCGATGGAGCTGATCGTCTTCCAGAAGGTGCTTGATTCCGACGGCAAATACCTCAAGGAAAACGCCGTGCTCCTCGTGCGCGGGCGCATCTCCGCCCGCGACGACAAGGAGCCGCAGCTGATGGCCGAGGCGCTCCTGCCGCTGGAGCAGGCCATCGCGGACCGGGCCCGCGCCGACGAGGAGGCGCGGGAGAAGACCCTCTTCGTCAAGCTCCCCTCCCGCGAAGACAAGGCCATGCGCAAGCTGGAGCTGCTGCTGACGATGTTCCCGGGCAAAGAACCGCTCGTCATCTGGTGCGAGGCCGAGCGCAAAAAGATCGGCGCGCGCTGCCGCATCCACCCCGCGCTGCTGCGGGAGCTGCGCGAAATGCTGGGCGAGGGGAACGTCGTGGTGAAGTAGCGGCCGCGCTCCGCATACCGTATGTTGTGTTTTCCTGCATATCGAAGCACCACGCCCTGCGCACCGTGCACTTTTTCCGCAGAAAACTAAAATTTTTCTTGCAATTCCCGAATCGGTCTGCTATTATAATGAAGCTTCATTTCAAACGAGCAAGGAGGTGCTTCAAATGGCGAAATGTCAGTTCTGTGACAAGGACCTGGCTTTTGGGATTCAGGTCTCTCACTCCCACAGACGCTCCAACCGTACCTGGAAGCCGAATGTGAAGCGCGTCAAGGCCATCGTCGACGGCTCCCCCAAGCACGTCTACGCCTGCACCCGCTGCCTGCGCAGCGGCAAGGTCACCCGCGCTGTCTAATTGAACATGACCCGATCAAAGCCTGTCGATTCCCCGACGGGCTTTTTTCGGTACTATGGAGGTCTCACTATGAAACAGCTCGAAGAACGCATCCTGCGCGACGGAAAGGTCCTGCCCGGCGGCATCCTCAAGGTCGGCAGCTTCCTCAACCACCAGATCGACCCGCAGCTCCTCTACGACATGGCCCTGGAGCTCAGGCGCCTCTACGCGGGCGAAGAAATCAACAAGATCCTGACCATCGAGGCCAGCGGCATCGCCATCGCGAGCCTGGTCGGCTACGTTTTCGGCTGCCCGCTGCTCTTCGCCAAGAAGAGCAAGACCCGCAACCTTTCCGCCGACGTCTGGTCGGTCGAGGTCGAGAGCTTCACCCACGGCAACACCAGCACCGTCATCGTGTCGAAGGAATACCTCGGCGCGGGCGACCGCGTGCTGATCGTGGACGATTTCCTGGCCACGGGCGCGGCCCTGGTCGGGCTGAAGGCGCTCTGCGAGCAGGCGGGCGCGACGGTCGTCGGCGCGGGCATCGCGATCGAAAAGGTCTTCCAGGGCGGCGGCGACAAGCTGCGCGCGGAGGGTCTGCGCGTCGAATCCCTGGCCCGGATCGCCTCGATGAGCGACGAAGGCCTCAGCTTCTGCTGAGGGAGCAAAAAGACAGCCAACGGCTGTCTTTTTGCACAAATTGCAGGTGAAAAAAATAGTGAAAATATACTATCCGGCAACTTGACATTTTTCGCGCTTGCTGATAGAGTGGACTTACAATTGAACAGTGTCTTTTTCGATATAAGCAAATAATATGGTTTTGAAGTTTCTACCCGGACGCCGTAAATGACCGGACTATCGAAAACAGCACAGACGGGTTTGGCCTTTCTCTGCCCCCGCCCGTGTTCCCGTTTTCCTTTGTTCCCGTCGGTTCTTGCGGTCAAGCCGCAAGCCCGGCGTTTTTTGTTTTTCTTTGTTCTTCTCCGCTTCTGCGGTCAAGATAAATTCTGATTTTATGAGGAGAAATCAAATGAAAAAGATTCTTGCTCTGCTGCTCGCCCTCGTGATGGTTTTCGCGCTGTGCGCCTGCGGCAAGACCGATGACGTCGCCAAGCTCAAGGTCGGCTTCATCTTCCTGCACGATGAGAACTCCACTTACGACCTCAACTTCATCAAGGCCGCCGAGGAAGCCTGCAAGGCCGCCGGCGTGGACTACGTCCTGAAGACCAACGTCCCCGAAGGCCAGGAGTGCTACGACACCGCCGCCGAGCTGGTCGACGAAGGCTGCAGCATCGTTTTCGCCGACTCCTTCGGCCATGAGGACTACATGATCCAGGCCGCGAAGGACTTCCCGAAGGTCGAGTTCTGCCATGCCACCGGCACCAAGGCTCACACCGAGAAGATCGCCAACTACCACAACGCGTTCGCCTCCATCTATGAGGGCCGCTACCTGGCCGGTATCGCCGCCGGCATGAAGCTCAACCAGATGATCGAGGAAGGCAAGATCACCGCCGAGCAGGCCAAGATGGGCTACGTCGGCGCCTTCACCTACGCCGAAGTCATCTCCGGCTACACCTCCTTCTACCTCGGCGCCAAGTCCGTCTGCCCCAGCGTCACGATGGAAGTGACCTTCACCGGCTCCTGGTATGACCAGGCGCTCGAGACCGAAGGCGCCCAGAAGCTGATCGACCGCGGCTGCGTCCTGGTCAGCCAGCACGCCGACTCCCTCGGCGCTCCCTCCGTCTGCGAGGCCAACGGCGTCCCCAACGTCTCCTACAACGGCAGCACCGTTGAGGCCGGCCCCAACACCTACATCGTCGCTTCCCGCATCAACTGGGCGCCCTACTTCGCCTATATCATTGACTGCGTGAAGAACGGCAAGGCCATCGACACCGACTGGACCGGCACCTTCGCCACCGGCTCTGTCGAGCTCTTCCCGCTCAACGACAAGGTCGCCGCCCCCGGCACCCAGGAAGCCATTGACGCCGCTTCCGCCGCCCTCCAGGCCGGCACCCTGCACGTCTTCGCCACCGACGCCTTCACGGTGGGCGGCGAGGCCCTGACCGAGTACCTGGCTGACGTCGACACCGATGACGCCTTCACGCCCGACACCAACGTCATCGCCGACGGCTACTTCCACGAGTCCGAGAAGCGCTCCGCTCCTTACTTCGACATCCAGATCGACGGGATCGAGCTGCTTGACGTGAACTTCGGCTGATACAATCCATCCGGGAAGTCCCGGCCCACGCCGGGACTTCCCGATCCTGCCTGTCGGCCCTTTGCCTGCGCTGCAAAGGGCAGCGTGGGGGCAATCGTCCCTGCGTTGCCCTTTGCAGCGCATCGCGCATTTCCAAGAACGAAAAAACGGAAGGAGATTCCGTCTATGGACAACAAAACGCCCGCCGTCACCATGCGCAACATCACCAAGCGCTTCGGTCCGGTGCTCGCCAACGACAAGGTCTGGCTGAACATCTACCGCGGCGAGATCCTTGCCCTGCTGGGCGAAAACGGCAGCGGCAAGACCACGCTGATGAACATGCTCTCCGGCATTTATTTCCCGGACGAGGGCGAGATCCAGGTCGACGGGAGGGAGGTCGTCATCCGCTCCCCGAAGGACGCCTTCGATCTCGGCATCGGCATGATCCACCAGCACTTCAAGCTGGTCGACGTGCTGACCGCCGCGGAGAACATCGTCCTCGGTCTGCCCGGCAAGCTGGATATGAAGGCCGCCGCAGAGAAGATCCGCGCGATCTGCTCGGCCTACGGCTTTGAGGTCGACCCCAATCAGAAGATCTACAACATGTCCGTCAGCCAGAAGCAGACCGTCGAGATCGTCAAGGTCCTCTACCGCGGCGCGGACATCCTGATCCTCGACGAGCCCACCGCCGTGCTGACCCCGCAGGAGACGGACAAGCTCTTCGCCGTGCTGCGCAACATGCGCGACGACGGCAAGGCCATCGTCATCATCACCCACAAGATGCACGAGGTGGAGGCGCTGTCCGACCGTGTGGCCGTGCTGCGCCACGGGCAGTTCATCGGCGACATGCCCACCAGGAGCACCAACGCGCAGGAGATGACCAACATGATGGTCGGCCATCCCGTCGTGCTGAACATCGAGCGTCCGGAGCCGAAGGACCCGAAGCCCCGCATCGAGGTCAAGGACCTGACCGTGCGCGACATCGAGGGCACGCTCAAGCTGGACAAGGTGAGCTTCATCGCCAACTCCGGCGAGATCCTCGGCATCGCCGGCATCTCCGGCAGCGGCCAGAAGGAGCTGCTGGAGGCCATCGCCGGCCTGCAGCCGGTCGAGTCGGGCAGCATCAGCTACCTGGAGGACGACGGCACGCGCGAGGAGCTGATCGGCAAGGACCCGCTGAGCATTCAGGAGATGGGCGTCAGCCTCTCCTTCGTGCCGGAGGACCGCCTGGGCATGGGCCTCGTGGGCAACATGGACCTCTCGGACAACATGATGCTCCGCTCCTTCCGCCGCGGCCGCTCGGTCTTTACCGACCGCAAAACGCCGCACCGGCTGGCGGAGACCGTCGTCCAGGAGCTCTCGGTCAGCACGCCCGGCGTGAGCACCCCGGTGCGCCGCCTGTCCGGCGGCAACGTGCAGAAGGTGCTGGTCGGCCGCGAGATCGCCTCGGCGCCGCGCGTCCTGCTGACCGCCTATGCCGTGCGCGGCCTGGATATCAATTCGTCCTACACGATTTATGACCTCATCAACCGCCAGAAGGCCGCCGGCGTCGCCGTGATCTATGTCGGCGAAGACCTGGACGTGCTGCTGGAGCTGGCTGACCGCATCCTCGTGCTCTGCGGCGGCAAGGTCAGCGGCGTCGTTCCCGGCCGCGGCGCGAAAAAACGCGAAGTCGGCCTGATGATGACCAAACTCGGAGGTGAACAGGCGCATGAATAAGAAAACGCGCAGTCCTCTGTTCCATATCGCCAAGCGCAGCGTCCTGCCCTGGTACCACGCCTGGGCCATCCGCGGCGGCGCGCTGATCCTGGCGCTGCTCGTCTGCGCCGGCGTGACAGCGCTGCTCACGGGCGAAAACGCGCTCCTGCTCTACGTCACGATGATCAAGGGCTCCTTCGGCTCCGTCCGCAAGATCTGGGTCCTGCTGCAGAACATCGCGATGCTGCTGTGCGTGTCGCTGGCCGTGACGCCCGCCTTTAAAATGCGCTGCTGGAACCTCGGCGGCGAGGGGCAGGTGCTGGTCGGCGGCCTGGTCAGCGTGCTGGTGATGACCTTCCTCAGCCCCTTCCTGCCCAACGGCCTGCTGATCCCCGTGATGCTGATCGCCAGCGTCCTGGTCGGCGCCGTCTGGGCCGGCATCCCCGCCATTTTCAAGGCGCAGTGGAACACCAACGAGACCCTGTTCACCCTGATGATGAACTATGTGGCGATGCAGCTCGTGTCCTTTTACATCGCCTACCGCTTCCCGAAGGGGACCGGCACGATGGGCGTCGTCAACGGCGACACCCGCGCCGGCTGGCTGCCCTACCTCTTCGGTCAGCAGTACCTGCTGAACATCCTGATCGTCGCCGCGCTGACCGCGATGATCTACGCCTATCTGCGCTACTCCAAGCACGGCTATGAGATCGCCGTCGTCGGCGAGAGCGAGCGCACCGCGCGCTATGTCGGCATCAAGGTCAAGCGCGTCATCATCCGCACGATGCTGCTGTCCGGCGCGATCTGCGGTCTGGCCGGCTTCCTGCTGGTCTCCGGCACTGACCACAGCCTGTCCACGACCAGCGCGGGCGGCCGCGGCTTCACCGCCGTCATGGTGTCCTGGCTTGCCAAATTCAACCCGGTCTGGATGATCTTCACCAGCTTCCTGCTGGTCTTCCTGGGCAAGGGCGCCAGCGAGATCGCCAGCCAGTTCCGGCTCAACGAATCCTTCGGCGATATCCTGACCGGCATCATCCTGTTCTTCATCATCGGCAGCGAATTCTTCATCCAGTACAAGATCCTGCCGACCAGGATCGCGGAAAAGGAGGGAAAGACCAATGTTTGATCTGCTCGGCTTCCTGCCCCGCGCCATCGTGCAGGGCGTGCCGCTGCTCTTCGGCAGCACCGGCGAGACCCTGACCGAGAAATCCGGCAACCTGAACCTCGGTATCCCCGGCATCATGTATGTCGGCGGCATCAGCGGCGTCATCGGCGCCTTCTTCTATGAGCAGGCCACCGTCT
>CAMZIX010000058.1 GCA_947307375.1 uncultured Clostridia bacterium | reverse complement strand
TACCGGTGGAAGCGCCGGAGGGAACAGCCGCGCGGCCGACGGTGCCGTCGTCCAGCGTGACCTCGACCTCAACGGTGGGGTTGCCGCGGGAGTCCAGGATCTCGCGAGCCATCACGTCAACGATTTCAAAATACTGCTTCATGGAATAAGCCTCCTTCTTTGATTCGCCGGCGCGCTTTCGCGTCGACGGATTTTTCGCTGTTATTATATCCTATCATCTGCCAAAAGGAAAGAAAAAATTACGCGGCTTTGTGAAAAGTTTTACACAGAGCGCCGCGCGGCGGAGTTGGGAGAAAAGATGTCATTGTTCTGTGCGGCGGACGGTGCTATGACAGAGGCAGGGAAGGGGCGCGGGTCCGCCGCGGCGAGGGGGACCGATCGGATGCGGCGCCGGCCCCGACCCGGCATGCAAAGGAGGAAAAGCAAATGATTGAGATCGAAGTCTCCGCGGCCGGCGCGCGCCTGCTGCGGAGCGAAGTGCTGACGAGCGGACGCGTCGGTCTGCGCTGTCGGCTGCGCTTCGATTCCGCCTGGGACGGACTGCAGAAGACGGCGGTGCTGGCCGGCAGCCGCAGCGTGGATCTGCTGCTGCGCGACGAGGAGTTCTGCATCCCGGCCGAATGTCTGGCGCGGGCGGGCGATTCGCTGAAGATCGGGGTCTACGGTCTGGACGGCGGGGGCTGCGTGATCCCGACGGTTTGGGTCAACTGCGGCGAGATTCTGGCCGGCGCCGAGCTGTCGCAGCAGCCCGCGCAGGAGCAGACGCAGAGCCTGCTGGCTCAGATCATGGACCTGACGGCGCAGATGTCGGCGATCGCGGCCCGCCTGCGGGAGGACGCGGAGCGCGGCGTTTTCAACGGCCGGGACGGCGCCGACGGCGAGAGAGGCCCCATCGGGATCCCGGGCCGCGACGGCGTGAGCTTCACGCCGAGCATCTCTTCGGATGGCGTGCTGAGCTGGACCAACAGCGGCCTCCGGCCCAATCCGCCCGATGTTGACCTGGTCGCGGCGGTGCTGCAGGCGCTGCCGAGCGCCGTGGGGGTGAGCTTCTGATGAGCGATTACGTCGTATCCGACAGCAGCCTTGAGGCCGTCGCGGACGCGATCCGCACCAGAGGCGGCACTTCGGTACAACTGGAGTTCCCCGCCGATTTCGTTCTGGCAATCGGGAATATCCCAAGCGGCTCTCTTGAGTGGCCTTTCGCTGTTTTAAGCGGGAGCATTACGCCTGCGTCTGATGTGCAGAACCTTGTTATCACAGTAGACGCGACAAGCTGGAAGTGTATTATTGGCTCTTACGGCACGACCGACTATAACGGGTGGCCAGACCGCGAGCATACCACGGAATATGAAAAGGTTAACGCTAATTGGTTTGCCCAGCGTTTCGCGCGGTTTTGGCCCTGCTCATATGGCGGCGGAGATATTTGCGGATTTTATTTAGACTCGAACGCAAACGGTCATAGCTGGAAAAGCAACACGGTACAAACCATTTCATCGACTCAGCTAAAAGTCGGTTATTCCGGGTATAAGTGGAAAGCGGGCGAAACTGTGCATTGGCTTCTGATTGGGGTGACAACGTAAATGAGATACTACAAAAATACTATTGACGGCTATATTGCCGCCCTGTCCACAGGCTTCGGACAGATTGAAATCACCGAAGAAGAGTACAACTCCATTCTGGCCGTCATCCGTTCCGCTCCCGTCGCGCCCAATGGCTACGCTTATCTGCTTCGCGCCGATACGCTGGACTGGGAGCTCGCCGAAGCCCCGTCCGAGCCGGAGCCGGAGGAGGAAGAGATCGACGACGCGGAGGCCTTTGGGATCCTTTTCGGAGGTGTTGAATGAAAAGAGAGCACGTCTATGAACTGCGCACGATGATGCACAAGGCGGCGGCCTCGCTCGGCGACGGCGACGCCCTGGAAGCGGTCGAGCTGTTTCCGGTCTGGGCGGTCGGCCTTGCCTACGCCGCCGGCGCGCGCGTCCGGTACGGCGCCAGGCTCTACCGCGTGCTGCAGCCGCACACCAGTCAGCCCGACTGGACGCCCGCTGCGGTGCCCGCGCTGTTCGCCGAGGTGGCAAAGCCCGGCGAGATCCCCGTCTGGCGCCGCCCGCTCGGTGCGCAGGACGCCTACGGCAGGGGAGACCGCGTGCGCTATCCCGATGAAAACGGCGCGGTCTACGAAAGCCTCGCGGACGGCAACGTCTGGTCTCCGGAGGAATACCCTGCCGCCTGGAAGCGCATCGGATAAGCGGCGGAACGCGCGGAGCGCGCTCTCCGCGCGTTTTCCCGGGAAATCAGAGGGAGCGTTTGACATCTCTCCGCCCTTCGGGTATAATTCACAGGAAGAAAGACGAAGGGAAATATTACGTAAACCAAATTACGTAAATCGAAGGGAGGGGAGGATCATGAGCGGCAAAGAAAAGAGCTGGCGGCGGGATCCCTTTCTCCTCCTTAGCCTGGCGCTGGTGCTGCTGATCATGGGGCTGATCTTTTATTTCTCCGCGCAGACGGGGGAGCAGTCCGGCAACAGCAGCGGCCGCTTGGATTCTCTGTTCATCCGCTGGCTCTTTCCGGATTTCGCCGCCCTGTCTCCGACAGAGCGTGCCGCGCTCCTGCTCCGCGTGGATTTCGCCGTGCGGAAAACGGCGCACCTGCTGGAGTTTGCCGCGCTGGGCTTCGCGCTGCGCCTGCATCTGCAGGCGGTCTCGCGCTGGCGCGCCGTCAGGCGTCCGCAGCTGCTGGCCTGGGCGATCGGCAGCCTCTACGCCGTCACGGACGAGCTGCACCAGTTCTTCAGCGCGGCGCGCGCCGCGCGGTTCACCGACGTGATGATCGACAGCCTCGGCGCGCTCCTCGGCGTCCTGTTTTTCCTCCTCTGCGCCGCCCTGTTCCGGCATAATAAACGCAACAATAATATGTAAACCGAATTATGTAAATTAATACCCCGGCCTGATCTGGCCGGGGTATTTTCACCTTCAGGAGAGGAAACCGTTGATGATCTGCTCCTCCGCCTCCTGCTCGGTCAGGCCGAGGGTCATCAGCTTGATCAGCTGCTCCCCGGCGATCTTGCCGATGGCGGCCTCGTGCACCAGCGCGGCGTCCACGTGGTTGGCCTCCAGACCGGGCACGGCGAGGATGCGCCCCTCGTCCATGATGATCGAGTCGCACTCGGTATGGCCGCTGCAGGGCGCGCTGCCGACGATCTTGGCGTCGAACTTCTGATAGGACTTGTCCCGCGCGACCGAGCGGGAGACGACGTCGGCGCTTGCGCCCTCGCCGTTGAGGTGCACGACGTAAACGCTGATCGCGCGCTGCTCGCCGTGGGTCATCAGGCGCTCGCGCACGACGAGCTTCGCGCCGGCGGCGAGCTCTGCGGTCGTGGTGCGGGTCGTGTCGTCCACGCCCTTGATCTGCACCATTTCCATCTCGGCGTAGCTGTTTTCCTCCATGTAGACCTCGGTGCCGGGATTCAGGATGCGCTTGCCGCTGCCGTCGCCGGAGCCGTAGTGCTTTTCCACATAGCGGATCCTGGCGCCCCTGGCGAGGTAGAAGCGGTGGATGCCGTCGTGCTCGGCGTCCTTCGGACCGCAGTTGTCGATGCCGCAGCCGGCGACGATCGTCACGTCGGCGTTTTCTCCGACGTAGAAGTCGTTGTACACGACCTCCTTCAGCCCGGTCTTCGTCAGCACGACGGGGATGTGCACGCTCTCGTTCTTCGTGTTCGGCGCGATGCGGATGTCGATGCCGCTGCCGGCCTCCTTCGGGATGATCTCGATGTTGGCCGTCGAGGCGCGCGCCGCGCTCTCGCCGTTGGCGCGGATGTTGAATGCGCCCTCCGGGACGCTGTGCAGGTCGGCGACCTCCATCAGAAGCCGCTTCTGGATGCTGTCAAGCTGTTTCATCTGCCGCACCTCCTCAGGCCACGCCGCGGCAGCTGGGCACGGCGGCGCCGCTGCTCAGCAGGCCTGGCAGGACCTCTTCCTTCGTGCCCTTCTTCTGGATGCGGCCGCCCGCGAGCACCACGATCTCGTCGGCGATGTTCAGGATGCGCTCCTGGTGGGAGATGATGACGATGGAGCTGTCGCGGATGTTCTTGCGCATGTTCTGGAAGACCTCGATCAGGTTCTGGAAGCTCCAGAGGTCGATGCCCGCCTCCGGCTCGTCGAAGACGGAGAGCCGGCTGCCGCGCGCCAGAACGGTGGCGATCTCGATGCGCTTGAGCTCGCCGCCGGAGAGGCTGGCGTTCACCTCGCGGTCGATGTAATCGCGCGCGCAGAGGCCGACCGCGGACAGGAAGGCGCAGGCCTCGCCCGCGCTGATGGCCTTGCCGGCGGCCAGACGGATCAGGTCGCGCACCTTGATGCCCTTGAAGCGTACCGGCTGCTGAAAGGCGAAGGCGATGCCCTTGCGGGCGCGCTCGGTGACGCCGAGGGCGGTGATGTCCTCGCCGTCGAGCAGGATGCGGCCGGCCGTCGGCTTTTCGATGCCGGCGATGAGGCGGGCGGTGGTGCTCTTGCCGCCGCCGTTGGGACCGGTGACGGCGATCAGCTTCCCGTTCGGGATGATCAGATTCACGTCGTCCAGGATCTCTTTGTCCTGGCCCTCCGCGTCGACGCGGAAGCTCAGATGCTGCAGTTCCAGCATGTTTTTTACCTCGTTTTCGTTCAGTCTTGCCGCTCGCCGTTGCCGTAGATCTCGCAGAAGCGGGCGGAGAAGGAGGGCGGCTGTCCGGCGGCGGAGAGATGGGAGATATCGCCGACGGCGGCGGCCCGGAAGCAGGCGACGCCCGGACGGCGCTCCTCGGTATGGATCACCGTGACCGAAGTGGGCGCCATGGCCAGGCCCTGCCAGAGGACCATCGGCGAGCAGTTCATCAGACGGCTCATCAGCACGCAGCTGAGGCCGAAGTGGCAGAAGAAGGCGAGCGTATCGGTGTTCGGACGCTCGGCGCGGTAGAGCAGACCGTCGCGGACGTAGCCGTGCTCGGCCAGCAGCGCGTCGAAGGCCGCGATCACGCGGTCGTAGGCCGCCTTCACCTCCGAGCGGGCGAAGACCGGGTGCTCGTGCCAGCGGAAGGGGTCGAGCAGGATCGGATCGGCCAGCCAGTCCTGCGGCAGCCAGTCCCAGGGAATGTGGTAGAGCTCGCCGTGCTTGTCCGGGCGCGCGATCGGCACCTGGAACTCGCGCAGCCAGTCGCAGGCGATCGCCTCGCGGCCGGCCTTCCGCAGCGTGGGCGCGGCGGTCTCGCGCGCGCGGCCCATCGTGGAGACGTAATAGTCCCGGATCGGCAGGGGAGCGATCCGCCCGGCGAGCAGCTCGGCCTCCCGCTGACCGGTCGGGGTCAGACTGTCGTTTTCATAGTCCGGGTCGCCGTGCCGGATCAGCAGCAGCTTCATGGCGCAGCCCTCCTGTTATTCCACGAGCTCGCCGCGGATCTTTACGCGCCCGCCGTCGGGGCAGGCGGCGTCAAAGCAGCGCTCGCGCGATTCGCCGTGATCGAGCTCCGCCCCGTTGAGAAGGGCGAAGACGTAGGGATAGACGTTGTTCCACAGCTCCATGCAAAGCGGCGGGCAGAGCCCTTCGACGAGGAAGCTGTCGCCCTCCCGGCAAAGGCCGGCGCGGCAGCGGCTCTCCGTAATGCTCAGCTTGACTTTCGGCATGCCTGATCCCTCCCGTTCCAAAAGCTCCCATATCATACCACAGCCTGCCCCCCAGCGTCAAATCCCGCGGCGATTTTTCGCAAAAAAGCTTGCTCTTGACCTTTCAAAGCGGGTACGATATAATATATAAGTCAAAATATCAGCTATTACGCGGATCCGAGCGATCCGTTTTCCTCAAGGATGGTACCGCATGAGACGAAGGATCCCCTTTCTCGCCGCGCTGCTTGGCCTGCTGCTGCTCTTCTCCCTGCTGCCCGCGTCGGCCCTCGCCGAGGACCTCGACATCGTGATCGTCGAGGACTGCGAGGACGAGCTGGTGATCTCTGCGGAAGAGCTCGACGGCGAGCTGATCGTTCTGCCCGGCGAGGGGACCGACTGGAGAGTTCCGGAGGAGGAGCTGCGCCCCTTCTACGGCGCATACGGCTGGCTGCAGCTGGCACTGGACCGACCGCTCCTGGAGCAGGTCGGGCATCAGCGCGGCCGTCAGGCCTGCGCCTGCTACTCTCTGGCCTACTGCCGCACGCTGCTGGACGGGGAAGCCCGGCCCTACAGCGACTTCAACCTCGGCACCAATGAGGACAACGCCTGGTGCTCCTGGGAGCTCGGCGACTATGAGAGCCTGAACTTCACCGAGGCCTGCGAGGTCTATGAGCGCATGGTGGAGGAGCTCAACGCCGGCAAGCCCGTGGTGATCCTCGTCAACGGCAGCCGCACGCAGCAGCACTATGTGGCGATCGTCGGCTACGAGCGCGTGACGCCCGGCGAGCCGCTGACCGCGTCCAACTTCCTGATGCTCGACACCTGTGCCGCGGACTTTGAGCCGCACAATCTGGGCGCGGCCGAGCTCGACATCAAAAAGCTGAGCCACGGCGTCTATCAGCTGGTCGTAGACCGCACGGAGGAAGCGCTGCCCTTCGAGGCGCACCGGTCCTCCTATCTCAGCTTCTGCAGCGTGTTCCCCGGCTGCCGCTCCGTCCAGATCAGGGAAGGCGCTCTGCTGCAGTCTCTGCCCTGCGGCGCCGCTGTCGACGCCGACTCCGCCGCAACGGAAGTCCTGGCCCGCGGCGAGCGCTTCCGGACCTGCGCGCTGGTGCAGAACACCCGCGGGGAATACTGGTACCGGGGCGTGACCGCGGACGGCCGGGAGGGCTATGTCAACGCGGCCGACTGCACCGTGGGGCGGCCGCTGTTCACCGGTCTGGCGCTCAGCGACGAGATCCTGCCGCTGTGCCTGGAGCGCGGCGAGTCCTGGGCCGTCGGCGGAAAGCTCAGCGCGGGCGGGAACGCCTTTTCCTCGATCCGGATCGAGATCTTTGCCGGCGCGGAGCCGCAGGGCGAGCCGATCCTGAGCGCGGAGCTGCCGGGCGAGCGCTGCTTCTGCCTGCTGGAGGAGAGTGCGCTTGCGGAGGCGCTGCCCTTTGCCGCCCTGCGCGAGGGCACATACTGTCTGCGGCTCTCCTGCACGCTTGCGCTGGCCCGCAGCACGGACGGCCTGAGCCTCCAGCGGGAGGAACACCGGCTGCCGCTGCTGGAGCACTGCTTCACGATCGTGCCGGGGGCGGATGACATCGACCTGTTCTGACCGGCGTCCGCGCCCTTTGAATCATAAAAAATCTGACCGGGGATCCGTCGATCCCCGGCCTTTTTCTGCGCGGAAAGCGCCGCGCCCGCGATTGACGCAGGCGGCTTCTTGTGCTATGATATTACTATCTTTTGAGAAAAGAGGTAATTGTACCCATGTCTCTGATCGATTTGACCAAATACGGCATCACCGGCACGACCGAGATCATCCACAACCCCAGCTATGAGCAGCTGTTCTGCGATGAGATGGAGCCCGGCCTGGAGGGCTTTGACAAGGGCGTTCTGACCGAGCTCGGCGCCGTCAACGTCATGACCGGCGTATACACCGGCCGCTCCCCCAAGGACAAGTACATCGTCATGGACGAGACCTCGAAGGACACCGTCTGGTGGACGACGGAGGGCTACAAGAACGACAACCATCCCATGACGCAGGAGACCTGGGAGGTGGTCAAAAAGCTCGCGAAGGACGAGCTGTGCAACAAGAAGCTCTATGTGGTCGACGCCTTCTGCGGCGCCAACAAGGACACCCGCATGGCGATCCGCTTCATCATGGAGGTCGCCTGGCAGGCCCACTTTGTGCGCAACATGTTCATCAAGCCCAGCGAGGAGGAGCTCGAGAGCTTCGAGCCCGACTTCGTGGTCTACACCGCGTCCAAGGCCCGCTGCACCAACTACAAGGAGCTGGGTCTGAACTCCGAGACGGTCGTGGCCTTCAACGTCACCAGCCGTGAGCAGGTCATCATCAACACCTGGTACGGCGGCGAGATGAAGAAGGGCATGTTCTCGATGATGAACTACTACCTGCCGCTCAAGGGCATCGCCGCGATGCACTGCTCCGCCAACACCGACATGAAGGGCGAGAACACCGCCATCTTCTTCGGCCTGTCCGGCACCGGCAAGACCACCCTCTCCACCGACCCGAAGCGCCTGCTGATCGGCGACGACGAGCACGGCTGGGACGACA
>CAMZIX010000057.1 GCA_947307375.1 uncultured Clostridia bacterium | reverse complement strand
GTGATGCGCGTGTCGAGCGCGTCGCCGCAGGCGTCGAGCTGGGGCGTGCCGCCGATCACGCAGGCGGTGCGCACGTCGCGGATCTTTTCCAGCGCCGGGCAGAGGGCCAGCAGGTCCGCGTTCGTGGTGTGGATCAGCTCGCCGTACCAGCGGCAGACGTCCTCCTCGGTGATGCCCTTGAAGAAGCGGTTTTCGGCCGCGGCGCGGCGCATCTCCTCGGTCAGCAGCGGATCGAGCGTGGACACCGAGCCCAGGATAAAGCCGGTCAGGTCGGGATCCTCCGCGCAGAAGCCGCGCAGGAAGTCCGCCGAGCGGTCCATCACGCCCAGCGAACGGCCGGGCTGGGGATCGCGGAAGGTGTAGAAGCCCAGGTCGCCGTCGTCACGGCCCATGAAGCCGCAGCCGTAGGCGCCGCCCTGCACGCGGATCTCGCTCCAGAGATACACGAAGTTCAGGATGTTCGCCATCACGGGCAGGCTGCCCTTGAAGGTCCCGCCGTCGCGGCGCTGGTTCCAGGCGCGGGAGGCGTAGCCCACCTGCGCGGGGATGACGACGCCCTCGCGGCGGACGCCGAGCGGCACGAACGCGGCCTCCGCGGGGACCGTCTCCCCGGTCCGCGGGAAGGCGGCGAGCAGCGCGTCCAGAAGTCCGTCCGGCGTGTTTTCCGTGCAGGAAAGGGTCAGGCGGTCCGCCGTGAAGAGGCGGCGCGCAAGCTCCGCCAGACGCGCGAGCAGAACGTCGAGCTCCTCGTCCGGGGCGGCGCTCAGGCGTTTGAGCCAAAGCGCGAGCTCGGTGCCGGAGGTATATTCTCGGGCGACGCCGTGGGCGCTGGTATAGGCGGCGGTGCGCGTCATCGCATACTGGTGTCCGGCGGAGGACAGCGACATCTGCGCGCTCAGCGCGGCCTGCTGCAGCAGATCGCGCAGCAGCTTGCGGTCGCCGAAATCGGTCTCCGTGAGGATCTCGGCCAGCAGCTCGCGGGCGGACTCCGCCTGCTCGGCCAGGCAGATCACGGAACCTGTCAGCAGGACGCGGGCATGGTTCGGATCGCTGCCGGAGAGGACGTTGGGCTTGACCTCAAACTTGCCGATGCGCTCCTTCACCAGCATCTGCAGCTCTTCCCCGCTGTGTTTCTTCGTGCCCATCGTGCCGAGCAGCGTGCTCAGCGCCACGAGCCCGGGCAGCTCCTCCAGCGGAAGGTCGGAGGCGTTGAAAAAGGTCTTGAAGGCGACCAGCTTGCCGGCCGTCGCATGGCGCAGCACGGTCGTGCCGCCGCGCTCCGTCACGGTCACTGGCAGCGGCTCGGGCTTTTCCTTCAGGTCGGAGAGCTTCAGCACCGGGATCGTGGCCACGGCCTCGGGGCTGTCCGGCGTCTGCTGCCAGAGGGCCAGGCTCTCGGCCTGGGCCTTCAGCTCCGCCCTGCGCGCCTCGTCCCAACGGGCGCTCTCGGCGGCGATGCGGGCCGCTTCCTTCGCGGCCTTCTCCGCGCCGAGCGTCTTCGACGGGGTCAGCACAACGGTGACGCTGTGGCTCTCGTCCAGGAACAGCTCGCGCAGGAGCCCGGCAAAGTAATCGCCCTCAAGCTTCTCCGCCAGGGAGGCCAGATCGTCCTCCACCAGCAGGGCCTGGGCCGGATCGCCGTCATAGAGCCAGGTGTCCAGCATCGTGATCGCTTCGCTCAGGCTGCGGGGCGCCCAGCCGCCGTCGCGGTCGCGGAGCTTGAAGGCAAAGGCGTTATAGCAGGCGCGCAGGCGCTGGGGATCCAGACCCTCGTCGGCGATGCGCGTCAGCGTCTTGCGGACGGTCTCGCGGATCGGCTCCAGCTTGTCCGCGTCGGTGTTCCAGACGGTCCAGGAGAGCATGCTCTGCTGCACGCCGTCCTGGGTGCCGAGCTCGAAGTCCTGGCCGAGGCCGGCGCCGACGATCGCCTTCTTCAGCGGCGCGTCGTTGTCGCCGGCGAGGTAGTCCGCCAGGATCGTCGCGGCGAAGAAGCGCTCCCGCTCGTCAAAGCGGCAGAGCTGGCGGCCGCAGGAGACGATCGTCTTCTGCTCCTCCGGCTCCTCGGCGCCGATCTCATAGGGCACCACGCGCGTCACGGCGTCCACCGGCTCCTGCAGAGGGATGTCAAAGCACATCTCCAGCCTGTCATAGCCGCTCAGGAAGCCCTCGATCTTTTCCAGCGCCGCATCCAGCGGGACGCTGCCCACCAGGGCGATGCGCGCGTTGGAGGGATGATAGTATTTCTGATGGTCGGCGATGAACTGCTCGTACGTCAGATCCGGGATATGCTCCGGATGGCCGCCCGAGCAGAAGCGGTAGCAGTTATCGGGCGCAAGCAGCTCGAACATGCTGGTATCCAGCACCTCCTGCGGCGCGCCGAAGGCGCCCTTCATCTCGTTGAGCACCACGCCCTGGTAGACGGTGCCGTTCTCGCCCTGCTCGTAGCGCCAGCCCTCCTGCCGGAAGATCTCCGGCTTGTGGTAAATGGCCGGGTGCAGCACCGCGTCCAGGTACACGTCCATCAGGTTGAGGAAATCCTGGTCGTTGCGGCTGGAGACGGGGTATACGGTCTTGTCCGGGAAGGTCATGGCGTTGAGGAAGGTCTGCACCGACGTCTTCAGCAGCTCGACAAAGGGTTCCTTGACCGGGTACTTGTCCGAGCCGCAGAGCACCGAGTGCTCCAGGATGTGAAAGACGCCCGTGGAATCCTCCGGGATCGTCTTGAAGGCGATGGAGAAGCACTTGTTCTCATCCGCCCGTTCCAGCCAGACGAGCTGGGCGCCGGTCCTGTCATGCACGAATTCCCAGAGCTTTGCCGAAAGCTCCGGCAGCTCGCGCACGCGCCGTACGGTAAAGCCGTGGGTCCTGGTTCCAACTTGCATACTTGTTCCTCCTTATGTTTCCATCATCAGTGCGATGATCTCTTTATCTGTCTGCTCCATGCCGAAGCGGGCGAGACGCCCCACGTTGGCGATGGTGTTTTCCACGCCCTTTTTCACGATGCCCTCGCCGCCGTAAAACTGATTGCCGTCGCGGTACATGTCGATCGCCAGCAGCCCCGCGTCCACCGCGGAGGCGATCTTGGCCGCGCAGCTGGCCTTGGCGCCGTCGCAGACGATGCCGGAGGTAACGGCGACGGCGTTGACGATCACATGGGCGATCTTGTGGAAGCGGCCGCCCTGCAGCCAGGCGACGCCCGCCGCGGCGCCGCAGCCGGCGCTGACCGCGCCGCAGTAGGCCGAAAGCCGCCCGATGCCGGTCTTCAGGTGGGTCGTCACCAGGTTCGAGACGACCAGCGCGCGCAGCAGCTCATCCTCGCTCTTCCCGGTCTCCCGGGCGTAGACGATCACGGGGACGCTGGCGGTGATGCCCTGGTTGCCGCTGCCGCTGTTGATGACCACAGGCAGCTCACAGCCGTTCATGCGCGCATCGCTGGCCGCGGCGGCCCAGGCCCGCAGCTTGTAGTCCAGGCAGTCCTCGTGCCCGCGCAGCAGGGTCTTGCCGATGTTGGCGCCGTAGCTGTTCCGGAGCCCTTCTTCCGCGATCGCCATGTTGTAGTCGATCTGCCGCTGCAGGATCTCGCGCACGTCCTCGGGCTCGACGCTCTCCGCAAAGTCCGTGATGCCCTCGACGCTCATGAAGCTGCGGTCGGTGAGCCCGTCCTCGGCCGCGGCGATCTCCTTTTCCAGCAGGACGGCGCCGTTGCGGCGCACCAGGACCACGTTGGTGTGGTAATCCACGATGCGCACCGAGGCGGATTCCTCCCCGGCAAAAGCACTGACCTGAATGTCGAAGATATGCCCTGTGTCCGCATGGCGCACCTCGATGGGCGTCGCGTTCAGATACGCCGCCATCGCGGCGATCTCGTCTTCGGTCACATGGGAGAGGACCTCCAGCTCCGCCTCCGCGTCCCCCGCCATGACGCCTGCGGCCGCGGCGGCCGGAATGCCGCGCAGGCCGCCGGTATGCGGCACGACCACGCTCTTGACATTCTTGATGATATTGCCGCTGACTTCTACCAGCAGGCGCTCCGGCCTTTTGCCGAGAACAGCCCGTGCCCTGGCGGCGGCATAGGCGATAGCGATCGGCTCGGTACAGCCCATCGCGGGCAGCAGCTCCTCTTTCAGGATCTGCACATACCATGAGTAATGCGGATGGTCCCGATGCATGGCACAGCCCTCCCCGCTTTATCTGTCGTTTCTATTCTAATAAGAAATCGTCAAAAGGTCAAGCCGCCTCTCGTCTTACCGCCAGCGGAAAATGCTCCTCCAACAGCGGAGATCGATCGGCTCGAAGCGGCGCTTCAGTTCGCGGACGAGCAGGTTCCGGTCCGAGTTCGGGATCACGACGTTGTTCCCGTCCGGCTCGCCGCCGAAAAGAACGGTCTCCTTCGTCCCCATCAGGCGCTCCAGCTCGCGCAGCATGGCGGCGCGTGAGCAGGATGCGTCATAAATCTTCAGGATGGAATAGCCCTCATAGTCCGAAACGCGCCTGACCGCGCGGTAATCCGCGATCCAGGGCTCGGCCGTCAGCGCCCGATAAGTCTCTTCGATCCGTTCATGGGTGTCGAGGATCAGCAGATAGACGATGTGGCTGCAGGAGTCCGCCTCGCTGCGGATGAAATTGCGGTAGGGCGAGCCCTTTTTCTTTTCAAACAGCTGCCGCATGCCCTCGTTTGCCAGCTCGCGGAAGCGGATCACCAGCAGGTTCTGCTCGATGCTGTAGGCGAAGAACGGCAGATCGCGCCCGCGGCTCCAGGCGATGAGCCGGGCCGCCTTCTCCTCGCTCATCGGCGTCGTCTTCAGATAAGAAAGGCTCCCCATGTCATAGAGCGCGGCGCCGTCCATCGTAACGATCGGATAACGCAGGTTCACACCCGGCAGCAGCTCGCGCACGGTCGCCTGGGTCTGGATCGTGGAGAGGCTGAACTTCATGCCGTCGTCCATCAGGCGGTTCAATTCGACCCTGGAATAAGGCGTCAGCCTGCTCTCCGAATCCAGAAGGCTGTGGCCGAGCTCAGAGACGAAGAGCGTGTCTGTATTGCGTGCGCGCGGCATGTGGACCCGGTTGACGACAGAGGCCACGGCGATGCCGATCGAGGTATCCAGCAGACGGTTGAAGGTAAAAAGATAGGGGTTGGCGTCCGAGATATGGCTGACCGTGATCGCGAGAAAGACGACGCCGGTGAAATAGGCCATCTCCTGGACGTGCAGCAGCACGGTGGAGTAGAGCGTAAAGCACAGGAACACCGGGACCAGGATGTAGTGCAGCGGCTCGACCGTCATGCCGCCCCCGATCAGCTCCAGCTCCAGCAGCAGAAAGACGAGGCCCCACACGGCCCCGATGACCGTGCCGAGGAAACGCTTCCGGGCAACGCCGTGCATATCCTTCGTGTAGGGCTGGATGCACTGGATCGCGGCGATCGCGGAATAAAAGGGAATGCCCCGGTGTCCGCGCAGCAGATAGATAAGCAGGCAGACGCCCACGGATACCGCGGAACGGAAGATCCGCTGTCCGGGGACTGGTAAACGATGATGCTTTTTCATAAGTGTTTCTCCCGCGTGCGTAAAAGATCGAAAGCAAAGGAAGGGCCGCCGTTCCATGCGCTTTTCCCAAATATCAAAAAAAGGAGCATGCCGTGCATACTCCTTTCCTGGTCCGAGTGACTGGATTTGAACCAGCGGCCTCTTGAACCCCATTCAAGCGCGCTACCATCTGCGCTACACCCGGATAACTCCAAATCGCGCCCTTCTTGGGCCGCGACCCGGTATGTAAAGAACGCCTCTCGCGTTCGCCCGATTATATTAGCACAACCCCTTTCCAAATGCAAGCATTATTTTCCCAAATCCCGAAAAAAAACGGGCTCCGAAAGGAGCCCGGTTTTACTCGGTGAAATGGATGTGATTGTTGATGTGGTCCTGGCAGAAGCAGTGGTAGCCCGCGCAGCGCGAGCAGTAGCGGAACTCCAGCTCCGGATAGTCCGTGTCCGTGCGGCCGCAGACCGCGCACTTGTGATGATAGAGCTGCTGCGCCTGCTCCTGACGGATGCGCCGGGACTCGCGCCGGAAGTTGACCGCGTTTTTGCTGACCCGCTGCCCGCGGACCGAGCGCCAGAGCTCTCCCCCGCAGAAAAGCAGGAAGTTCAGCGTCGCCACGACCGGCAGCAGATTGTACGGGAAGGGCGAGGAGATGATCCCGTAGACGAAGAAGGCCGCGTCCAGATAGGCCAGGTATTTGATCTTGATCGGGAGGATGAAGAACAGCAGCACCTGCAGATCCGGGAAGAACACCGCGAAGGCGAAGAACATCGCCAGATACACGTAGGTCGGCGTCAGGTACATATCGAGCCCGAAGATCAGGTACATCAGGATGCCGTACAGCATCGTCAGGATCGCGCCTGAGAAGAAATAGATCGTGAATTGGCCGGTACCCCAGTGCTGCTCGAGGGTGCTGCCGATCCAGTAGTAGAAATAGACCGTGATAAGGCCCAGCCAGCCCATGTTCTCCGGGATGAAGAAGAAGGTCAGCAGCCGCCAGAGCTCGCCGTGCAGCACGTGTGCGGCCGAGAAGCTGAAATAACTGACCAGCAGCGGGTTGATCAGATTCAGCACCCAGTAGGCGGCGCTGCCGATGGCGATGTAGCGCATCAGATTGGGGATCCCGAAGCGGGGATGCCTGCGGCAAAAGCGCTCCACGCCGTACATCGGGTCTTTCATGGGCACAGCTCCTTTCCTTTTCTCAAACAATATACCCCGTTTTGAGCGAGAAGTCTATGAAATAATTGTAAAACTAAAAAAGCTCTTTGCGTTTTCCCAAAGCTGTGGTATGATGATATGCGGATTATTATACTCGGAGAGGGATTATGTCGGAAGAACGCAGTTTTGAAGTGGAAAACGAACTGATCGAGGGCCGCAACGCCGTCATCGAAGCGCTGCGCGCCGGACGCTCGATCGACAAGATCTACCTGGCCCGCGGCGACGTGGACAAGACCCTGGGGCACATCGCCTCCAAGGCGCGGGACAAGGGTGTGGTCGTCGTCGAGTGCGACCGGCGCAAGCTGGACTTCATGAGCAGGACCCACGCGCACCAGGGCGTGATCGCGCTCTGCGCCGTGCGGGACACCTGCAGTCTCGACGACATCCTCGCCATCGCCGAGGAGCGCGGCGAGCCGCCCTTCATCGTCGTCTGCGATGAGATCAGCGACCCGCACAACCTCGGCGCCATCATCCGCAGCGCGGAGTGCGCCGGCGCGCACGGGGTCGTGATCCCCAAGCGCCGCAGCGCGGGGCTGACCGCCATCGTGGACAAGGCCTCCGCGGGCGCGGCCGAGCATATGGCCGTCGCGCGGGTGGCCAACCTCCCCGCCGCGCTGCAGGAGCTGAAAAAGCGCGGCCTCTGGGTCTACGGCACCGCCGCCGACGGGCAGAGCGAGCTGTGGAAAACCGACTTCTCCGGCGCGGTGGCGCTGGTGATCGGCTCGGAGGGCGACGGCATGGGCCGCCTCGTGCGGGAGTGCTGCGATTTTATCGTGAGCCTGCCGATGCGCGGGCGGATCAATTCCCTCAACGCCTCCGCCGCCGCTGCGATCGTGCTGTATGAGGTGCTCCGCCAGAGAAGCTGAACAGAGAAGGACAGAAGATCATGAGCCAGACAGAATCCGTACCGGCGCAGGGCGAAAGCTTTGCGCTGGACGATATCATAAACGAATACAGAAAAGAAACCGCGGCGGAGAACTATCAGATCCCGCCGCAGCAGCCCGCGCCGAAGCGCAGCAGCCTGCCCACGGAGGAAGAGGTGCGCGCCTACCTGGCCTCCTATGCCCGGGGCGACGCCGAGCCCTCCTTCGAGCCGCGCCGCCCGGCCGGGCCGGAGCCCGTCGAGGTGGACGAGCGCTTTGTCACGGCGCAGAGCCGCGCCGAGCGCCGCAGGAAGGCCCGCAAAATCGAGGTGCCGGAGCCGCAGGAGCTGGTCCTGCCCGACGAGGAGCCTGCCCCGGAGGAGATCCGCCGTCCCGCTCCGAAACCGGAGCCCGAGAAGGTGACGGAGCCCGAGAAGGCGCCGGAGGCCGAGCCTGTTCCGGAGACGGAGCCCGAAGACGAGGCGCCGGAAGAAAAAGCGCCCGAGAAGCCGCGCTTTACTCCGAGCTGGACGCGCTCGGCGGCCTCCACGCGGGAATACGCCTCCCTTTTCCCCGATACCAGCGCCTCCCCCGCCATCTATTCGGAGACG
>CAMZIX010000056.1 GCA_947307375.1 uncultured Clostridia bacterium | reverse complement strand
GGCGCCGATCGCGGCGTGAAAGTCGGTGCCGCCGGCGCCGCGCAGCTCGAGCTTCCGGATGTCCTCCTCGGTGCGGATCTCCTGGAAGCCGTAGAAGCGGGTGTCGAAGCAGCCGACGCGCACGACCGCGTCCTGCCGAAGCAGACCCTTGACGCCTCGCACGAAAGCGCGCAGCAGCTCCGCGTCCACGGAGGCGCTGGTGTCCAGCAGGATCTCCGCGTGCGCGACCGGGTAGGCGCGAAACTCATGCAGCAGCATGCCGTCGCGGATCGTATTGCCGGGGAACCAGTCGAAATCGAGCTGGTTGCTCGGTTCGAGCATCTCGGCCAGGCCTGCGACGATTGCCGCAAGCCCGGGATCCTCGATCGCGCGCTCCTGCGACGTCGTCTCTTTGCCGGCCTGTTTGTTTTTGGGATCAGGGCGCTGGTCCGGAATGAGCTCGACCTCGTTGGCTTCGTCCTGCTCGCCCTTTTCTTCCTCATCCTTCAGAAACACGCGGTAGAGCGCCTCGGCGCTCTGCTCTGCGTCCTCCGGCGGGAGCACGGCGTTCATCGGCAGGGCAAAGCCCTCGTCGCGCAGCATCGCGTTGGCTACGGCGTCGCCGGCCTTTTTCCACAGCCGCGCGTCGCGGTCGCCGCGGCGGCCGAAGTGATGGAGCTGCAGGTGCAGCAGCTCCCGGGCGATATAAAAGCGGCAGTCCTCCGGCGTCACATAGCGCAGCAGCCGCTCGTTGTACAAAATATGCCGGCCGTCGTTGTCCACCGGCCGGGCGGCGAGCGATTCCCGGAATTCCAGCATCCGGATGCGTTCGCTCCAGGGCGGCCACTGCTCGGCCAGGCTGTCGCAGATCTCGGTAAAGTCCATGGGGTTCTTTCTCCCGTCATTTTCCGTATCTTTCAGTATAACGGATGAACGGACGAAAGTAAAGAAAAAGGAAACGATTGACGCAGACCGTTCAATGGGATACAATCGAATCATCAAAAAAACAGAAGGGGAGTGATCCCATGGCCGGACCCGGACGGGGCCTCGGGCCCCGCGGCTTTCTGACGGATGAGGAAAAGAAGAACCTGCCCCAGGTCAGCGGCGCGCTGATCCGCCGCATCCTGGGCTATCTGACGCCCTACTGGCCGCAGTTCCTGCTGGTGTTCGTCACGATCCTGCTGTCGGCGGTCGTCGGGCTGCTGCCCAGCATCATCACCGGCAAGATCGTGGACGAGGCGCTGGTGGGCCAGAACATGCGCCTGCTGGTGCAGCTGCTGATCATGGCCTTCGTCACGCTGACCGCCTCGCAGGTCATCTCCGTGCTGGAGAGCTACATCAACGCCTGGATCTCCCAGCGCATCATCTTCGACATGAAGAACCAGATGTACGACCACCTGCAGCATATGCCGCACGCCTTTTTCACCTCGGAGAAGCAGGGCGACATCATCACCCGCATGAACACCGACATCTCCGGCGTGAGCTCGGTGATCTCCGGGACGCTGTCGAGCATCGTGTCGAACATCGCCACCGTGGTGACGACGCTGGTCGCGCTTTTCACGATGAGCTGGAAGCTCGCGCTCGTCGGCATCGTGGTGATCCCGCTGCTGATCCTGCCGACCAAGAGCGTCGGCAAGAAGCGCTATCAGCTGATGACGGAAGCCCAGGCCAAGCAGGACGAGATGAACCAGCTCATCAACGAGACGCTCTCGGTCTCGGGCTCGCTGCTCGTCAAGCTCTTCACCCGCGAGCAGGCGGAGTACCGCCGCTTCGAGACGGTCAACGGCGAGGTCACGAAGCTCTCGCTCAGGGAGCAGAACAGCGGCCGCTGGTTCCGGGTCGTGATGGGCATGTTCACCCAGCTCGGCCCGCTGCTGATCTATTTCGCCGGCGGCTGGTTCATCATCACGAAGGCCGATCCCGCGCTGACCGTCGGTACCGTCACGGCCACGGTCTCGCTGATTAACCGCCTCTACCGCCCGGTGGAGAGCCTGCTGAACATCCACGTGGACTTCACCCGCTCGCTCGCGCTCTTCACGCGCATCTTCGAGTACTTCGATATGCCGAACCCGATCCGGTCCCCGGAAAACGGCCGGAAGCCGGACGTGAGCAGCGCCGACATCGTCTACGAGCACGTGGCCTTCTCCTACAGCCCGGACAAGCCCCTGCTGACCGATATCGACTTCACGGTCCCGGCGGGGAAGATGTACGCGATCGTCGGCCCCTCCGGCTCCGGCAAGTCCACGGTGGTCAACCTGATCCCGCGGCTCTACGACGTGGTCTCCGGCCGCGTGACCGTGGCGGGCGTGGACGTGCGGGACTTCGACCTGAGCTATCTGCGCGCGCAGATCGGCGTCGTGACGCAGGACAGCTATCTCTTCAACGGCACGATCCGCGAGAACCTGCTCTACGCGAAGGAAAACGCCACGCCCGAGGAGATCGAGGCGGCCTGCTGGATCGCCAATCTCAGCGAGTTCATCGCGGGCCAGCCGGACGGCCTGGACACCGTCGTCGGCAACCGCGGCCTCAAGCTCTCCGGCGGCGAGAAGCAGCGCCTGTCCATCGCCCGCGTGATCCTCAAGGACCCGAAGATCCTGATCCTCGACGAGGCGACCTCGGCGCTCGACTCGATCACCGAAAACGCGATCCAGGAGGCGCTGGAGGCCCTGATGGAGGGCCGCACCAGCATCGTCATCGCGCACCGTCTGTCTACGATCCTCAAGGCCGACAAGATCCTCGTCGTCAAGGACGGCGTGATCGCCGAATCCGGCACGCACGAGGAGCTGCTGGCGCGCGAGGGCACCTACCGCGAGCTCTACGAGACGCAGTTCCGCAAGATCCTTGAGCTCGAGGGAGAAAACTGAAAAACCCGCAGGAGTATTGCTCCTGCGGGTTTTTTATGCGCTTTGCCTTATTCGGCGGTGTAGTTGTCGAAGTAGCCCTGGATGAAGACGATGGGCGTGCCCTTGTCGCCGGAGCCGGAGGTCAGGTCGCAGAGCGAGCCGATCAGGTCGGTCAGGCGGCGGGGCGTGGTGCCCTCGGAGACCATCTGGCCGACGAGGCTGCCGTCCTTCTTGCGGATCTCGCCGCTGATCGCCTCTTTCAGCTCCTCGCCGGAGAGGGCGGCGAAGTCGTTGTCCGCGAGATACTTGAGCTTGAGCTCGTTGGGCGTGCCGACGAGGCCGGCGGTGTAGGCGGGGGAGACGACCGGGTCGGCCAGCTCCCAGATCTTGCCGATCGGGTCCTTGAAGGCGCCGTCGCCGTAGACCATGACCTCGATGCGCTTGCCGGTCTTTTCGATCAGCTCCCGCTGGATCGCGTCCACCAGGGGCTGGCAGTCGCGCGGGAAGAGCTTGACCTTGTCCTCGGTGGCCTTGTTGGAGCCCAGCAGGCCGTACTGCTCGTTGTAGCCGCTGCCGTTCACGGAGGCGGTCATCAGCTCGTCCAGGCCGAAGACGCGCTCGCCGCCGGCGGCCTTCAGGATGCGGCTCGTGCGGGCGCGGGTGTGGATGTCGCAGTGGATGACGTTCTTCGTGTGGTTAAGGATCTCTCGCGCGTCGTTGGCGAAGAGGATCTCGACCTCGGCGCCGCAGCCGCGGATCAGCTGGGCGTAGTAGTCGACGTAATCCACGCCGGTAAAGGGGTGCTTTTGATAGCCGAAGAGCTCGCGGTACTGCTTCAGGTCCAGCACGTCGCGGTAGGGGTCGACGCCCTTGCTGTCCAGCGCGTCCCAGTCGATCAGGTGGTTGCCCACCTCGTCGGAGGGATAGGAGAGCATCAGCACGATCTTCTTCGCGCCCTTGGCGATGCCGCGCAGGCAGATGGCGAAGCGGTTGCGGCTGAGGATCGGGAAAATGACGCCGACGGTCTCCCCGCCGAGCTTCTGCCGCACGTCGGCGGCGATGTCGTCCACCGTGGCATAGTTGCCCTGCGCGCGGGCCACGATGGCTTCGGTCATGGCCACGACGTCGCGGTCATGGAAGGCAAAGCCCTCCTGCGCCGCGGCCTCAAGCACAGACTCGACCACGATGTTTTTCAGATCATCGCCCTCACGGATGATGGGGGCGCGGACACCGCGTGACACGGTTCCTACCATTCGACTCATTGTATACACCTCTGTTTCAGATTATTACGTGGAAGCCCGCTCAGTGGATGGCAGGCACGCTGTCCTTCTTGATGACGTCGTGGGCGCCGCCCTCGACGATGGTGGTGGCGGAGACCAGGGTCAAAACCGCCTTTTCCTGGAACTCGGGGATCGTCAGCGCGCCGCAGTTGCACATGGCGTGGCGCACCTTGCTCAGCGTGAGGGCCACATTGTCCTTTAGGGAGCCGGCATAGGGGACGTAGGAGTCCACGCCCTCTTCAAAGCTGAGCTTGCGGTCGCCGCCCATATCGTAGCGCTGCCAGTTGCGCGCGCGGGCGGAGCCTTCGCCCCAATACTCTTTGAAATAAGTGCCGCCGATGTTGACCTTGTTGGTCGGGCTCTCGTCGAAGCGGGCGAAGTAGCGGCCCAGCATCACGAAGTCCGCGCCCATCGCGAGCGCGAGAGTGATGTGGTGGTCGTAGACGATGCCGCCGTCAGAGCAGACGGGCACGTAGATGCCGGTCTCTTCAAAATAGCGGTCCCGCTCGGCGCAGACGTCGATCAGCGCGGTCGCCTGGCCGCGGCCGATGCCCTTGGTCTCGCGGGTGATGCAGATGGAGCCGCCGCCGATGCCGACCTTGACGAAGTCCGCGCCGCACTCGGCCAGGAAGCGGAAGCCCGCCGCGTCGACCACGTTGCCGGCGCCGACCTTGACGCTGTCGCCGTAGTTCTCGCGGATCCAGGCCAGGGTGAAGCGCTGCCAGTCGGTAAAGCCCTCGGAGGAGTCGATGCACAGCACGTCCGCGCCGGCCTCCAGCAGGGCGGGCACGCGCTTTTCGTAGTCGCGGGTGTTGATGCCCGCGCCGACGACATAGCGCTTGTGATCGTCCAGCAGCTCGTTGGGGTTCGCTTTATGGCTCTCGTAGTCCTTGCGGAAGACGAAGTAGCAGAGGCGGCCGCCGTCGTCGATGATGGGCAGGGAGTTGAGCTTGTGCTCCCAGATGATGTCGTTGGCTTCCTTGAGGGTGGTGCCCTCCTTGGCCCAGACCAGCTTGTCGAAGGGCGTCATGAAGCTGGAGACCGGGGTGTCCGGCTCCATGCGGCTGACGCGGTAGTCGCGGCTGGTGACGACGCCGACCAGCTTGCCCTCGGCGGTGCCGTCCTCGGTGACGGCGATGGTGGAGTGGCCGGTGCGGGCCTTGAGCTCCAGCACGTCGCGCAGGGTCTGCGCCGGGCCGATATTGGAATCGCTGCGGACAAAGCCGGCCTTGGTGCTCTTGGCACGGCGGACCATGGCGGCCTCGTCCTCCACGGACTGGGAACCGTAAATGAAGCTGACGCCGCCCTCCTTGGCCAGGGCCACGGCCAGGCGTTCGCCGGAGACGGACTGCATGATCGCGGAGACCATCGGGATGTTCATCCGGAGGGGGCATTCCTCCTCGCCCTTGCGGAATTTGACCAGCGGGGTGCAGAGCTTCACTTTTTCGGAGCGGCAGCTGATGGGCGTGTAGCCCGGGATCAGGAGGTATTCGTTGAAGGTATGGCTCGGTTCGTTGATGATTTTCGCCATGATTCGTCTCCCTTCGATAATGAAGATACCCGGCTTGCGCGCAGGCCGGGACAGGCTGCAGAAACCGGGCGGAATGGGGGCGGACGGAGGCCTCCGGGAATGGTCCGGAGGGCCGGCGGCCTGTGCTCGCCCGATCTTGCCGGGCCATCTGAAAGATGCTATGATTATAAAGGTTTTCCGGCTTTTTTGTCAATATGTAGAATATACAGAAAAACTATCGCCGGAGCTATCCAAATAATTACAATCTTTTCGTTTTTTCCGGTTGACAGAAGGAATAAAAGCGTATATAATACCGAGTATGAATATCGGGCACTGTGCCCGGCGGCAGCGGATGTTTCATCACTGCCAAAAAGAAAGGATGCTGTCTTATGAAGAAATTAGTCGCTCTGCTTTTGGCTGTTCTGCTGATTGCCTGCATCTCTGTGCCTGCTTTCGCTACTGACAACACCGATTCCAATCAGGGCGGTCCTCCCGAGGAGCCCCCTGTGTCTCCTCCGACGGGCTCGCTCGCGATCATCGCGCTTGCTGTTGTTGCCTGCGGTGCCGGTGCGGCGTACGTCGTCAGCAAAAACAAGTCCAAGTAAACAATTCCAAAATCTGCGACACATGGGGCTGGCTGCAAAGGCGGCCCCATCTTTTTATGGAAAGATGAAGAAAAAACAAGTCTATCGGGTGATCAGCGTGGTGAGTCTGCTGGTGATGGCGGCGGCCATCCTCAGCATCGTGTACATGCTCTATCTCTACCAGAAGTCCAACCGCCTGTATCAGGAACTGGCCGAGCAGGCCCGCGCCGCGGCCGAGCAGACGGTCGGAGAACTGCCGCCCGAGGAGGCGGATCCGGATCAGAAGGCCCAGATCCCGGTCGATTTCGCCTATCTGATCTCGCGCAACGAGGATATCATCGCCTGGATCGAGGTCGACGGCACCACGATCGACTATCCGATCCTCTATGACACCTCGCCGACGAGGGTCTATCTCAACCGCAACTATCTCCACAGCTACACGCCCTACGGCTCTGTCCTGATGCTGCCCGACAACGCCAGCGATTTCAGCGACTTCAACACCGTGATCTACGGCCACAACATGATCGACGGCAGCATGTTCGCCCAGCTGCACAAGTTTGAGGACCGGAAGTTCTTCGACGAGCACCGGACGATCATGGTCTATACGCCGGACCGCGTGCTCACCTACGAGATCTTCGCCGCCTACCGGACGGACAATCTGGACCAGGTCCTGAACTTCCCGTCCTCCACGGCGGAGGAGAGACAGGCCTATATCGACCGGATCTACACGCACGACGTCAAGGCCAACTTTGACTACTCGATCGAGGTGACGCCGGACGACCGGATCATCACCCTGTCCACCTGCATCGCCAATCCCGCCTACCGCTATCTGGTGCAGGGCGTTTTGGCCGCGGATCAGGAGGGCATCTCCACGGCCACGGCAGTCGGCTGACGGGGGAGGACAGGCATGGCATACTACAGAGACAAGATGTCGGCGGCGAAAGAGGAGCAAAAAATCAGGCGCCGCCGCAGCAAGGGCCGGACGGCCGCCATCGTGCTCGCCTCGCTCGCGGCGCTGCTGGTGCTGCTGGCGGCGGGCGTATGGGGCTTTCTGCGCTATACCAACAGCCTGCGCGCCAGCATGTTCGCCGACCGCTCCTCCTCGCAGATGCAGAAGATCCGCTGGCAGCGCGACGAGGCGGAGGAACATGCGCCGAAGGATGAGGAGGCGCCCGACTGGATCGACGAGGACGGCAATGAATACCGCTACCGCAGCGACGTGCAGACGCTGCTGATCATGGGCATCGACTACATGAACAATCCCAGCTTTTGGGATTCCGACATGGTCTCCAACGGCGGCAACGCGGACATCCTGGCGCTGGTCATTCTGGACAGCGGGAACGACAGCATGTCCATTCTCTACATCCCGCGCGACACGATGGCCAACATCGTGATGCTGGACGCGAACGGCAATTACCTGGACACCGTGCTCAACAACATCTCCGCCTCCCACAGCTACGGCGACGGCGGGGAGCTCAGCTGCGAGCTGACGGCGGACGCGGTCAGCAATATGCTCTACGGTGTGCCGATCACGCGCTTCGCGGCGATGGACTTCGACTCCATCCCGGTCATCAACCAGGCCCTGGGCGGGCTGGAAGTCACTTTCCCCGAAGATTACACCCATCTGGACAGCTCCTTCCAGAAGGGGAGCAGCGTCACGCTGACGGACAGGCAGCTGGAACGCCTGATCCGCTACCGCGATCACGGGGAGCTGGACGGCGCCTACCAGCGCGGCCTGCGCGACCTGAAGCTGGTCGTCCGGGCGATGCTCGAGCAGCTCAAGCGTCTGGCCAGAAAGGATCCCAGCGCCGTCATGACGGTCTACAACCGGCTCAAGCCCCACATGACCAGCAATCTCTCTCTGGACGAGGTCAGCTATCTGGCCCAGAATATCCAGGACTTCAGCATCAGCAGCGACACCGTGATCACGATGCCCGGCGTCGTGACGAAGGGTGAAAAATACGCGGAGTTCTATCCGGATGCGGAATGGCTGCACGACTTCGTGGCCGAGAAGCTCTGCGAAAGAATGAACTGAATACAACAGACACAACAAAGCCCTCCGGGATGTCCCGGAGGGCTTGTTTTTTCGGTTTGCGGCAGCGCTCAGCGGATGTTGAAGAACGCGGCCATGCCGGGATACTGCGCGTCGTTGTCCAGCTCTTCCTCGATGCGGAGCAGCTGGTTGTACTTCGCCACGCGGTCGGTGCGGGAGGGAG
>CAMZIX010000055.1 GCA_947307375.1 uncultured Clostridia bacterium | reverse complement strand
TCCTCTCCGTGCCCGAGGGCGACGACAAGCCCCTCAAGTACCCGCTGATGTTCTCCATCTGCGACGTGCTGCTGATCAACAAGATCGACGTGCTGCCCTATTTCGATTTCGATATCGAAAAATGCAAGGAGTACGTCCTGCGTCTCAACCCCAACATGACGATCCTCCCGATCTCCTCCCGCACCGGCGAGGGCATCGGCGCCTGGGCCGACTGGCTGCGCACGCAGACCAGGGCCTGGATCGAGGGATGAGCCTTACAGAAAAACGAAAACCCGGCGCTCCGAGAGGAGCGCCGGGTTCTTTTTCATTTTTTACTTCTCGTAGAATTCGAAGATTTGACCCCAGTACTGTTTCAGCGTCTCGGTGTCGCTGAAAAAGAGCTCGTGGCGCAGACCGGGCATCTTCTGCATGGTGCAGTCCGGCGCGAAAGAGGCGAATTCGTCCTGCGCCCGGTTTTCCACAAAGGTGTCATTGCCGGCCTGGAACAGCAGGATCGGCACCTGGATACGGGCGATCTTGGAGCGCTGGCTGGCCAGACCGCAGGCGAGGATCGCCTCGCGGCCCCAGGAGGTGGAGGCGGCACAGGTCTGCAGCCGTGGGTCAGCCAGCTTCTTTTCGTAATACCAGCGGAAACGCGGCTCGGAGTTGGCGGCGCTGGCTTCGAAGGTCTCCTCCGGCATCGCGCTGACCGGCGACAGGGGCTGCTTGCCGCCCGGGCCGATGCTGCGTGCCGCGGCAAAGGCCAGCGCCGCGGCCAGCGGGATGTTCCCGAAGCTGAGCCCGAGCATCGGGGAGGAGAGGACGGCCTTCCGGTAGAAGCCCGGGAAGAGCTCCAGCATACGCACGCCGATGTTGCCGCCCATCGAATGGCAGTACAGATAGAGCGGCAGACCCTTCGCGGCCGGAACGATCTTCGTCTCCGTCAGATGGTCGAGATCAAAGACGTAGTCCTTGAAGCGCCTGACATAGACGACGTAGGGGTTTTCATTGGCCCGGAAGGAGCGGCCGTGGCCGCGGTGGTCGAGACCCCAGACCTCGTAGCCCGCCTGCAGCAGATAAAAGATGTTCTCCGCATGCTTGACGAGCGACTCGGTGAAGCCGTGGCTGACGACCACGACGGCCTTTGGGTCATCGGCGCGGTAGTGCTCGTAATAAATCGGCTCGCCGGGAACGCGCTCGTCAAAGCCCGTTTCCCGCCGGGCGGCCAGATAGGGCTCGACGATCGAGTCCATCTGCTCGGCATAGTGCTCGTCGCTGATCCACTGCATGTCAAATCCTCCCAGCATTTTTCTTTACTATAACAGAAATCATCCGCCGCGGCAACAGGCTTTACTCGTATTCCGCGGCGATCAGCGCGGCCTGACGGCCCATCTGCCGCCGCACGCTCTCGGGGGAGAGGATCTCCGCCTCCGCGCCGAAGCCGAAGACCCAGGCGAAGAACTGCGGACTGACCACCAGATCGACGGAAATAATGAAATGCTCGTCCCCGTCGGGCGTGAGGATCGTGTCCTTGCCGAAACGGTCGATCACCGCGCCGGCCAGGTGATTGAGGAAGCGCAGGCGCACCCGTTTTTCCTCGCCGGCGAACATGCCGAAGACCCGCTGGGAGTAAGAGGCCATGTCGAGCTTCTGAAAGGCCTCCTTGCCCTCGCGCCGCTGCTCCAGCGCCTCGATGTTCGTCATCTTGTCCACGCGGTAGTGCTTGAGGCGGGCGGCCGAGGCGTCCCAGGCCAGCAGATAGTAGTTCTCGTCGTCCCACATCAGCGCGAAGGGGCTGACGATGTACCAGGCGCCCTCGTGGCGGTAGCGCCGCTCGCGGGAGACGGTGAATTCGAAGTATTTGAAGCGGATCGCCCGGTCGCGGCTGATGGCGCCGGAGATCTCGTCCACATTGTAGTAGACGCTCTCGTTCATGCTCTTGACCCGGCCGCGCACGTAGACCTGCCGCTCCAGGAGCTGCGCGTCGTAGACGCTGGCGAGGTTTTCGAGCTTCCGGATCAGGCTCAGGGTCTTGCGCTGGGTGATGAACTTGGAGCTCTGGATGCTGTCCACCAGCAGCTTCAGCTCCGGCAGCTCAAAATCGCGCGCCGCGACGTAATAGCCGGTGCTCCTGTCCTTGCGCTGCACGATGTCGATGCCGAAGCGGCGCAGCGCCTCCATGTCGTCGTAGATCGTCTTGCGCTCGGCGGAGATATCCTGCCGCGCCAGCTCCTCGATCATGTCCTGCACTGTGACCGGGTGCGCCTCGTCGCTGCATCGCATCAGATAGCGCAGCAAAACGAGCAGCTTCAGCTTCTGATTGGGTGATTTCGGCATGGCCATTCCCTCCCTGTATTGATCCAATCCCCAGTATAGCACAAAACACTGTCCGATAAAACGGACTTTTTGACAAAAGATAAAATACTTCGGGGCGGTTTTTCGGACAGCGCTTGTCATAAAATTATGTCAACCGAAAGGGAAATACCGAATCCGGGAGGAAACGATCATGAACGAAAACGAAAACCGCTGCTCGACCACCGATCCTGTGCAGACCTTCACCGAGGCGCTGTACCTGCTGGCCATCGCCGCCGCGATGCTGCTGAGCTTCATCCAGCTGTGAAAAGACCCGGAAGCGAGAGCTTCCGGGTCTTTTCACAAATCATAAAAATCATGAATTGGGAAGCTTTCTCGGTTGATTCGCGGCGAAGGCTGGGGTATACTGTAGAAAAAAGGAAGGGAGGCGCGACCGATGAAAGGCTTCCGTTCTCTGCTCGCGGCGCTGCTCTGCGTTCTGATGCTGCTGGGCGCCGCGGCCTCCGCCGCAGCCGCCGGGCCGACACCGTATCTGCTCGAGGCGCGCGTCGGAGAGATCACGGTCTCGCTGCGGGCCTACAGCGATTCCTATGAGGGCAACCTCTATCTGTCGCTCTCGGATCTGGCGCAGGCGCTCCGGGACACGGACAAGAAATTCCGTGTGGACTACCAGGCCGGCGGCGCGGACGGCGAGCTCTGGAAGATGACGACCGGTCAGGCGGCGCCGACGGACAATTCGAAAAAGAACACCGCCAAGCCCGGGATCGCCTATCTGTCGCTCAACCGCAACCGCCTCTTCGTCGACGGCGGCGAACGCCGCTACTATACTTACCGCTCGGACGACAGGGATCTCTATCTCTCCCTGGCCGACGTACAGCTCCTGCTGGATCTGACGGCCCGCTTTGACAGCAACGGCGTGCTTCGCCTCGATCCGAACCTTCCCTTCGCGCCGGACCTCTACCAGCTCAAGCGCGAGGACTATTTCGGCGCCTTCAACGCGGTGCTGGTGGGCGATGCGGACAGCGGCGAGATCCTCTTTTCGCACAACCGCGCCTGGCGCAATCCGATCGCGAGTCTCTCCAAGCTGATGAGCTATCTGCTGATCGCCGAGGCGGTCGAGGCAGGCCAGCTCGGCTGGCAGGACGCCGTGCCGATCTCGCAGAAGGCGGCCCAGCTCTCCTGGTCGGCCGACGGCATCATCGGCCTCACGCCCGGAACGACGATCCCGCTGGAGGAGCTGACGCAGGCGATGATGCTGGCCTCCAGCAACGAGAGCGCGCTGGCGCTGGCGGAGTACGCCGCCGGCTCGGAGGAGGACTTTGTCGCACGGATGAACGAGCGAGCCGACGAGCTCGGCCTGCTCTCCGCCCGCTTCTATACGCCCCACGGCCTGCCGAGCTACAGCGGCGGCGGCGTGAGCGGCAAGCGGCAGAACAGCATGAGCGCGTCCGATCTCTTCCGTCTGAGCGCCTATCTGCTGGAGCGATTCCCCGCGCTGACGGAGATGACCGAAAAGCAGTTTGTACGCCTGGAAAAGCTGCAATTCACCACGGCGAACTCGAATCCGCTGGTCTTCAATATGCCCGGCGTCAACGGACTGAAGACCGGCTCGACCAACCGTGCGGGCTACTGCCTGGTGGCGAGCCTGCCCCTGACCGTCGAAGGGGAGACGCACACGCTCGTGGCGATCGTCCTCGGCGCGGAGACGGCGGACGTGCGCGGCCAGTGCGCGGAGATCCTGCTGCGCTATGCCCGGAATTATTACACCGAACAGGGCTTCGGTTCAGCCGGCTGATGTTAAAAAATTGAACAGAAACAGCGCGGAAATGTCAAGCTGAGTTGCTTGCGTTTCCGCGCTTTCTTGCTATAATAAAGTGCGAAAGGTGGGAATAATATGATTGGTGAGAATATTGCGATCCTTCGCCGCTCCGCCGGTCTGTCCCAGGAGGCGCTGGCCGAGAAGCTGGGCGTCTCGCGTCAGACCCTGGCCAAGTGGGAGACGGGCGAGAGCGTGCCGGATATCCTCCGCTGCGACGCGCTGGCCGAAATCTTCGACACGACGCTGGAGGATCTGCTGCACGCGGACCTGCGCGAAAACCCGAAGATCCCGAAGGGGAAGTACATTTTCGGCACGGTGACGATCGGCGACAAGGGCCAGATCGTGATCCCGGTCAAGGCGCGTCGCCTCTTTCACCTGGAGCCCGGCGATTCGCTGGTGGTGCTGGCCGATGAAAACCAGGGCCTGGCCCTGCTGAAGGCGGATTTCTTTTTGGAAATGAGCAGACAGCTGCAGGAGAAAATGAAATGAAAACGGTACTGGAAGTCAAGAATCTGAAAAAGATCTATCCGGCCTTCCGGCTGGACAAGGTCAGCTTTTCCCTCGAGGAAGGGAAGATCACCGGCTTTATCGGCCGCAACGGCGCCGGCAAAACGACCACGCTCCATTCGCTGCTCGGACTGCTGCGTCCGGACGGCGGCGAGATCCGCTTCTGGGGCGAGGATTTCAAAGCCTCCGAGCGCGCGATCAAGCAGCGCGTCGGCTTCGTGTCCGCGGGCATGGAGTTTTACAAGCGGAAAAAGCTGAAGACGATCACCGCCGTGACGAAGAGCTTTTACGAGCACTGGGACGAGGCGGCCTACCGCCGCTGCCTGGAGCTCTTTGCGCTGGATGAGAACAAGACGCCGGAGAAGCTGTCCAACGGCATGAAGATCAAGTATCTGCTGGCGCTGGCGCTGTCGCACGGCGCGGAGCTGCTGATCCTGGACGAGCCGACCAGCGGCCTGGACCCGGTATCGCGCGAGGAGCTGCTGGAGCTCTTCCTCGATCTGCGTGATCAGGGCAAGACCATCCTCTTCTCCACGCACATCACCTCGGATCTGGACAAGACGGCGGACAACATCCTCTACATTGCCGGGGGAAAGATCCGCGCCGAGGCGAGGATCGAGGATTTCGTCGCCGACTATCGCCTGACGGAGTATGCGGAAGCGGACCCGGCGCTTGAGGCGCTGCTGATCGGTCCGCGCCGCAGCAAAAACGGAAAGACCGCGCTGGTCCGCGCGGCGGACGCGGAAAAGCTCCCCGGGGAGAGCCGTACGGCCAATCTGGAGGAGATCATGGTGCATCTGGAAAAGGAGGCGACGGAGGAATGAAAAAGCTGCTGAAAAAAGAGCTGTCGCTCTGCCTGCATCCCGCGGCGGTCATGATGCTGTTCCTCAGCGCGCTGGTGCTGGTGCCGAACTATCCCTACGCCGTGACCTACTTTTACATGACCCTCGGCCTGTTCTTTATCTGCCTCGGCGGGCGCGAAAACAACGACGTGATCTATTCGCTGACGCTGCCGGTGGCCAAGCGCGACGTGGTGACGGCGCGCTTCGCGCTGGCCGTGCTGCTGGAGCTGCTTCTTCTGCTGCTGTGCTTCGCTTTTGCCAGGCTGCACGCGCAGATCCTGCCCGAGCCGAACGCGGCCGGCATGGACGCCAATCTCGCGCTGATCGGCGAGGGCTTCCTCTTCTTCGGCCTCTATCACCTGGTCTTCTTCCCGAGCTATTACCGGGACGTGAACAAGGTCGGCCTCAGCTTCGTCAAGGGCTGCGTCTTTGCCGCGCTCTTCGTGATCGCAGACATCGTGCTGTGCTACACCGTTCCGCTGTTCCGGGATCTGCTGGATACGCCCGATCCGCAGCAGCTCGGCACGAAGCTCGTCTTTCTTGGCGTTTCCCTGGCGGTATATCTGCTCACGACGCTGCTGGCGCTGCGCATCTCTCAGCGTCGCTTCGAGGCGCAGGACATCCGCTGATCGACAGAATATTTCCAGAAAACCGGCCCGGCGCGGGATGCTCCCGCGCCGGGCTTGCATGTTGGGGCCGGGCATGGTATAATCCCAGGTAAAATAGAGGAGTATGCCTTCCCGGCAGTTTTTGCCCGCCGGAAGTATTGGAATCTGAGTAGACAGGCCATGAAAGAGAAAAACGCCACCGGCAAGCACGCGGCTCCGCCGCCGCTTCCGCCGGAAAAGGAAAAAAGAATAAAGCCCTCTTCCGGCCGACGCGCCAAACGCAGGAGGAATTCCGTGCTCTTCGGTTTCGTGTTGGCGCTGGCGCTGCTGCTGATCTTCGGCCTTTCGCTGCGCGGCGCGGCGGAGGAACGGCGCTACCGGGAACATCTGCAGGACGCGGAGAACTGTTACGCCGCCGGTGATTTCGAGGACGCGCTGGGGCACCTGCGTCAGGCGGCCGCCCATGAGGAGACTCCGGAGATGCGTCTGCAGATGGTGGACTGCTATGAGGCCATGGGCAGCTATGAAAAGGCGCTGGAGCTGCTGCGGCGCATGGACCTCAGCGACGAGGACATCCGCGCGCGGATCGACGCGCTGGAAAACAAGCGCGAGCAGCTGCGCCAGGCGGGCAAAGTCAGTATTGCGGGCATGGAATTTGACAAAAACGCCAGTTCTCTGATCCTCCGCCGCACCGAGCTCGGGGACGAGGACCTGCGGCGCGTGGCGGAGCTCTACGCGCTCAGCAGCCTGAGCCTGACGGAAGACGGTCTGACGGACCTGTCTGCGCTGTCCGGACTCGGCGGGCTGACGATGCTGGATCTGAGCGGCAACGAGATTTCGGATCTCAGCCCGCTGGCCTCGCTCGGCAGCCTGCGCAGCCTGTATCTGGACAAAAACCCGATCAGCGACTTCAGCCCGCTGTACGGGCTGGAAAACCTGAGCATGCTCAGCATCCGTGAGATCGAGCTGTCGCAAGCCCAGCTGGCGGAACTGGCCGAGGCGCTGCCGCAGTGCGCGATCCACAGCGAGACCGCCGTGGCCGAGGTGCGGGAGCTGACGCTCGGCGGTCAGACCTTCCGCGAGGACGTGACGGCGCTGGATCTGAGCGGACGGCAGCTGAGCGATATTTCCGCGGTCTCCGCCTGTCGGCAGCTGAAAAGCCTGGATCTGAGCGGCAACGAGATCAGCGATCTGACGCCGCTGATGGATCTGCCCTATCTGGAGAAGCTCAACATCGCGGGCAACCAGGTCGTCGACCTGCGGCCGCTGATGGCGATGAAATCGCTGCAGTCGGTGGACGCCTCCCGCAACGCGATCGGCTCGACGGCGCCGCTTTTCGCACTGAGCGAGCTGCGCGAGCTGGACCTCTCGGAAAACGAGCTGAAGGATCTGAGCGGGCTGAGCTCGCTGAGCAAGCTCGAGGAGCTGGACCTGGAAAACACGCACCTGGAGAATGAGCAGCTGTCCAGCCTGGAGGGCCTGAGCGCGCTCCGCCTGCTGAATATCAAGGACAATCCGGAGCTCACCGGCGAAGCGGTGGAGGAGCTCAAGCGCTGTCTTGCCGACTGCTATTTCGAGACCTCCCGCCTGGTCTACACGATCGAGATCCACGGCGTCCGCTACCGCCAGGATCTGACGGTGCTCGACCTCAGCGGTATCGGGGAGCCTGTGGACCTGTCGGAGATCGGAAAGATCCCGGCGCTGGAAAAGCTGAGTCTCCGCGGCAATCAAATGGAATCGATCTATGATCTGAGCGTACTGGAAAACCTGCGGGAGCTGGATCTGTCCGAAAACCGCATCTCCGATCCGACGCCGCTGGCCTATATGTTCAAGCTGGAGAAGCTGGACCTGTCCAACAACCAGATCTCCTCCGTCACGGCGCTGCTGAATCTGGTGCAGCTCAAGGAGCTGGATCTGACCGGCAACAAGCTGACGGCCGAGCAGATCGAAAAACTGGAGAGCACGCTGACCGAGTGTACCATCCTGCACGACTAAAACACCCCGTCCCTCAAGGGCGGGGTGTTTTCCTGTCTGCTTGATCAAAATGCGCTGCGCAGATTTTGGCCGCCGTGCCGGACAGAAGCAGCAGGGAAATCAGATTCGGGATCGCCATCAGGGCGTTGAGCGCGTCGGAAAGCCCCCACAGCAGCGCGCTGGATCCGAGCGCCCCCGGCAGACACAGCAGCGCAAAGACCAACCGGTAGATCGGCAGCGCCGTGCGCCCGCGGAACAAATAGCCCCAGCAGATCTCCCCGTACCAGCCCCAACCGAGGATGCTGGAAAAGGCGAAAAACAGCAGGCACAGCGCGACCAGCCGGCTGCCGCCGGGAAAGGGGAGCAGGCGGCGGAAGGCCTCCGCCGCGGCGGCGCCGGGCGTAGAAAAGGCGGCGTCCGGCTCGCGCCAGATCCCGGACAGCAATACGACCAGCGCCGTCAGCGTACAGAGGAC
>CAMZIX010000054.1 GCA_947307375.1 uncultured Clostridia bacterium | reverse complement strand
ACGGTTGCCCACTGGAACCTAAATCCAGCGTGTCTGCCAATTCCACCATACCCGCCTATGAAAAAAACCCATTGCTTTCGCAACAGGTTTTGATGGAGCGGGCAACGAGGCTCGAACTCGCTACCTCCACCTTGGCAAGGTGGCGCTCTACCGGATGAGCTATGCCCGCATCAGCAACGGTGATAGTTTATCACATATTGCTGATTTGTCAAGGCTTATTTTCCGCGCGTTTCAGGGCTCCGGGCTCTCCGCGGGCTCCTCGGACGGCTCCGGCGATTCCGCCGGCTCTTCCGTCGGCGCGGCGGGCTCCTCCGGCTCCCCGGTCGGCTCCGGCGTCTCCTCCGGCTGCGGCGCCTGGCGCTCCTGCCCGGTCAGCGTCCAGTAGTCCAGGCCGCCGGCGCAGATGGCGTAGGACGAGGTATCCCAGCGGTAGCCGGTCCACATGCTCTCGTCGTTGAGCAGGAAGCCGTTCTCGATCCCGTCGCGGATGCAGGCGGACAGATCCACATGATAGTTCTGGCCGTCCAGCTCGATGATGTTCCAGTAGTGCTCCTGCCGTTGGCGCTGCCCCTGGACGAGCTGACAGGGGATCCCCTGCTCTCCGCACAGCAGCACGTAGGCCAGAGCCAGGCCCTCGCTGTCCGCCTGCCCGGCGATCAGCGCGTCCCAGGCGCTGTTGTGGCCGCTGAGCGAGGTCAGCTCGCAGCTGTCGGTCAGATACTGCGCCAGCGCGAGCGCGCGCATGCCCTCGCTGCGTTCCGCGCCGAGCAGCGCGTCGCTGTCGAAGGCGGCCAGCTCCGTGCGTCTCCGGCGCAGGGTCTCGTCGTCCAGACGGTAGTCCAGCTCGATGTCATACAGACGCTGGCGGCCGGCGCCGCTGTACATGTACACGTCCGCCCTCGGCTCGACCGCCGCGCAGGCGGGATCGGCGCGATAGACCGCGCTGACCAGGTCCGCCATCATGTCGGCGCTGTAGCGGCTGTTGCCGATCAGGATGACCAGGCGGCGGCTGTCGCTCTCCATGGCGGCGCGCAGGATCTTCTCCAGACCGGCGGCGTAGTTGAGCTGCAGCACCTCCGCCGCCGGCAGGGCGGAAGCCGCGTACTCGATCCAGACCTCGGCCTCGTCGTGGGTGACGATGTGCGACAGCTCGTAGCGCGCGTTCTGCACGCAGTAGGCCCAGAGCGCGTCCTCGCGGTGCATCGTGCCGCAGGCGGCCTCGAGATCGGCGCGGGGATCGCCCTTGTAGGACGGATCGAAGGCGATGCGGCGTTCGCTCTGGCCGGCGTAGACCATATCCAGCAGCTCGCGCCGGAGCGCGGCCTCGTCCGCCACCGTCACCTTGTCCTGGGGCGAGGAGCCGCCCTGGGGCTGTTCCGGGAAGGCGTAGTCCGTTTCGTGATAATAGTCGGCCTTGTAGACGCTGCCGCAGCCGGACAGGAGTCCCGCCAGCAGGCACAGCAGCAGGACCAGCGCGGTTTTTCTCATCAGCGCACCTCCGCGATATTGCCGAAGCCGTTGCCGAACACGTTTTTCGCGTCGGTCATGATGACGAAGGCCTGTTCGTCGATGCCGCGCACCAGGCGGCGGATCTCCGGGATCTGGTTGCGCTTGATGACGCACATGATGACCTGTTTTTTGCGGTGGGAATAGGCGCCCTCGCCCTCGAGCACAGTCACGCCGCGGTGCATGCGTCCGGAGGTGATCTCGCGGATCAGGGCCTCGCTGTTCTCGCTGATGATATAGCAGATACAGGAGTTGTCGATGCCGTAGAGCAGCAGGTCGATGACCTTGGTGGAAACGAACATCGCGATCAGCGAGTACATCGCGCTCTCGTAGTTGCCGGCGCTGAGGATCAGCGCGTACAGGGTGATCACGGCCACGTCGACGGCGAGCATGACCGTGCCGAAGTTCAGGTGGCTGTAGCGCTGGCGCAGCAGCTTGATGACGATGTCCATGCCGCCGGTCGTGGCGCCGACCGAGAAGATGATACCCATGCCCGCGCCCTTCAGCACGCCGCCGATCACCGCGCCGAGCATCGGATCGGCCGTCGCCTGGTAGCCCGTCGTGGCCAGCAGGTCGACCGCCACGCTCATCAGCAGCATGCCGACGAGCGAGCCGATCAGGAAGTCCAGCCCGAAATGCCGCCAGGCGATCAGAAACAGCGGCACGTTGAGCAGGATCGTCAGCACGCCGACGGGCAGGCCGCTGAGCGCGTTGACGATCATCGCGACGCCCACGACGCCGCCGCTGATGATCTGGTTCGGGTAGCAGAAGAACTGGAATCCCAGGCCGTAGATCGCGCAGCCGAGGATGATCAGAATATATTTTTTGATCTGATGGACGGCGGGTTTTTTCTGCCAGTCCTGCAGCTTGCTCATAGCTCAGTCCTCCAGTAAACTCAACTGTTTCTCTCCGCGGTCCTCGGGACGCAGCAGCGCGCCGGCGGCGGGCAGGGAGCGCACGCGGTAGCGGGAGACGTTCTTGATCGGGCTTTCAGTGAGGAAGCAGACTTCGGTCAGCTTTTTCCCCTTCTTCAGCGACATCACGCCCACGCCCTGGGTCGTACGGCTGGTCTTCGGCTGCAGCAGCGACGAATGGAAGATCAGCGCGCGCTCGACGCCGGAGGTGCAGACGATCTCCTGCTCATCCGTCAGCCGCAGCAGCGCAGCCACCGGGCTCTTGTCGGAGCAGGCGTTGATCAGCTTCTTGCGGCGGGTCTTGGTCTCATAGGCCGACAGCGGCACGCGCGCGGCCTTGCCGTTTTCGAAGAAGAACAGCAGCTCGCCGCGGTAGTCGCCGGGGTCGAGGATCGTCAGCACGTTCTCGCCCTCGTCCATCCCGAGCCGCGTCGGCAGATAGAGTCCGAGCGCCGAGGCCTTCGTCTCCTCGAGCTCCGCGATGCGCACCTTGTACATCTGCTGCCGGTCGGTCAGAACGAGCAGCTCGCCGCGGTTCGAGGCCTCGAAGCTCAGGCGCAGGCCGTCGCCGTCCTTGTATTTTTGCTCGCCGCTCATGCGCAGGCTCTGGGCGGTGATCTTTTTCAGATAGCCCTCGCGCGAGAGGAAGATCGTCACCGGATAGTCCGGCACGGCCTCGTCCTCGTCGAATTCCTCGATCTCGTCGGCGTAGACGATCGGCGAGCGCCGCGGGCTGGGGTACTTTTTGATGATCTGGCGCAGCTCGTCGATGATGAGGCTCTTGATGCGCCGGCGGCTTGCCAGCGTCGCCTCCAGATCCTCGATCGCGGCCTCCAGGTCCTCGGTCTCGGCGGTGCGCTTGAGGATGTACTCGCGGTTGATGTTGCGCAGCTTGATCTCCGCCACGAACTCGGCCTGGATCTGGTCGATGCCGAAGCCCATCATCAGGTTGGGCACGACCTCGCTCTCCAGCTCGGTCTCGCGGATGATGGCGATGGCCTTGTCGATGTCCAGCAGGATGCGGCCGAGGCCCTGCAGCAGGTGCAGCTTTTCCTTTTTCTTCTGCAGCTCGTGGTAGACGCGGCGGCGCTGGCTCTCCATGCGCCAGGCCGTCCACTCCTCCAGGATCTCGCGCACGCCCATCACGCGCGGGCTGCCGGCGACGAGGATGTTGAAGTTGCAGGGGAAGGCGTCCTGCAGGGTGGTCATCTTGAAGAGCTTCTGCATCAGCTTGTCGGGATCGGCGCCGCGCTTGAGGTCGATGGCGAGGCGCAGGCCGCTCAGGTCGGTCTCGTCGCGCATGTCGTTGATCTCGCGGACGCGGCCGGCCTTGATCAGCTCGGCCACCTTGTCGATGACGGCCTCGGCGCTGGTGGTATAGGGGATCTCGTAGATCTCGATGATGTTTTCCTTCGGCAGGAAGCGCCAGCGGGCGCGCACCTTGAAGCTGCCGCGGCCGGTAAGGTAGATGCTCTCCATCTCGCGCCGGTCATAGATGATCTCGCCGCCGGTCGGGAAGTCCGGCGCGGGCAGCGTAGTCATCAGCTCACAGGTCGGGTCCTTCAGGTACTGGATCGTCGTCTCACAAACCTCGGCGAGATTGAAGCCGCAGATCGTGCTTGCCATGCCGGCGGCGATGCCGGAGTTGGCGGAGACCAGCACGTTCGGGAAGGCCGTGGGCAGGAGGGTCGGCTCCTGCAGGCTGCCGTCATAGTTGTCGACGAAATCCACGGTGTCCTTGTCGATGTCGCGGAAGACCTCCGCGCAGATCGGCGCGAGTCGGGCCTCGGTGTATCGCGAGGCGGCGCAGCTCATGTCGCGCGAATAGACCTTGCCGAAGTTGCCCTTGGAGTCGACGAAGGGCGTCAGCAGCGCGCCGTAACCCGACGAGAGGCGCACCATCGTGTCGTAGATGGCGGAGTCGCCGTGTGGGTTGAGTTTCATCGTCTGGCCGACGATGTTGGCGCTCTTGGTGCGCGCGCCGCCCAGCAGCCCCATTTTGTACATCGTATAGAGGAGCTTGCGGTGCGAGGGCTTGAAGCCGTCGATCTCCGGGATCGCGCGGGAGACGATGACCGACATGGCATAGGGCATGAAGTTCGTCTCCAGCGTCTCGGTGATCGGCTGCTCCACGACCGCCGCGCGCAGGCCGACGACGTTGGGATTGTCGTATTTTTTCTGTTCAGGTTCTTTCTTCTTAGCCATGGCTGATCATTTCTTCCCCTTGACTTTGTTTCCGGTGGTCAGGCTCCTCTTGCAGCGCGGGCAGGTCGTCGCGTTCCAGAGGCCGAAAAGCACCGCTTTCCCGCAGTGCGGGCAGCGGCAGCGCGCGGCGGCGACCGCGAAAATGCTGACGAACAGCACCATCGTCAGGATCGCCAGCGCGAACTGCAGCGGCGTCCCCTCCCCGGCCATCAGCGAGGCCACACAGGTCCCGACCGACAGCAGGGCCAGGATCTTGGCCGCCTGACGGCCGGATTCGAATTTGCTTTTTTTCATGGCGCGCCTCCTTATGAGATGTCCGCCAGATCGAGGTACTGGCTGCCGAACTCCGCGATATGATCCTTGCGCCCGCTCAGATCGTCGCCCAGCAGCAGCTCGAAAACCTCCGCCATGCGCGCGGCGTCCTCGGGCATGACCTTGATCAGGCGCCGGGTCGCGGGATTCATCGTCGTCATCCACATCATGTCCGGGTCGTTCTCGCCCAGGCCCTTGCTGCGGCTGATCGTCGCCTTGGCGCCGCCGAGGGACTCGAGGATCCCGGCCTTCTCGCGCTCGGAATAGGCGAACCAGGTCTTGCCCTTGCAGCCGATCTCGTACAGCGGCGACTCCGCGATGTAGACGTAGCCCTCGCGGATCAGGGTCGGCGCGAGGCGGTAGAGCATCGTCAGGATCAGGGTGCGGATGTGGTAGCCGTCCACGTCGGCGTCGGTGCAGATGATGATCTTGCTCCAGCGGAGGGCGTCCAGATCGAAGCTCTGGAGATCCTTCGTGTGCTTGTCTTTGACCTCCACGCCGCAGCCGAGCACCTTCAGCAGATCGGTGATGACCTCGCTCTTGAAGATGCGCACATAGTCGGCCTTCAGGCAGTTGAGGATCTTGCCGCGCACCGGCATGATGCCCTGGAACTCCGCGTCCCGCGAGAGCTTGCAGGCGCCGAGCGCCGAGTCGCCCTCGACGATGTAGATCTCGCGCTTCTCCGGGTCGCGGCTGCGGCAGTCGACGAACTTCTGCACGCGGTTGGAGATGTCGATCGAGCCGGAGAGCTTTTTCTTCATGCCCTGGCGGGCGCGCTCGGCCGTCTCGCGGCTGCGCTTGTTGACCAGCACCTGCTCGGCGATGCGGTCGGCTTCGGGCTTGTTCTCGATGAAGTAGACCTCCAGCTTCTCCTTGAAGAACTCGGTCATCGCCTGCTGGATGAAGCGGTTGTTGATGGCCTTCTTGGTCTGGTTCTCATAGGAGGTCTGCGTGGAAAAGCAGTTGGTCACCAGCACCAGGCAGTCCTGCACGTCCTGAAACTTGATGGCCGTCTCGTTCTTCTGGTACTTGCCGATCTTCTTGATGTAGGCGTCGATGGCGGAGACGAAGGCGCTTTTCGCGGCCTTGTCCGGCGCGCCGCCGTTTTCCAGCCAGGAGGAGTTGTGGTAGTACTCCAGCGCCGTGACCTTGTTGGAAAAGCAGAAGGCGGCCGACAGGCGCACCTTGTATTCGGGCTTGTCCTCGCGGTCGCGGCCGCGGCGCTCGGCCTGGATGAAGACCGGGGCGGTCAGCGCGCCCTCGCCGGCGATCTCGGCCACGTAGTCGCGGATGCCGTTTTCGTAGCAGAATTCCTCGGTTTTGAACTGCTTGCCCTGCTGCAGCTTCAGCCGGAAATGCACGCCGGCGTTGACCACGGCCTGCTTGCGCAGGGTCTCCCGGAACCAGTCCGCCGGGATGTCGATCTCGGTGAAGACCTCGCGGTCGGGCCGCCAGCGGATCGTCGTGCCTGTCTTTTTGCGGTCGGCCGGGCCGATCTGCAGCTCCTGGCCCTTTTTCCCGAGGACCTTGCCCTTTTTGAAGTGCAGGTCGTAGCGGTTCCCGTCGCGCCAGACGGTCACGTCCATGTATTCCGAGGCGTACTGCGTGGCGCAGGAGCCCAGGCCGTTGAGGCCGAGCGAGTATTCATAGTCGCCGCCGTTCGCGTTCTGATACTTGCCGCCGGCGTAGAGCTCGCAGAACACCAGCTCCCAGTTGAAGCGCTTTTCGTTGGGGTTCCAGTCCAGCGGGCAGCCGCGTCCGAAGTCCTCCACCTCGATCGAGCCGTCCTCAAAGGCGGTCAGGCTGATCTGATCGCCGTAGCCCTCGCGGGCCTCGTCGATCGCGTTGGACAGTATTTCAAACACGGCGTGCTCGCAGCCGTCCAGTCCGTCCGAGCCGAAGATCACGCCCGGGCGTTTGCGGACGCGGTCGGCGCCCTTGAGCTGGGAAATGCTGTCGTTGCCGTAGGAAACGCTGTTTTTTGTCATAGAAATAACCCTTTTACCATATATTGTAGTAATTTTGAGACATATTCCGTCTATTTTAGCTTATATAGTATATCGCAGTCTTCGCCAGATTGCAAGCCCCGCCTGCCGGCATGCAGAAAGCGGGCTGCGATCGCAGCCCGCTCCGCACCGGATATTCTCTTTTTCCCGGAAAACTCTCCGGCGCTTGACAAGACGGCGTTTTGGTTGTATTTCTATAGCAAGATAGAAAGTCGACAGCCGGGCGCTCTGTCTGTCTCGCGCCCCGGCGCCTTGTCCGAGCTTAGTATGTGCAGGGCACGGCGCGCTACGCAGGCAAGTTTTTCCGCCGAAAGGACCGCTCATGAACGTTTTTTCTTACAGCACGCTGACCATCGTCGCCGCCGTGATCGGCGTCCTTCTTCTGTTCAAGATCTTCACCAAGCCGATCAAACGGATCTTCAAGTTCCTCCTGCACGCCGTGTTCGGCTTCCTGCTGCTGTGGCTCGTCAACTATTTCGGCGCCTCGCTCGGCGTAACGCTGGAGCTGTCTCTGGTCAACTGCCTGGTCGCCGGCTTCATCGGCATCCCGGGCGTGCTGATCCTGCTCGCGATCCATTATCTGCTTTGATTTCTGATATAAACCGAAACCGGAGGGCTTTCCCTCCGGTTTTTTCGTTTATTTCAATCGTTCCAGCAGCTCCGGCAGCTCCGAAATATCGCGGATCTCGTAGTCCGGCCGGATGTCCTCCCGGCCCGGCTTCCCGTTGTAATTGAGCCAGCAGGTCAGGATCCCGGCGTTGATGCCGCCGCGGATGTCGGAGGTGAGGCTGTCGCCCACCATGATCGCGCGCGAGGGGTCGAAGCCCGGAATGCGCGCGAAGCAGGCCTCGAAATATTCCCGCTGCGGCTTGACCGCGCCCATTTCCTCGGAAATGAAAATGCCCTTGAAATACCGCGCGATGCCCGCGCTTTCGATGCGGCTGTGCTGCACGCTCGCCACGCCGTTGGAGGCCAGGTACAGGTCACAGTCCGGCGCGAGAGTCCGCAGCAGCTCCTCCGCGCCGGGGATGAACCAGTGCCCGAAGTGCAGCAGCTCCTCGTAGCGCTCGGTGGCCTCCTGCCCATCGAAAGACAGGCCCAGCGACTCGAACAGCAGCTCAAAGCGCCGCCGGAGCACCTCGTCGCGCGTCATCAGCCCGTCCTCGAGCTGCTCCCAGCAGTAGATGTTGAAATCCCGGTAGCGGCGCAGCACGGCGTCCGTCACCGTCACGCCGCGCTCGCTCAGCGTCTGCGTCAGCGCGATCCGCTCGGCCTTGGAAAAGTCCAGGATCGTGTTGTCCAGATCCAGGAACACGCTCCATCTCTGTCTCTCGCCCATCGTCTCACTCCAGCTTCAACTGCTTCAGCGCCTCGGCGATCTGCTCGAAACGCATCCCGCGCGAGGCCTTCACCAGCACCGCGTCGCCCTTTTTGAGCCGCCGCGGCAGATCGTCGATCAGTGCCTCTCGGTTTACATAATGTATTCCGCCCGCGGCCCGCGCGGTCTCCTCGGACAGCGCGCCGCAGCAGAGCGTCAGCGCGACGCCCTTTTCCCGGGCGTAGCGTCCGAGCGCGGCGTGCATCGCGGG
>CAMZIX010000053.1 GCA_947307375.1 uncultured Clostridia bacterium | reverse complement strand
GCTTGCGCAGCGTGCGGTTGGTGCGCTCGGCGAGGATGCGGGCGACGGTGGTCTTCCCGGTGCCCGAGGGGCCGTAAAAGATCATATTCGGGATCTGCCCGCTGTCCGCGATGCGGCGCAGAAGGCCGTCCGGGCCCAGGATATGCTGCTGCCCCACCACCTCGTCCAGGCTGCGGGGGCGGATCTCATCGGCAAGAGGCTTGTACATGGCGTTCGCTCCGAAAAAGTGGATTTATACCATTATATCACCCGCCGCGCCGCCGGGCAAGAGCGGGCGTTGACATTGTTCCGGGGAAATGATAGATTGAACATAAACGAACGGGAAGGGGGCCGTCACGTGAAGATGCATATTCTGCGCTGCGGGGAGATACGCGTCAGCGAGACGGTCCCCTACGGCAACGCGATCAGCGCCGTCAACACGGCCCGCCAGCTGGCCGAGCCGGACAAAAAGCGCGTGACCCTGCCGGTCTTCTGCTTTCTGATTGAGCATCCGCACGGCCTGCTGCTGGTGGATACCGGCTGGTGCCGGGACATCAGCCCCGCGGGCGTCTACGATGCGGCGGCGGTAAAAAAGGTGTTGCCGCAGCATCTTGCCGCCTTTTACCGGCCGACGCTGCCCGCCGGGGAGGCGATCGACGAACAGCTGGCTGCGCGCGGACTATCGCCCCAAGACCTTGACTGTGTGATTCTGACGCACCTTGATCCCGACCACGTGGCCGGACTGCGGCAGATCGTGGGCGCGAAGAGGATCGTTCTGCCGGAGGACGAGTACTTCTGGAACTGTCGCACGGTGTACAAGCTGCGCCAGCCGCAGGAGTTGTGGATTAACGAGCCGATTGAGCGCCTGTACTACCGGGGTGCGGCCGACGCGCCCAACCGCTGGGCCATCGACCTCTTCGGCGACGAGAGCGTCGTTCTGGTCAACGTTCCCGGCCACACAGACGGGCAGGCGGCGGTGCTGCTGCGCCAGGGAGGCAAATTCGTGCTGCTGACGGCGGACGCGGCCTTCTCGCCGCGCAACTGGAAGGAAAACATCACCCCGGGCTTCGGCTTCGACGAGCAGCTGCAGCGCAAATGCCTGCGCTGGATCGCGGCCAAGGCGTCCGAACCCGGCTGCGCGGCCGTGCTCTGCAGCCACGACCCCGGCCAACAGCCGCATACGATCGAATTATAATCCGGCGGGGGATCCCAAACACGGGATCCCCCGCTTTCTCCTCAGAGCACCCGGATCCGGTCGCCGGGACGGGCGAGGCCTTCCTCCAGCACGACGGCGAAGATCCCCTCCCGCGGCATCACGCAGTCGCCGGCCTGCCGCCGGATCGCACAGTCGGCGTGGCACTCCTTGCCGATCTGCGTCACCTCGCACAGGGCGCTGCCGACCATCAGCCGCGTCCCGACCGGGAGCGCGGGGAGCGCCAGCCCCTCGCAAAGGATATTTTCGGCAAAGGCGCCGGGGGCGAGGGGAAAGCCGAGCTTTTCCTCCAGCCGCGCCGCGCTCTCCTGCGCCAGCAGGCTGACTTGCCGGTGCCAGTTGCCGGCGTGCGCGTCCCCGACGACGCCGTGCTCCGGCAGCAGGCGGATTTCCTCCACGGGATGCTTCTGCTGCCCCTTCTTTTCGCTGACGCACACCGCCAAAATGACGGCTTCTTTCTCATTCATGCTAAGACCTCCCGAAAAAAGAGTTGACAAACGGACGGATCCGGTGTATAAACATATTAACCTATAAATTTAGTTGGTTTTAAAGCCGAAAAAACAAAGGCGGGGCCGGCCCGGCTCAGATTACGTAATCAAAGCTGCCGTCGTCGTTGCGCATCAGGCTCTGGATGCTGAAGCGGCCCAGGTAGGCGCGCACGGTCTCGTCGAGGCCCTTCCAGAGCGGCAGCGTCCGGCAGGCGGCGGCGCGGGCGCAGGGCTTCCCCTCCGGCCCCAGACAGGCGACCGGCGCGAGCGTGCCCTCCATGCGCTCGAGCACCTCGAGCACGGAGATGCGCTCCGGCTCGCGGCCCAGGCGATAGCCGCCGCCCTTGCCGCGCAGGCCCGCCAGGATCCCGGCGCGCACCAGCTCCTTGACGATGCTCTCCAGGTATTTTTCCGAGATCTCCTGCCGCTCGGCCAGCTCCCGGAGCGTCACATAGGCCTCCGCCCGGTGCTCGGCCAGGTCGACCAGGATCCGCAGCGCATAACGTCCGCGCGTGGATACCAACATACAGCTCACCTCATTTTCATCCGTCTTTCATATGCCTATCATACCACAAGGGAAATAGGATTTCAATCAAGGAGGAATAAAAATGTCCAGGATCTACACGTCCGCCGATCAGCTGATCGGAAAAACCCCGCTGCTGGAGCTGACGAACATCGAGCGCGAGGAAAAGCTCGAGGCGCGGCTCCTCGCCAAGCTCGAGTATTTCAACCCCGCCGGCTCCGTCAAGGACCGCGTCGCCAAAGCCATGATCGACGACGCCGAGGAAAGAGGCCTTCTGAAACCGGGCTCCGTGCTCATCGAGCCGACCTCCGGCAACACCGGCATCGGCCTGGCCTCCGTGGCGGCCGCGCGGGGCTACCGCATCATCATCGTCATGCCCGAGACCATGAGCGTCGAGCGCCGCCAGCTGATGAAGGCCTACGGCGCGGAGCTGGTGCTCACCGAGGGCGCGAAGGGCATGAAGGGCGCGATCGCGAAGGCCGAAGAGCTGGCGAAGGAGATCCCCGACGCCTTCATCCCCGGCCAGTTTGTCAACCCCGCCAACCCCGCCGCGCACAAGGCGACGACCGGCCCGGAGATCTGGGACGACACCGACGGCGCGGTGGACGTCTTCGTCGCGGGCGTCGGCACCGGCGGCACGATCACCGGCGTGGGCGAGTATCTGAAGGAGAAAAAGCCCGCCGTCAGGATCGTCGCGGTCGAGCCCGCCTCCTCGCCCGTCCTTTCGAAGGGCACGGCCGGACCGCACAAGATCCAGGGCATCGGCGCGGGCTTCGTCCCGGAGGTGCTGAACACCGCCGTCTATGACGAGATCATCCCGGTCGAGAACGAGGACGCCTTCGCCGCCGGGAAGAAGCTCGGCCGCGCGGAGGGCGTGCTGGTCGGCATTTCCTCCGGCGCCGCGCTGCACGCCGCGATCGAGCTGGCCAAACGGCCGGAGAACAAGGGCAAGACCATCGTCGCCCTGCTGCCCGACACCGGCGACCGCTATCTCTCCACGCCGCTGTTCGCGGACTGAACGCGGCAAACAGCATAAGAAGGAACGGCGCTCTGCGGGATGCAGGGCGCCGTTTTTCGGTGGAAAAGCGGACGAAGATGCGGTATAATAAAGCATCTGATGGAAAAGCATTTGAAAAGGCTGAAAATATGATCGAAATACCTTTTGTACCGACGGAAATCGCCTTTGCGGCGCTGTGGCTGATCCTGCGGATCGCCGTATGGCTGCGGCAGAAGCGGATCGACTGGAAGCGGGAAGCGCTGCTGCTTCTGATGTATGTCAATCTGGCCGTGCTGCTCCGCTTCACCTTTTTCCCCATGGAGCGCGTAAACGGGCGGGTACAGCCGCTGGTGCTGTACACGGCGGCGGTCTGGCCGTTCCGGATCAACTGGATCCCTCTGGTGCGCCTGCACGATTATGTCAGCAAAAGAGATCTTCTGCTGAATGTCGTCGGCAACGCGGCGATGTTTATCCCGAGCGGGATCATCCTGCCGGTCGTTTACCCGCGCCTCGACCGCTTCTGGAAGGTGCTGCTGGCCGGCGCCGGTCTTTCCCTCGCCATTGAGCTGCTCCAGCTGCCCTTCAGCGTGCGCGCGTCCGACGTGGATGATCTGCTGCTCAATACGCTCGGCGTGATCCTCGGGTATGGGCTCTATGCGGCGGGTCGATGGTGGAAGCAGCGCAGCAAAAGATCCCGTCCGAAGCCCCGCGACTGACCGGGCGGAAGCCGGCTTTTCAGGATCGATTCTCCCGGCGAACACAGAGGCCAAGTTATAGTGGAAAAAACTGTGGCGATGGTGTATAATAAACCACCAAGTTTTGATGCGTGACGGGGATCCCGGGCGCAGGATTTTTGGGAGGGATTTGAAATGGCGAAGAAAGACAACAGATTTGAAGTGATTTTCAGGGACGGAGCCCAATTGAAAGACGACGGTCTGCGGCAGATCCTGGTAGACACGGAGACAGGAGTGAACTACCTCGTTTGGAAGTCGGGATACGCCGGAGGAATCACGCCTCTGCTCGATTCTGAGGGAAAAGTGATCGTTTCAGATATTGAATACACCTGGCGGGAGTAAACCGACCCGGGTTTTCTGCCAGGAAAATCGCGGCATAACGGGGCAGAATACGGCTTTTCAGGAGGCTGATTGCATTTGACCAAGATACTTTTTGTGTGCCACGGCAATATCTGCCGCAGCCCGATGGCTGAGTTTTATATAAAAGATCTCGCCGCCCGCGCCGGCCTTGCGGACGATTTCGAATTCGCCTCCGCCGCCACAAGCAGCGAGGAGTTGGGAAACGGCGTTTATCCGCCGGTGCGCGCGCTGCTGGAGCAGCGGGGCATCGACTGCTCGGGCAAGACCGTGCGCCTGCTGCGCCCCTCGGACTACGAGGCCTTCGACCTGCTGATCGGCATGGATGAATACAACCTCCGCTCTATGCAGCGCCTCTTCGGAACGGATGCGGCGGGCAAGCTGCATCTGCTGCTCGCGTACGCCGGACGCCCGGGCGAGGCGGTGGCCGACCCCTGGTACACCCGCGATTTCGAGGCCGCCTGGGACGACGTGACGGCGGGCTGCCGCGGCCTGCTGGAGACGCTGACCGGCACAAAGCTGATCGACTTCATCGGCTGCGAACGGCGTGAGGAGCTTTACGCCGTGCTTCGGCGGGAGATGGGCTGGGAGAAATGGTACGGCGGGAACCTCGACGCGCTCTGGGACGTGCTGACCGGCCTGCCCCACGAGGGCGAGCGCTTTACGATCGCGCTCCCCCGCGCTGACAGCCCCGCGTATGAGTATGCGCAGAAAATCCGCGCGGTGTTCGCGGAGGCGGGGGTCCTCGTCGGGCGGTGAAATGAAACGCCGCCGGAGACGGCGGAAATGAAATTTGACGGAAAAAGGGAACCGGCATGATCTTTGGATCATGCCGGTTCCCTGCGTTACTGCTCCGGTTTCTGCGCGATCACTCTGCTGATCGGCACCCAGCCCAGATAGCTCGGATGGGCCCCCGCGGAGGACGTCAGCGCTTCAACCGCCAAATAATCATCGATGCGCACCCTGTCCCAGGCGTGGATCACCCGGCTTTCGCCCAGACATATGCCGCAGTGCCCCCAGTCGACGGGACCCTCTTCGCTCAGACACAGGCAGTCGTAGAAGACAAACGCGCCGCGCGCCGGAACGCCGCGCCGCAAGCCGTCCGCATATAGCTGCGCAGACTCCTTTGCGCTGTCCCCGCCGAAGATCTCGATGCCGTTGCCGCGCTCGAGCGCGTCTTCGATAAAAGAGAGACACCAGCCCGCATAGCCGGTATTTCCGAGGCGGGATTCCGCCCAGGCGATCATGTTCTCGATCTGTTTCGATTCTTCCATGTTTCTCCCGCGGCTGTTTTATAGAAAGGCATATTTTTTCATCCTGTCGAGCGCCTTTTCGAGCTGGCTCTTCGGCAGGGCCAGGTTCAGGCGGATCGAGCAGGGCCAGAAAAAGTCCTCGCCGTTCTGCCAGATGACGCCGACCTCCGCGCCGCGGCGCAGCAGCTCCCCGATCGTCACGCCGTGCGCCCGGCACCAGTCGCCGCAGTCGAGAAAGAGCATGTAGGTACCCTCGGAGCGCATGACCTTCACCCCGGGGAAGTTTTCGCGGATGAACGCGCAGGCCAGGCGCATGTTCTCGTCCACGACGGCGCACATCTCGTCCAGCCACGCCTCGCTTTCGTCGTAGGCGCCGATCAGCGCGTGCATACTCAGCACGTTCGGGCTGTTGTAGTGGCTCATATCGCTCTGGCGGCGCAGACGGTCGCGCAGCCGCGCGTTGTAGACGATGTGGTAGGAGCCGACGAGCCCGGCCAGCGAGAAGCTCTTGCTCGGCGCGTAGAAGGCGAGCGTGCGCTCGCGCGCGTCGGCGGAGACGCTCTGCGTCGGGATGTGCCGATGCCCGGGCATGATGATGTCCGACCAGATCTCGTCGGAGATGACGATGCAGTCGTTCTTCGCATAGACCTCCATCGCCCGCTCGATCTCCCGGCGCTCCCAGACGCGGCCCGTCGGGTTGTGCGGCGAGCAGAAGACGGCGACGTGGATATGATGCTCCTTCAGCTTGCGGTCCATGTCCTCAAAGTCCATGCGCCAGATGCCGCTCTCGTCCGGCTTCAGATCGCTGTGCACCGCGACGCGCCCGATGTTTTTCAGCACGTGGGTGAAGCCCACATAGGTCGGCGCGTGCAGCAGGATCTCCTCGCCGGGCGCGGTGAGCATCTGGATCGCGGCGCTCACGCCGCCGAGCACGCCGTTTTCATAGCCGATCTGCTTCTTTTCGAGCCCCTCGACGCCGTTGCGGCGGCGCTGCCAGTCGATGACGGCCCTGTAGTAGGCGTCCGGCAGCGGAAAATAGCCCAGCGAGGGGAAGTCCAGCCGGCGGCGCATGGCCTCCAGGATCGGCGGCGCGGTGGGGAAGCTCATGTCCGCGACCCAGAGCGGGATCGCGTCGAAGCCCTCTTTCACGGCGACTCCCGGGACGGGGATCCAGTCGGCGGCGATGGAATCGCGGCCGCGGCGGTCCAGCACGGTGGTGAAATCGTATGTCATAGACGTCTCCTTTTTCTCTGTCATCCTGGGCGAAGAGAAGGATCTTTTCGCGCCTATCGTATCAAAATCCGCGCCGCTTTGTCAATCGCCGGGCTTGACTTCCCGGAAAAAAACGGTATAATAGGTAGCACACTACGTATTAGTCCGGCTGCGGGGTCGCGGCCGGGGAAAGGAGAAGGCATGGAGCGTAACATGCCGATGGGGCTGCGCATTTCCCTGCTGCGCCGGGCCTTTATGAAGCAGCTGGACGAACGGCTGCAGGAAAAGGGCCTGACCGGAGTGCAGTTCGGCGTGCTGGGCCAGCTGCGGCGGCTGCGGCGCGCCGGGCAGGAGGAGATCAACCAGCGCGACCTCGAGGAAGCCACGCATGTGACCCACCCCACGATGACCGAGATCGTCAAGCGGCTGGAGAAGCAGGGCTTCGTCGTCTGCACGCCGAGCGAGCGCGACCGGCGCTTCAAGTGCATCCGGCCGACGGAAAAGGCCGTCGCGCTGCAGCGGGAGATGGACGAGCTGGACGGCGGCATCTTCCGCGAGCTGTGCCGGGGGCTGACGCCGGAGGAGATCGAGGCCTTCCGGACGATCACCGACAAAATGCTCGACAACTTTTTCAGCGGCTGCTGTAAAAAAGAAGGAGGCGAAGAAGCGCCGTGATCAAAACCTTTCTCAAATCGATCCGGGAATTCAAGCTCCCGACGGTCCTCACGCTGCTGTTCATCATCGGCGAGGTGTTCATCGAGGTGCTGATCCCCTTCCGCACGGCGGCGCTGGTCAACGGCGTGCAGAGCGGCATGCCGATGAACGAGCTGCTGAAGCTCGGCCTCATCCTGGTCGCGATGGCGATCGTGTCGCTCTTTTTCGGCGGCGGCGCGGCGCTGATGGGCTCCAAGGCCTCGTCGGGCTTCGCCCGCAACCTGCGCGGCGACGTGTTCCGCCGCATCCAGGGCTTCAGCTTTGAAAACATCGACAAGTTTTCCACCGCCTCGCTGGTGACCCGCCTGACCACGGACGTCGGCTATGTGCGCATGGCCTTTATGATGACCATCCGCGCCGCGGTGCGCTCGCCGCTGATGTTCATTTTCTCGGTCATCATGGCCTGGCGCATGGGCGGCTCGCTCGCGATGACCTTCGTGGTCGTGATCCCGGTGCTGATCGTCGGCCTGCTGCTGATCGCCCGCCATGCGATGCCCGCCTTCCGCGCGGTCTTCCATAAATACGACCTGATGAACGAGTCCGTCGAGGAGAACGTGCGCGGCATGCGCGTCGTTAAGGGCTTCGCCCGCGAGGACTACGAGAAGGAGAAGTTCGCCAAAGCCTCGCAGGAGATCGCGAAGGACTTCACGAAGGCCGAGCGCATCGTCGCGCTGAACAATCCCCTGATGACCCTCTGCGTCAACTTCAATCTGGTCTTCATCCTCTGGGTCGGCGCGAAGCTGATCGTCACCGGCCGCGGCGAGATCATCAACGTCGGCGAGATCTCCGCGATGATCACCTACGGCATGCAGATCCTGATGAGTCTGATGATGTTCTCGATGATCTACGTGATGATGACGATGTCCTGGGAGTCGATGAAGCGCATCGCCGAGGTGCTCAGCGAGGAGCCCTCGCTGAGCAATCCGGACGAGCCCCTGACCGAGGTGGCCGACGGCTCGATCGACTTTGAAAACGTCAGCTTCAAGTATTCCCGCACGGCGCAGGCCGACGCGCTCAGCGGCGTGGACCTGCACATCCCGAGCGGCGCGACCGTCGGCATCCTCGGCGGCACCGGCGCCGGCAAGAGCACGCTGGTGCAGCTGATCCCGC
>CAMZIX010000052.1 GCA_947307375.1 uncultured Clostridia bacterium | reverse complement strand
CGTAGCAGGTGAAGTGCATGCAGATGATGCTCAGCGGCATGCACAGCGGCAGGATGCGGAAGCCCCACACCGTCATCCGGTAGACGGGCTCCGCGGGGTCCCGGTAGAAGACCCGGGTCAGGGGCACGGCGCACAGGATGATCAGCGCGGAGACGCCGGCCATCAGCGGCAGGAAGCGACGGAACATGACGCGCATGACGTCGGCCAGGGTCTGCCGGTCCTCTTCGCCGACACTGACGCTGATCATCATCCGGGATACGGCGAGCATACCGCCCGGGATCGACCAGAAGATGCGCAGGATGCTGTCGGAGGCGGCGAAGGCCGAGATGGCGACGCTGCCGACAAAGGCCTCAAGCAGACGGTTGACGATGAGGCCGCGCGCCGTCTGATAGACGTTGCTGGCCGCGCCCGGCAGGCCGATTCGGAAGATTTCCCCGCTCTCGCCCCAGGACAGGCGCCGCAGGTCGATCCGCAGCTGGGATTTTCCGGTGAAGTAGTAGTGCGCCTGCACCGCCAGGAACAGCCACATACCCAGCGAGGAAGCCAGGGCCAGGCCGAAGGCCTCCAGGTGCAGCTGCTGGACGAAAATGAAGTTGAGCAGGATGTTGGCAACGATATAGCACAGGCTCGCGATCAGGGTCAGCCGGCCCTTGTTTTCGAGCGAAAGGAAGGCGGCGAAGGCCGAGCCGAGCATCAGTGGGATAACGCCGATCGCCTGGCCCAGGAAATAGCGGTTGAGGTACGCGCGTACCGCGGCGTCCTTTGTCAGGAAGCCGGTCAGATCGAACAGGCCGAGCAGCAGGAAGGCCAGAATGAACAGCGCCGAAATCAGAAGCGAGCCGATCAGATTCAGAGAAAAGACGTTCTGCATCTTTTCCGTCTCGTTCTTTCCCATGTATTTCCCGCACAGGATGACCGAGCCGCCGACCAGGATCGTACTGATCGAGGTGATCAGCATATTGATCGGCGCAAAAAGTCCGACCGCGCTCATCGCATCAATGCCGACGAAGTTCGTGGCAAAGAAGCTGGACACGATTCCGTTGACCGCGCCGACCGCCACCAGCAGGATCTGGATCGGCAGAAGCCGGAACATCAGTCCGGTCAACATTCTGGTATTGGCCTTTTGTTCGTTCATATCCGTTCCTCCGCAGCCTGATTTACAGGTTCTTTTTCAGAGTCAGAATATTGTGCCCGTTCTGGTAGGTATAGGTCACATCGTCCATCATTTGCTTTGTCATGAAAATCCCCAGACCGCCGATCTCGCGCTGCTCGGCGGGAAGGTTGACGTCGGGATCCCTTTTGGCTACCGGATCATAGGGGATGCCGTGATCCACGAAGGTGATCGTCACCGCGACGGGATCTTCGGAGACCTCCACACGCACGGTCGCTTTCCCGATTTCCGGCGTATAGGCGTAGCTGGCGATGTTGACAAAGATCTCTTCCACGGCGACGTCGATCTGCATCCGCGCCTTCATGGGGCAGTTGGCCGCAGCCAGATGCTCCTCCACAAAGGTCTGTACCTCCTCGAGGTTTTCCTTCACGGCCTCGATCTCCAGCTCGTTGCGGTTGAAGAGCAGCGTATCGGTTTTGTCAAGCAGCTGCAGCAGCCGCTCCTTCCAGAAATCGATCTGCGCGCGCCCCTCCTCGGTCTCCAGACCCTGGCGGCGGATCTTGCGCCGGATCATCCGGGTATAGCCGATGATTCGCGCCTTGTCCTCGACCTCCTGGATCTTTTTTTCGCAGTTGGTGCCCAGATAGGCGGCCAGCGACTTGTGCCAGAAGGTCCGCGCCGTCTCGTAGTCGTAGCCCTGGAAGTGCCTGACGACCTCGTGATCCAGCTCCGAGAAGCCGACAAAGGCGTTGAACATGCTGCCGAGCTCGAAGATCGGATGCCCGACCGCCAGCGTGTCCATGTCGATCAGCAGGACCTCGTCGTTCTGCAGCTCCAGATTCTTGGTGTGGTAGTCCCCGTGGATCAGATGGTCGTCCTCGGGCACGGCCTCCACCAGCGCGATCAGCTTTTTCCCGGCCTCCTCCGGCAGATAGTCCTGCACGAAGCGCGCCCAGGAGAGCGCGGTTTTCTTCATATCCGGCAGCTTGCCGACGGGCGCCTCCGTGCCGTGGATCTTTTTAAGGATGGCCACGAACTCTTTGACGCACCAGTCCATTTTCTCCGGCTCCCGGGCCAGGATCTTGGAAAAGGAGCGGGCGTTGAGCAGCTCGAACACCGAGCCGTAGCTCTCGCCGACCCGCACCACATCGTAGGAGATCGCAGTCGGAAGGCCAAGGATCAGCGCCATCTTCGCCATCTCGCGCTCATGCTGGATGTCCGCCAGCGCATCGGCGTTTTTATAGACCTTGACCACGTTGTCCTGGTCGATGCGATAGATCTTGCCGTTGGCGCCGCGGCCGATCTCCTCGCAGCCCTCCACCGAGACCACGCGGTAGGCCTTTTCCACCGGCATCAGCTCGGTAAAGCCGGTCATGTCCAAAATCTCATAGATCTCGGAGCTGACATTGATGATCTTCATCGACGCGCAGCCCTTTCTCAGCCGCAGGATCACACGCAGGCCGGCGCTGGAGATATATTCCAGATTGGCCGCGTCCAGAACGATCTCCTGTGCAGCCGTACCGGCCAGCTGATCCATGATGTCCTTTTCCACCGCTGATGCATTGTTGGAGTCGATACGGCCTTTCAGTTCAATGTTCATCGGTCTGCCCGTCCTTTCCTTTTCCCTTGTATTCCATGCACAGCATGGTCAGATCGTCGAACTGCTCCGCGTCGCACACGAAGCCGTCCACCGCTCTGCGGACGTTCTTCAGGAGCTGTTCCGGAGATGCAGCCGCGTCCTCGTTCAGCGCCGCGAGCATCCGTTCCTTTCCGAACATGCTGTTGTCAGCAGCCGTCGCCTCCGGTACGCCGTCCGTATAAACGAACAGCTTGTCGCCGGGCATCAGCTGCAGCTCGTATTCCTTGTAGCGGAGGCCGGCCATCGCACCGATCACCAGCCCGTGCCTGTCCTTGAAAAGTTCAAAGTCGCCGTCCGCGCGCTTGAGCGCCGGGTATTCGTGCCCCGCGTTGGCGGCGGTGAGTTTTCCGGTGGAGATCTCAAGGATGCCGACCCACACCGTGACAAACATCTCCACCTGGTTGTTGGAGCAGAGCGCCTCGTTCATTTTGCTCAGGATCTCGCCCGCGCCTCTGCCCAGCATCGCGCAGCTCTGCAGGATGGTCTTGGAGATCATCATAAAGAGCGCGGCCGGGATCCCCTTGCCGGAGACGTCCGCCATCACCAGGCCCAGGTGGTCCTCGTCGATCAGGAAGAAGTCGTAAAAGTCGCCGCCGACCTCCCTGGCCGGATCCATCACGGCATAAAGCTCAAATTCATGCCTGTCCGGAAAAGGCGGAAAATCATGCGGAAGCATGGATGCCTGGATGCGTGAAGCCAAAGACAGCTCTGCGACGATGCGTTCCTTTTCCGCCGTGATCGTGCCGATCCGCTCGATGTGCTGATCGAGTTCCTTTGTCAGCTCGATGACATCTTCCGAAAGCTGGCCGATCTCATTGTGAGGATCGACCATGGCCAGGTTTTTCGCAACCTGTTCGCTGTCCTTTGTCTGCTTGTACAGCCGGATGTTCTTTTGAACCTTTTTGAGCGGATTCAGTACGAACAGGGAGATCATCCCCAGGCAGATCAGGGAGAGAATGACCTGATAGATCATGGCGAAGGTGGTGCCGCGCCAGGTCTGCGCATCGATATCCTCTGTCAGCCTGGTCATGGAATAGGTCAGGCCGATCAGGACCTTGTGCTCCCCGATGTCGCACAGATAGGAGTAGTAGTCCACATAGCCGCCGGCGGCCGCCAGATGGCTGTCATGCTCGCAGGCGCTTTTCATCGCCTCCTGCTGGCTCTTTGAGACCTGAACCACCATGCCGAGAGGATAGATCTCCTCATAATTCGTGCCCCGGACGGCGCCGAGATCGGCGCCGCTGAACAGGAAGAACTGCCGGTCATAGGGCTCCTCGGTCAGCACGCAGAAGAGGAAGTCGACATTATGACTCTGCTTGATCTGATTGATGCGTGAGATCAGCCAGGAATAGCAGATTTCAGCGTACAGCTTCTGATCCTCTTTTGAGAGCTTTGAGACATCGCTCAAGCCGAGATATTTGATCTGAACGTCCGGGTTTCGTCCGATGAAGGTTTGATACCGGTCCTCTGTCAGAGTCCCTTCGCTGTAATCCACATCGTACTCGAGCTTCATCTCGCCGCAGTGCTCATACCAGTAGCTCAGCAGCCAGCGATAGGCCGGATATTCCCGGACGGCGGCGCTCACATCGGAAGCGATCTCAGTCGAGTGGGACTCCGCCTGCAGCTTGACATTGGCGTCCGAGCGGGCGTGCTGCGTGATGAAGGCGATCAGGCCCGTGGCAAGGACGCCGATGGCAAACAGCGTTGCGACCTGGAGGATGATGCCGCCTTTTCTTTTTTCTTTGTTTGCATTCATAGTGCGAAAAACCTTTCGTATGCCCCGTCGAGAGTCATCGGAGCGCGCGGGGGCTTCATTCTCATTCGATGGTCAGGATATCGGAGAACCCGGTGACCTCGAAAACCTCCATGATGATCTCACCCACATGGACAAGCTTCATGCTCCCCTGCCTGCTCATCTGCTTCTGGGCCGCGAGCAGCACACGCAGGCCGGCCGAGGAAATGTAGTCCAGCTTTTCAAAATCCAGCGTCAGCTCGGTCACGCCGTTCAGAGATTCCTTCAGTTCCTTCTCCAGCTTCGGAGCCGTCGTCGTATCCAGACGGCCCTCCAGCGCGATCTCCAGAGAAGAAGCGGTCAGCTTTTTGTTAATCGTCATGATAATGGCCTCCTTACTTATTCAAAGCATTTGATTACTGTCATATCAACCATACGGCCGCGAATGGAGATCATCACCTGATCGGCCACTTTGCGGAGGATCGACTGCTCATACTCGTCCCATGCCGGGATCTCGATCGAGCGGTTGACCATGTCCTCCATCGCCTCGTCGGGGATCTCGCTGTTCGGTTCCGCCACCATGGCGGTTTCGAAAGCGTCGCGCAGTTTGCCGAGGAAGCTGTTTGCCGCCTCGTTTTTGCGGGAGGTCGCAGAGGCGATCAGATTGTTTCTCTTTTCCTTGTCCATGACCGTTTCCGTGGACAGGTGCAGCCTGAACTGCTTTCCTTCGCTCTCCAGCCAGAAATCGGCCTTCATCTCTCCGGTCACGCTGCGCGCCAGGCTCAGCATTTCCTCTGTGCAGAGCTGGAGCTGCAAGGACTCCTTCTGGCCGAGGTCCCGGAAGACCGCCGACTTCTCGGTCTGCGTCAGAGCATCCTGAAAGCCATAGCCTTGGTTGTCAATGTTGATGATGTCTGATTTCATGTTTCCCTCCTTATTGATATCAATGCGTCACTCCTGTACGGGGAATTGCGGCGGAAGCGCCGCCGATGTGATTTCATGCGTCTATGAATAATTTATTTTATCAGATATTCCTGTTTTTTTCAATTCGAAGTCTTGTCTCTTCGCGTTTTTTTGCGGAAAAACGGCAGGGTGAAAAAAGCGAAAAAAACCGTGATGCTGTTCAATCATCACGGTTTTTTCGTTTTTCAGAAGCGAATGATCAGCTTCTGCTTGGCTTTGATCTCCTGGGGATTGCGAATATTGTTCCAGCGGCAGATCTGCTCTACCGTGCAGTGGAAGCGCTCGGCGATCGACTCGATCGTGTCCATGGGGCGCACGATATAGGGGATCTTCGTGCCGCCGACGACTTCCTCCAGCACTTCATCGCTCAGGGGAGAAGCATTCATGGTTCATACCTCCTATTGTAACAGTGTTTTCTCAAAGACGAGACCCGATGCGGCGTCTTCCTTTTGGTCCAGCCAGCTCAGATGCTCGGTCGTCTCGTCGAAGCGCAGCGTGCCGCTGCCGTCCTCGTAGACCGTCTCCTCGCTGGTCTCGCCATCTTCACCGATCCTCTCGATGGATTTGACGCAGTTGGAGTATTTTAGTTCCCCTTCTGCATTGAAAGACCCGAAGAACACCCATTTGATGCGTTCGGTATCGCTTTGCGGCCAGGAGAGCGTCACCTTGTATTCGCCTTCGGCGCGTTCGGAATCTTTGATTTCGATTTCAATGGCGCGGTTGTTGATCTCATGATAGCTGCCAACCACGGAAAGCTTGCCCGGATTGGGATCCAGGCCCTCGGTCACGCCGTAGATATCCACCAGGTAGATCGTCTCGTCGCTGGGGTAGTCCGCATAGTACACGGTGCAGCTGCAGCCCTCTGCCAGCGTGCCGTAGGCCAGACGGCACACAGACGGATCGACGGTGACCGTAAGACCGTTCGCCAGTTCAATCGTGTAGCGCTCAGCCTGGATGTCGTGGACGATGCCTGCCATCGAACCGTAGATCGGTTCGGGTTCGGGCTCGGGCGTCGGTTCCGGCGTGGGCTCGGGCTCGGCAGTCGGCGCGGGCGTCGGTTCCGGCGTGGGTTCGGGTGCCGGTGCGGGCGTGGGCTCCGGCTCGCCGGGGATCGTGATGGCGCCGCCGCACTCGATCAGGCTCAGCGGCTTGCCGCTGTAGTTGCCGTTGAAGCTCCAGATCACATGCAGCTGCATTTCATTGCTGCCCGCAGCCAGATCCACCGGGAAGTTCATGCTGCCGAAGAAAATGGTCGTCTTGCCGCCCGTATAGTCCAGCGCGGGCTGCGTCATGCTGGCCGTCTGCCCGCCGAGGCTGAGCTGGATGCCGTTTTCCACCCGGTTGAGGGTGATGGAGGCCGTGCGGATGCTGATGTCCATCTTCACGGTGGCCTTGTTGTCGCCGGTCTTGAAGGCCTCCCAGTCGCAGCAGAGGTTCAGATGAGTCCCCGTATCCGAGCTGAAGCCGCCCCTGGCGATCGACTCGCCGGAGGGCGCCGGTCCCGGAGTCGGAGAGGCTGTCGGAACGGGAGCCGGTGTGGGCGCGGCGGTGGGCGCGGGAGCCGGCGTCGGCGTCGGGGTCGGCTTGTCCTTGGCGCTCACGGAGAGATAGGCCGTATTGGTGCGCGCGGTCTGTCCCTCGTAGTTGAAGGTGCAGTAGGCGCCCCAGCGGTCGGCCTGCTTGCCGAGCTTGGAGATGCTCAGCGTCGTGCTGTAGATGCCGTCGAGCTCTATGCCGGGGAACTTGTTGAGGAAGCTCTGCGGCGAATACTCTCCGCCGTCGGGAGACACGAAGGTCCAGCTCAGCGAGGTATAGATGTTGGCGAACGCCACGAAGTAGGCCGTGTCGCCCTCTTCCCGCTTCTCATTGGTCGGGTTCTTGGTGATGTACAGGAAGAGCGGCGCCGTGCCGGGCTCGTCGCTGTCTTTCGAGTCCGTCTCGCCGATCGGCCGGGGCTGCGGCAGCGGGTTGGTCTTGTCCGGCGTCTGATCGCCGGTGAAGACCGCATAGCTGTTCGTCAGGCAGGAGACGTCCTTCGCGTCCTCAAAACGGAACCAGCCAAAGTTGCTGCTGCTCTTCTCCGTGCCGGCAAAAGCCTGCTGGCCGGCGGCGTTAAAGGCCTCCGGGGAGATCTCGTTGCCGTTGAGATCCAGGTAGGTGACCATGCGTTTCCCGTCCTGCACGGACACCAGCTGATAGGCGTGGGGCTCGTAGCTCAGCGTCCCCTCGTGCAGCATGACGGAGCACTTGGCCGTGTAGGCTTCGGTCTCCGACAGGACGATATTGTCGTAAAACAGATACGACCAGGTATCAAACACAGGATCGTGGTAGGTATCCGCGTTTTCCGACAGGATGTCCGGGAAGGACTCTCCTTCCTCGAGCCTGACCGCACATTCGATCAGCGCGTCCTGTTTCTCGTTCAGCTCCCAGACCTTCAGGGTCGTCGCGCGATCGGCCTGATGCTGAGAGGCCGCGATCATCTCCAGCCGCCCGTTGTGATCCAGATCGGTCACCGCGTAGCGCCATTCGCGCGCTTCGTCCTGCTGCTGCAGGACAGGCAGGGTCTGAAACAGGGCGAGGATCTGCGGATCCCCTTCCCCGCTCGGCGCAGAGGTCGCCGCAGGCTCCGTCGGAGCGGCAGGCGGCTCGGTCTCCTGCGCCGCCGGAGTTTCGGCGGGCTGGGGCGCCGTTCCGCCGCAGGCGGCGAGGGAAAAGACCATCGCCAGAGCAAGCAGCAGACAAAGAATCGTTTTTCTGTCCATGATAATTCCTCCGGAGCGGCATGCCGCTTTGCACGCCGCCTCCCATCCTTCCGATGGGCTGTTCGTTTTTCAAAAGCAATCCGGCAGCATCAAATCATGATGCTGCCGGACCATCTGCTTAAAGCAGCATGTTGTTGACCAGGTTCTGGATGGTGTCGTAGTTGTAGCCCGCCTTCGCCAGCGCGATCTTGCGAGCGTCTCCGTTGCCGTACTTGCCGTCGATGACGTCCTTGGCGACCTTCTCATACTTGAGCAGGTCGTTGACCAGCCCCTGCACCACGTTCGGGTCGAAGCCCGCTTTTCTCAGCGCGGCGAAACGTGCCTCGCCGTTGCCGTAGTCGCCGTTGATGCAGGCATAGGCGGCCTTGAGGTTGGCGGTCATTCCGCCGGATACGTTCTCCAAAGTCTCGTCAGCCAGTTTAATGATGTCACTCATGATCGTCAGTTCCTTTCTGTCTTATTTGAAAAGACACTCTGTCAAGAGGTCTGATCTGCTTTTCCACACGGTCGTTATTTTACCGCATCCGTCTCTTCGGTGTCAAGTCTTTGCTTGGCCACCAGCGCCGCGAAGAAGCCGTTTTTCGCGATCAGCTCGTCGTAGCTGCCGTCCTCGATGATGTGTCCCTTGTCCAGCACCAGGATCCGGTCGCAGTGCCGGATGGTGCTCAGCCGGTGGGCGATCACGATCCGGGTGCACTTCAGGGCGTCCAGCGCGTCGGATACCTGCTTCTGCGTCTTGTTGTCCAGGGCCGAGGTCGCCTCGTCAAACATCAGAATCTTCGGCTTGGGCGCCACGGCGCGAGCGATCATCAGCCGCTGCTTCTGGCCGCCGGAGATGCCGCCCTGTCCCTCGGAGATCATGGTCTGCATCCCCATGGGCATGGCTCGGATATCATCGGCGA
>CAMZIX010000051.1 GCA_947307375.1 uncultured Clostridia bacterium | reverse complement strand
GATCCAGGGGATATGCCACCCGGCGGATGTTTCCTCCCTTGCCGGCCGCATCCCAGCCCTCATAGCAGAGGATGACGGGGATCTTCTTCCGGTAGATGATATTGTGCAGTTCGCTCAGCCGGTTCTGAAGCCGCTCGTGGATCGCGCGATAGTCCGCCTGCCGGGCGTCGTGCACGGCGGCGGGGATGCCGTCGGGATCGTCGCGCAGCAGCTGCGCGAGATAGGCGCTGCGGGGCTGGAGGGGACGCAGCTGCTCCAGCTCGCTCTCGCAGACCGCGTAATCCGGGCAGCAGCGCAGCACCAGCGGCAGCGCCTCCTCCTGCTTCATGCCGCAGTCGTCCATCAGCAGGCGGAAGAGCTCAGCGGCGCAGAGCCAGCCGCAGCCGTCGGGAAAGCGCTCATACAGTCTGGACAGCGGAAGACCGCTGTCCAGACAGCTGTGAGCGGCGAACCAGGCCTCGGCCGCCGCCTGAAAATAGCGCAGCAGGAAATCCTCCGGCGATGCGCGCAGCAGGCGCTCGCACATGGCGGGATCGCCGCCGGCGGGGTGCCAGCGCTCGCCGTCAAAGACGGCCTCCACCTGCTGCCGGTCGCGGTAGCTGATGAGGAGGCGGTAGTCCTCCGACCAGCGCTCCACATAGCTGCCGCCGAACCAGACACGGCTGGAAACACCCGCAGCGGCTCCTCCGTGGGAAGAGCCGCTGTGGACGGAATATCCGGTTTTGCTGCAGATCACAGCATCCATAGATAGGTTCTGGCGTATTCCTCCGCCGAGAGGGCGAAGCCAAAATCGGCAGCCATGGCGTGCTGGATCAGACCGTTCATGATCTCGTTATTGCTCCAGCACTCCAGCGCGCGGTACAGGGTCTCTTTCAGATCGTAGGCGTCATAGCGGGAGAAGGTGAAGCCGGTGCCTTCGCCGGTGAAGCGGTTGTAAGGCTGCACGGTGTCGCGCAGGCCGCCGGTCTCGCGCACGATGGGAATGCTGCCGTAGCGCATGGCGATCATCTGGCTCAGGCCGCAGGGCTCGAAGCGGGAGGGCATGACATAGAAGTCACTGCCGGCGTAGATCAGGTGGGCCAGGTCTTCGTTGTAGCCGATGTAGGCGCAGAGGCGGCCCTTCCAGCGCTGTTCGGCGCCGCGCATGAATTCCTCAAAGCGGGCGTCGCCGGAGCCGAGCAGCACGAACTGCATGTCGGACCAGGTCATCATATCGTCGATGATTGCGGCGACAAGATCAAAGCCCTTCTGCTCGGTCATGCGGGTGACCATCGCGAAGACAGGCGCCTCGGGCCGGACCTGCAGGCCCAGGCGCTCCTGGAGCGCGGCCTTGCACTTGGCCTTGCCGTGCAGCAGGCCGCGGTTGTAGTGCGCGGGGATCAGCGGATCCCTGTGCGGATCGAAGACGTCCTTGTCGATGCCGTTGACGATGCCGCTCAGCTGCGCGCTGCGGGCGTTGAGGATGCCCTCCAGGCCCTCGCCGTAATAGGGGGTCTTGATCTCCTCGGCATAGCTGGGGCTGACGGTATTGATGCGGTCGGCGAAGACGCAGCCGGCCTTGAGGAAGTCGGCGCAGCCGTTGAGCTCCATGAACTCCGGCGTATAGTAGCGCTTGTCCACGCCCAGCAGGTCCTCGACGTAGTCGAAGCCGAACTTGCCCTGGAAGGCGATATTGTGGATGGTCAGCAGATATTTCAGACGCTCCTGCATGCCGCCCACGTACTGGGTGTGGGCCAGCATCGGCAGCATGGCGGTGTGCCAGTCGTTGCAGTGCACGACCTCGGGCGCGAAGTCCAGCGCAGGGATCGCGTCCAGCACGGCGCGGCAGAAGAAAGCGTACTGCTCGCCCTCAGGGTAGCCGCCGCGGTAGATCTTGTCGCCGAAGTACTGCTCATTGTCGATCAGGTAGATGACGACGCCGTCCACGACCAGCTTTTCAATGCCGACATAGGCCAGGCGCCAGCCGAGCTGGCTGTAGAAATGGCAGAGATGCTCGGTCTGGCCGGCATATTTGTCCTTGATGATGCGGTGATAGGGGGTGATGACGCGCGCATCGATGTTCAGCGCGCGAAAGGCCTTCGGCAGCGTGCCGACCACATCGGCGAGACCGCCGGTTTTGGACAGGGGCATGCATTCGGCGGAAGCGAGAAGCACATTCGGCATCTCCTTGCGGCCGCGCTCCTTCAGCATGTCGCGGAATTCCTTCTTCATTTGCTCTTCCTCCCTTTGGGATTTTTCTTGAAAGTGTAATAGACGGCCGACATGGGCGGCACGTCGATGACCGCGGAATACGGCAGATTGACAAAGGGCTCTTTGCGCGTCAGGATCGGTTCGCTGCGGTGGACGCCGGTGCCGCCGAAGCGGTTTTCGTTGCTGCTGATGAGTTCGGTCAGCTTGCCCTCCTCGGGCAGGCCGATGACGAAGCCCTCGATGGGCACAGGCGTGAAGTTGCAGACGCAGACCAGCCAGCTCTTCTGCTGCGGCGCCATGCGCATGAAGGCGACGGTGCTGCGGTCGCGGTCGTTGACGTTCAGCCACTGGAAGCCATCCCAGCTGTGGTCGATCTGGTACAGGGCCGGGGTCGAGGTATAAATGCGGTTAAGCTCGCGCACATAGCGTTGCATGGCGGCGTGCTTTGGGTATTCCAGCAGCAGCCAGTCCAGCGGCTGCTGCCAGTTCCATTCGATGAACTGGCCGAACTCCCCGCCCATGAAGCCCAGCTTCTTGCCCGGATGGGCGTACTGGAAGGCATAGAGCGTGCGCAGGGAGTCAAATTTGCGGTCGTAGTCGCCGCTCATTTTGTCCAGCATCGAGCGCTTGCCGTGCACGACCTCATCGTGCGAGTAGGCCAGGATGTAGTTTTCGGAGAAAGCGTACATCATCGAGAAGGTCAGCTTGTCGTGGTGGTACCTGCGGTAGAGCGGGTCGAGGGCCATGTAGTCGAGCGTGTCGTGCATGAAGCCCATATCCCACTTGAAGCAGAAGCCGAGACCGCCGACCTCGGGCGGCGCGCTGATGAGCGGGTAGGCTGTGGATTCTTCCGCAATGGTGATCGCGCCGGGGTAGTTGACCAGGATCGTGCGGTTGAGCTTGCGCAGGAAGTCCACCGCGCCGAGGTTGATGTTGCCGCCTTCGCGGTTGGGCGTGTATTCCCCGTCACGGCGGCCGTAGTTGAGGTAGAGCATCGAGCTGACGGCGTCGACGCGGATGCCGTCGATGTGGTACTCCTCGAAGAATTTGCAGGCCGAGGAGACCAGGAAGCTCTGTACCTGGTCGGAGGCGTAGTCAAAGATCAGCGTGCCCCACTCGGGATGGTTGGCCATGCGTTCCTCCTTGCACTCGAACTGCGGGCTGCCGTCAAAGCGGGCCAGGCCGTGCTCGTCCTTGGGGAAGTGCGCCGGCACCCAGTCCATGATGAGGCCGATGCCGTTTTGATGGAGCTTGTCCACCAGGTAGCGGAAGTCGTCCGGGTCGCCGTAGCGGGAGGTGGGGGCGTAGTAGCCGGTGACCTGGTAGCCCCAGGAGCCGTCATAGGGGTACTCGGTGATCGGCAGCAGCTCGACGTGGGTGTAGCCCATGTCCCTGCAATAGACGGCCAGCTCGTCCGCGATCTCCCGGTAGACCGGGCGGAAACCGGGCAGGCTGCGCCAGGAGCCGATGTGCAGCTCATAGATGCACATCGGCGCGGTCATGAAGTCCCGCTTGGCGCGAGCCGTCATATACTCGCCGTCGGCCCAGGTGAACGCGCTGTGGTCGAAGACGATGGAGGCCGTCTCGCTGGTGTGCTGGCTGAAAGCGGCGAAGGGGTCGGATTTCAGGATGCGGCGGCCGTCGCAGCCCTCGACGCAGATCTTGTACCGGGCGCCGTGCCATACGCCGGGCACGAAGGCGACCCAGCAGCCGCCGGGCACGGGCTCCATCGGCGTGTCGTCCCAGTGCCAGCTGTTGAAGTCGCCGACTACGGTCACGCTGCGGGCGTTGGGCGCCCAGACCAGGAAGCGGTGCAGATGCAGCTCGGGGATGTAGCGGCAGCCGAAGCTGAGCCAGGCCTTGGAGAGATGGCCGGTGTTGAAGAGGTAGATATCATCCGTAGGGATAAAGGGCAGCCATTCGCTGTTCATGAACATGCTCCTCTCTATATCTTGGGTTTAAAATTTTCCAAATAACATTATACCGCGTTTGCGCCGGTTTTCCAAGAGGAAATTTTGCGCGAAGCCTGTTTTCCGTCCGCGGGCATTTTCTCTTGCTTTAGAGAGAAAAGTCATATATAATGGGCGAGTGCCGCAAAGGCACCGAGCAAATGAGGGATAGCCATGAAAAAAGTCATTTCGATCCTGCTGTGCACGCTGCTCTTCGGGATGATCCTGTCCGCGGCCTTCTATGTGATGAAGCAGCGCGCAGAGACGTATCAGCCGGCGGAAAGCGCCGTTCCGGTCCAGAGCATGCCGCGGGAGACGGCGGCGGAGGAGCCGGAGCCGACGCCCGAACCGACTCCGGAACCCACCCCGGAGCCGACTCCGGTGCCTACGCCCGAGCCGCAGCCGGAATATTTCACGATCCACTATATCGGCGACCTGACGCTGACGAACCACCAGTATTCGACGGATTTCGCCCAGAAGATGAACGGGGATTTCGCCTATCCCTTCTCGAACGTCGTGCACTTTTTCGCGGACGACGAGTATACGATCGGCAACCTCGAGTGCAGCTTTTCCGACCGCAATCTGTATTCGGAAAAGACCTTTGCCTTTCGCGCGCCGACCGAGTACGCGAAGATCCTGCTGGAGGGCGGCGTGGACTTCGTGACCACGGCCAACAACCACACGGACGACTTCTTTGAAGCCGGCAAGCAGGACACCTGGGAGACGCTGGAGGCCTACCACATCCCCTACGGCAAGAACGATGAGGCGCAGATCGTTACCACGCCGCACGGCCTGCGGCTGGGCATCTACTGCTTCTTCAGCGACGCCTACGGCGACTTCCGGCCCGATCTGGACAAGGCGCTGGCCGCGATCGAGCAGCTGAAAAACGACGGCGCGGACTATATCATCTGCGCCTTCCACTGGGGCATCGAGCTGCACGTCCGCCCGGAGCAGTCCGCCGTTGACATCGCCCACGCCTGCATCGACGCCGGCGCGGACATGATCTACGGCTCCCATCCGCACTGCCTGCAGCCGGTGGAGGAGTACAACGGCGGCCTGATCCTCTACAGCATGGGCAACTTCTGCTTCGGCGGCAACACCGCGCCCAGCGACCCGGACACGGCCATCGTGGAGGTCACGATGAAGCGCGACCTCGACGGAACGGTGACGCACGAGGGCTACCGCCTGATCCCGTGCTGCGTCTCCAGCCGCCCGGTGCTGGAGGACTACTGGCGCGACGGCTACAACGACTACCGTCCCACCCCGTATCTGGAGGGGACCGAGGCCTATGAGCGCGCGCTCAGCAAGATCGACGGCAGCTACGAGGGCGGCAACGGCGAGGCCGATTACAGCCGCTGGCACGAATCGCACGGATGATGCGCGGGCGGCGCTTTGTGCATAGAAAAAGGACTGTGAGGAACTCACAGTCCTTTTTGTTCTTTCATCAGGGCTTCGGTGATCTCCGCCTGCGTGGCCCGGCAGCTGCCCTGGATCATCTCCGGGCTGCCGCCGCCGCGGCCCTGGATGGCGGCGTTGATCTCACGGCTTTTCGCACGCAGGTCGAGGTGACGGCTGCCGATAACGTAGCGCCAGCCGGCCTCGTCGCTGCCGGAAAAGGCCGCCGCAAAGCCCCCGCACTTGTCGGCCAGAGCGTTGACCAGCTCCCGCAGGGCCACGTCGCCCAGCAGGGCGTCGAAGACGCAGAGATTGCCCTCCGTCTCCGGCCGGTCCTCGGCCATCCGGCGCGCAAGCTCGGTTTCCAGCGCGGCGGCGCGCTCCTTGAGCTTCGCCTGCTCGCCGAGCACGCGCTCGACGCCCGCGGCGATCTTCTCCCGCGGCACCGAAAGCGGCCGCGAGACCGCGCCCGCGCTTTCGAGCCGCAGGCGGTAGTCCTCCAGCGCGTCCAGTCCGCAGATCACGGTCAGGCGCATGCCGCCGCGGTGCCGCTCGGCGGAGAGGATCTTGACCATCCCCACCGCGCCGGTGCGCGGCATGTGCGGCGCGCAGCAGGCGCAGAGGTCGACGCCCTTGACCTCCACCAGGCGCACCGCGCCGGTCAGCTCCTTTTTGCTGCGGTAGTCGAGCGCCGCGAGCTCCTCCGCCGGGGGATACCAGGTGCGGATCGGCAGGTCGGCGCGGATCGCCTCGTTGGCGAGCGATTCGATCTGCCGGAGCTGTTCCTCGTCCAGCTCGCCGCTGAAGTCGATGGTCATGCAGTCCGCGCCCATGTGGAAGCCCACGTTCTCATAGCCGAAAAGGCGGTGGGTGATCCCGGAGAGGATGTGCTCGCCGGAGTGGTTCTGCATGCGGCGCAGGCGCTGCTCGGCGTCGATCTCACAGAAGACCTCCGTCCCGGGCTCGACGGGGCGGTCGGCATAGTGCAGGATGCGCCCCTCGCGCTCGTGCACGTCCGTGACCCGCGCCTCGCCGATCGATCCGGTATCGGCCGGCTGGCCGCCGCCCTCGGGGAAGAAGGCCGTGCGGTCGAGCTCGATGAGAAAGCCGGTTTTTCCCTGCTCGCAGGCGAGCACCCGCGCACGGAAGGAAAAAAGCAGGCTGTCCTGATCGTACAAAGCTTCCGTCATGATATCACAGCTCCCGGATGATTTTGTCGGCGATGGCAAGGCAGATCCCGGCCGAGCGGTCCAGCTCGCGGCTGAACTCCTCCGCGCCGCCCGTGATCCCGTCGGAGACGGTCTTGATCAGCAGGCAGGGCACGCCTTTCCGCGCGCAGGTGAGCACGATGCCGGCGGCCTCCATCTCGCAGATGTCGGCGCCCCAGCGCTCGTGCAGCGCCCGCTTCCGCTCCTCGCCGGCGACGAACTTGTCGGCCGAGGCGCAGACGACGCGCCGCAGCGAGGGCTCGATCGCGCAGGCGCGCTCTACCAGCTCCGGCGTCGTAGGGATATAGGGCGTGGGGTACTGCAGGTAACGCCCGGCTTCGACGTCGACCCAGGCGGAGACGTCGAAATCATAGTGCACGACGGATTCGACCACGCAGGTGCGGGCCATGGCCATCTCCTCGGTCAGACCGCCGACCACGCCGAAGTTGACGATCAGGTCGACCTCGTAGGCGCTGATCAGCAGCTGCGCCGCGGCCGCGGCGGCGATCTCGCCGGCCCCGGCGTTCACGGCGCAGACCGTGTAGCTCTCGTTTTCGTAGCGCAGCACCTCAAAGCCGTCCCGGAACTGCCTTTCCTGCGGCGCGCCGTAGCGGGAGAGCACCGCGTCCATTTCCACGGCCACCAGAAGACCGATCTTTTTCATGTCAATTCTCCTTTTTGCGGAACACCAGCAGCTTGCTGATGATATAGTTGCCGACGATGACGAGGACCGCCGCGATCACGGTGGAGACGTAGACGCTCACGCCCAGGACGTTGACCAGCAGCAGATTCGTCAGCCAGCCCAGCACCATCGTCACGAGCCGCGAGCCGACAAAGCCGGCGGCCTCGGCCAGAATATGCGGATTTTTGCTGCGGAAGACCCATTTCCGGTTGGTCGGGTAGGCGAAGGCGATGCCCGCCGCGTTCTCCACCACGGAGAGGATCGTGTTCTGCGTCACCGTGGGCTCCGGCGTGCCGCCGTAGAAAAGGAAATTCCACAGGAACTTCGCCGCCCAGGAGACCAGGGTCGTCAGACCGCCGATGAAGAGATAGACCAGCACCTCGCGGTGCTTCTCCCAGAAGGGCCAGAGCGGGCGCAGCGGCTTCCAGCTCATGATGCGGTCAAAGATGTCTTTTTCTTCGTTCACAGGATCGCTCCTTTCAGCGCGTCCGCCTCGACGGACTCGATGCGGACGGGCAGGATCTGTCCGCGCAGCCCCTTGCCCGGCGCCTTCACCGGCAGATAGGTATCGCTGTGGCCTAGCCAGAGGCCGTCCTCCTCGGTCTCAAACAGCACCGGCAGGGTCTGGCCGAGGCTCTGCGCCATGTACTGCAGGCGCATCTCGTCGGCGGCCTGCTGCAGCTCGTGCGCGCGGCGCGCCTTGAGCGCGCGGGTGCACTGGCCGGGCATTTTGTCCGCCGGCGTGCCGGGGCGGCGGGAATAGGGGAAGACGTGGATGTCGGCGAAGCCGACGCGGCGGATGAAGGCAAGGGTATCGGCCTGATCCTGCTCCGTCTCGCCCGGGAAGCCGGCGATCAGGTCCGCCGTCAGCGCGCAGCCGGGGAAACAGCGCCGCAGCAGCTCCGTGACGCGGAAAAACGCTTCCGTGTCATACTTGCGGTTCATGGCCTTGAGCGTGCGGTCGCAGCCGGACTGCAGCGAGAGGTGGAAATGGCGGCAGACCTTGCCCGTCGCGGCAAGGCGGCGGCAGAAGTCTTCGGTCACGACGGTCGGCTCCAGCGAGCCGAGGCGCAGGCGCATCTCGCCCGAGACCGCGGCCGCGGCCTCGACGAGCTCTGCAAGACCGGGCTTCCCCGGCAGGTCGACGCCGTAGGAGGCGATCTCGATGCCGGTCAGCACCAGCTCGCGATAGCCCTCGTCCCGCAGCCGCGCGGTCTCCGCCCGCGCCGCCTCGATCGGGAGGCTCCGCAGCCTGCCTCGGGTGTAGGGGATGATGCAGTAGGTGCAGAAATTGACGCAGCCGTCCTGGATCTTCAGCATGGCCCGCGTCCGGCCGCTGACGGCGCCGGCGGGCAGTTCTTCAAAGCTGCGGCGCTCGAAGGGACGGTCGATGGCTCTCGTCGCCTCGCCCTCGGTCACGGCCTTCTCCACGGCGGCCACGGTCGCGGCGCGGTCGGCGGCGCCGAAAATGACGCGCGCGCCGAGCTTTTCGGCCTCGTCCGGCTCCAGCTGCGCGTAGCAGCCGCAGACGGCGAGCACGGCGCCGGGATTCTCGTCCCGCAGGCGGCGGATCGTCTGGCGGGACTTGCGCCCGCTCTCCGCCGTGACGGCGCAGGTGTTGACGATCACCGCGTCGGCGAGCTCTCCCGCGGCGGCGGGACGGAGCCCGAGGGCGAGCATGAGGCTCTCCAGGGCATGTGAATCAGACTGGTAGACATTG